>NZ_JABXKI010000258.1 GCF_017115095.1 Nostoc sp. NMS4 | reverse complement strand
CTGGCTTAGTTATGTACGGACTGATTACCGTGATTCACTAAGCAACGAATCGCACGAATTTTCACCATCCAGTCACCTTGGGGAATAGAAATAGCTTTATGCTCCTCATGAGCTAGCAATGCCGACTCAGAAAAAACACGTAGGCATAGTGTGCCATATTTTTCAGATAATTCTGCCTTGCCCTCAGTAATCCGATGTTTATGACCCGTAGCTTCGCCTTCTGCCAAAGTTAAATGAGGTATTTTTTGTCCTTCAACCTGTTGCACAGGTAGTAAGATAACATCACCCTGACGAATTGGTTGCATGGTTTTGCTTTCCTGACATGGGTACAAATCCCAGTTCGCTTTTGCTCTCAAATTTGATTTAATTTTGGCACAAGCTTTATTAAAGTGGGGCATTGGGCATTTATTTTAAAAACTGTAGTCGCCAATTATGCGTTAGATAAGTTAAAGATTAAAATAGCTGGAAATTCAAACCCAGCGCACCCTCATTTATGCTCTGGGACAGGCTGGGCAATAAGTTCAGCGAATTTTCTCCCAAACAGGCAGTTTATGTGAGGATTAAATCACCGCCCTAAGCGTGACCATTTATCTTGACAATTTGCAAAAATTAACTCAATTTGACTGTTTAGCTTAGTAGCTATTCTTTTTTTTGGAATTTCCATGTCAACTCTCGTCATCGTCGAATCTCCAACCAAAGCTCGTACCATTCGCAACTACCTACCAGCAGGCTATCGGGTGGAAGCGTCTATGGGTCATGTGCGTGACTTACCCCAGTCAGCTAGTGAAATTCCTGCTGCCGTCAAGGGGGAAACGTGGGCGCAGCTGGGGGTAAATGTGGACGCCGACTTTGAACCGGTATATGTTGTCCCGAAAGACAAAAAGAAAATTGTCACCCAGCTCAAAGATGCGCTCAAGGATGTAGATGAACTGATTCTGGCAACGGACGAAGACCGGGAAGGTGAAAGCATTAGTTGGCATTTATACCAATTGCTGAAGCCGAAAGTTCCCACTAAGCGGATGGTGTTTCACGAAATTACCCAAGAGGCGATTAAAAAAGCTCTGAAAAACTGCCGCAATATCGATGAGCAGTTGGTTCGCGCTCAAGAAACCCGGCGGATTTTAGATCGACTCGTGGGTTATACTCTGTCTCCCCTGTTATGGAAAAAAATCGCCTGGGGATTATCTGCTGGGCGAGTCCAATCTGTAGCTGTGCGGCTTTTAGTTACTAGGGAACGCCAGCGCCGTGCCTTCCATGAGGGTACATACTGGGATTTAAAAGCTAGTTTGTCAAAGGAAAAAACCCCCTTTGCTGCCCAGTTGGTAACATTGGCAGGAACTAAAATCGCTAACGGTAGCGATTTTGACTCAACAACCGGGGAAATTACCGCAGGTCGCAATGTCTTGTTGCTCAATGAAGACCAAGCGGTAGCGCTCAAGGAACGCCTAACTGGGAAAACCTGGAGTGTTACCGACATGGAGGAACGCCCAGTGACGCGCAAACCGTCGCCACCGTTCACCACCTCGACGTTGCAACAAGAATCTAACCGGAAATTGCGCCTCTCAGCCCGTGACACCATGCGGGTTGCTCAGAATTTGTACGAGCAAGGGTATATTACCTATATGCGGACAGATTCGGTACATTTGTCAGATCAAGCGATCGCAGCTGCTCGGAGTTGTGTAGAAAAGCTTTATGGTCAACAATACCTCAGTCCCCAACCCCGGCAATACACCACCAAATCCAAAGGCGCACAAGAAGCACACGAAGCCATTCGTCCAGCAGGTAGCACTTTCCGCACCCCCCAAGAAACTGCTTTGGGCGGTCGAGAACTTGCCGTTTACGATTTAATTTGGAAGCGGACTGTGGCCTGTCAAATGGCTGATTCTCGGCAAACTCAAATTACCGTGCAATTGCAAGTGGAGGACGCTGGATTCCGTTCTTCTGGTAAACGGATTGAGTTTCCAGGATACTTACGCGCCTACGTTGAAGGTTCAGACGACCCGGAAGCCGCACTGGAAGACCAGGAAGTAATTTTGCCTAATCTGAAAGTAGGCGATCGCCCCAATTGTACAGAACTAGAAGCCGTTGGACACGAAACCCAACCGCCAGCTAGATACACTGAAGCAACTTTAGTGAAAACCTTAGAAAGCGAAGGTATTGGTCGTCCCAGTACTTACGCCAGCATTATTGGCACGATCATCGACAAAGGTTATGCCCATTTGGTGACTAACGCCCTTATTCCCACCTTCACCGCTTTCGCTGTCACCGACTTACTGGAAAAACATTTCCCAGATATCGTTGACCCCAGTTTTACCTCGAAGATGGAGCAAACCCTCGATGACATTGCCACAGGTGAAGCGAAATGGCTGCCCTACTTGCAGAAATTCTATCTGGGCGAAAAAGGGTTAGAAACTCTGGTAAAAGAACGGGAAAGCCAAATTGATGCCACCAAAGCTAGGACTGTAGAACTTGAGAATCTAGATGCCAAAGTCCGCATTGGTAAATATGGCCCTTATATTGAAGTCGAAAATGGTGACGGTGTAATCACTGCCTCAATTCCCAAAGACCTGACACCAGCAGACCTCGACCCCAAACAGGTAGAAATATTGCTGCGGCAAAAAATCACTGGCCCTGACCAGGTAGGTCGCCATCCCGAAACTGGGGAACCGATTTATGTGAAAATTGGCGCTTACGGGCCTTATGTGCAATTGGGTGACAAAACCGACGAAAATCCCAAACCGAAACAAGCCTCCTTACTCAAAGGTGTCACCCCAGAAACCGTTACCCTGGAAATGGCTGTTGGTCTGTTGGCACTACCCCGGACATTGGGTGTTCATCCAGTTACTGGCGGCAAAATCCAAGCAAGTTTGGGGCGCTTTGGCCCTTATGTCGTTCATGACCAAGGTAAGGAGGGGAAAGACTACCGCTCTCTGAAAGCTGCTGATAATGTATTGACAATTAGCTTGGAACGTGCATTGGAATTGTTATCTGAACCCAAAAAGGGACGCAGTTCCACCAACAGCAAGTCCAAGGCAGCCTTACGCGAATTGGGTACGCATCCAGAGGACGAGGAAACAATCAACATCTACGATGGACCTTATGGCCCTTACATCAAGCATGGCAAAACTAATGTGAGTATCCCAGAAGGTCAAACGGTAGAAAATATCACCCTGGCAGAGGCGCTGAACTTGTTAGCAGCGAAAGCATCGACCGGGAAAACAACTCGGAAAACGACTAAATCAACGACTTCCAAATCTAAGTCAACGGCTAAATCATCAACGACCACTGCGAAGAAAAAGGGTACAGAAGGGTAGTGGTAAGTCAAACAATTTTGGATTTTAGATTGACGATCGCGTAGCATTCACGAGGGAGGAGCGTCTTTTAGATTTTAGATTTATTTCGCCGACTCTTCTCTACGAGACGCTAGACCTAGCTTGCTTCTTTGAAAGAATACGGCAGAGTTAGGGGCATTGAAAGAGGCGGGTATGAACCCCAAAATTCTTTTAATCTAAAATCTAAAATCTAAAATTCTTGCTCAAGAGTCTATCTAAAGTCCGATTTTTAACTCTTGACCCTTCATACCCATCCTTGATAGGATACAGTTCGGTAGGTTGCAAGTGTGATACTCTAAAAAGTAAGGGAAAACACAACGTTAAGTTTTAGAAGTGGCTTATATCCCAAATACGGGATTGTGTATTAGCCCGATGAAAGCTAGAGGTGCGAAAGTATGTCATTTTCTGCGTACCTGTTAATCAAAAATTGAGGTAGTATCTCAGGAGCGGTCAGTTCATGGACTATATAGAAAAGGTGCTGGAAAAGCTTAAGGAATTAGCTCGGAGGCTAATTGAAAGCCTATTAGGGCCAGAGGCTGAACCGGAACCGGAACTGATTCCGATTCCTGTGAACGATCGCTCGCGTCGTCGCCACTAACCCCAAAGTGTTGAACTCGACGTTACAACCCTTAAGCATTCTGGTACTGCATGGGCCAAACTTAAATCTGCTAGGACAGCGAGAACCAGGAATTTATGGTACGTTGACACTAGCTGAAATTAACCGCCTGTTAGAAGAAGAAGCATTCAAGTTACAGGCGAAAGTTTTTCCTTTGCAGTCAAATCATGAAGGAATTTTGGTAGATACTATTCATGGCGCGTTAGGGCAACATCAGGGAATTCTGATTAATGCAGGAGCGTACACCCACACAAGTGTGGCATTACGAGATGCGATCGCTGCTGTTAATTTGCCCACAGTCGAAGTACATTTGAGTAATATTTACCGCCGGGAAGATTTTCGCCATCATTCGTACATCGCCCCTGTTGCGATCGGGCAAATAAGCGGTTTTGGCGTTCATAGTTACTTGTTGGGCTTACAGGCACTAGTGCATCATTTAAGAAGCATATCACCATGAAAAATCAATTGATTTTAGATTTTAGATTTTAAATTGAATAATTTAATCCCAAATCCCAAATCTAAAATTCTATGCGTTACTCTCCTATAAGTCGGTTTAAAGGAACTTTACTCGGAGCATTCTTGGGGGGAAGTTTGGCTTCTGATGGTAAAGTACAGTTTGAGAGTTACCTAGATTTAGGCAGAATGGCGATTCTGGGTATCGAGAGTTTGATTGCCTTGGGTAGATTAGATTTAGATGATTGGATAGAGCGTCAGCAAAAAGAATCTCCTCATTTAGTAACAACTGATGAAATTTCGATCAAAATAATTATTGCCACATTACCAGTAGCACTCTTTTTTCACGAAAATCCAATTAAGCTGCGACAAAACTTGCTGCTTGTGCTGAAAATCTGGGAGGATGATCCAGTAGTCAGGGATGGAACACTAGCAGTAGGATATGCGATCGCTCTTGCCTTAACTGAAAAACTCGACCCTCTAACTCTTATCCCACAAACAATTTCTTTTATCGGAGAAACACCGACATCAATACCAAATAAATTATTAAGAGTCCAGAATTTATTAGAGCAAGGGGCTGGATTATCAACGATGCAAGCTGAGTTTGCTAAAGAAGAAAAACTCAGTAACACCATTGCTATGGCATTTTACTGCTTTTTGAGTACCTTGGAAGACTTTCGCCTGACAGTTTTGCAAGCTACTCACAATAGCAATTCTCAAGTGCAAGATGCTACGCTTCTAAGCTCACAGGCTACAGGTGCAATTACTGGTGCTTTATCGGGAGCATACAATGGTACAGGCGGAATTCCTGTAAATTGGCAAGTCTTGCTCTTACAGAGGAATTCTCCAGTATGGGGACTAACTAACTTTTCCCAAATGTTAGAATTGACCGATGCATTTGTGGGTGTGTGGTCGGGAGTGTATAATCTTACCTTAAACCCAAAAGAGTTAACAGAGGAGGGATGTGAGGTGGCTCCGCTTTCAGTTTACGCAGCTCCTCGCGTTATTCGATCGCGTTCATCTTAATTAACCAGATCAGGGGTTAAAAGTAGGCAAACTTCCGCCATCGTGTATTAGTCTCATATACTAGAATTTTTCAGTAAACCCTCGGACTGATTCTGTAGCTAGCTATTGTGGCAAATCAGGAATAAAAAAGCCCCCGCCACCGAGTTGCAGCAGCCGCAGATCGAACTTTCCTGATGATTGTCTTTTTTTGAAATATCAAAGTTGGCAATTGCAGGTAGAGATAATGAAAATGCATCAATTTTTGCAGTTCTTGAACCAGCAATTGACTCACTGGCGGCGACAGTACAAAACACTACGCCGTAAGGGAAAGTTAATGAGAAGTCCCAAATGTAAAACCCATAGAAGGGAACTTCTAAGGACTATGCTCAAGAATGTATTCCTGTTTTTATCAAAAACCAATGAGAAAAGCGAACGCCGAAAACAAGAAAGAGCGCTAAGGTTAAAGGCAAAATCGCTTAAAACTAAGAGTAGCATTTATGCAGTCGCTTTAGATTGGGCATATAAACAGCGTTACTCGGTGATTTTGGCGATCGCTGTAGTGTCACTAACTGGCATTATTGGACATAAATTATACAATCAGACTCAACTTCAAATAGGATATCTCGCGCCCCAAACGATTACAGCGCCTTACACAGCCAGCATCGAAGATCAGAAAAAAACCGAAGCCGAACGCAAAGCTGTCAGCACAAGCTCCTTACAGGTGTTGATGCTTGATGCACGAATGAACGAAAAAATCAACGAAAATTTGCAAAAACTTCTAGATAATGGTGACGAAATTCGCGCTGTTGCTGGAGCTTTTCCTTTTTTTGATCCTGTACTTTTATCCATCTCTACCCAACGTTACCTCCGCTCTTGTTCTGAATTGGAATGGCAAGCACTGCTATCGGCTGTAGAAAATAGTAAAAATCAGCAGCAGAAGGGAATTGGGCAAACCACCGCTTCATCCAATCAAAAACGCCAGCCGCGCATCACATCTAAATCTGATACCCAAAATCTAGAGAAGACAAAGCCAGTAGATTTTTCTCAAAACACTGGTTTTACTCAAGGAGTAGCAGAACTAGAATCTTACCGTCTCACAACTTCTGAGAAAAGCTTGTCTTTACTGATTGCCGAAATTTCCCAAACACGTCAAAGATATACTCAAGCTACTGCCAAACTTTTAAAGTTAGAGACTGTTAACCCAGAAGCAGTATATGAAAAATCTCTACTTTTGGATTTGTCAGATGTGGAATGGCAAAAAACACAAATGGGAATCCATCAGAGTATAGAACGGATTCTCGCCCAAGGCATTCCACAGGGATTACCAAAAAATATCTTACAAGATGCGGTGAGTTTGCAATTAAAGACCTTTGTACCAGAAGACGCTGAAATTTTGGCAAAAAACCTGTTGCTATCTGTACTCAAGCCGAATCTGCAAAAAGATGAAGAACAAACCAGACAAAACGCTCAAAAGGCGGCGGCTGGTGTGCCACCTGTGATGGTGAAGGTACGGCGTGGTGAGGTGATTGTCAGAAAAGGAGCGCAGATTACTGCATGGAACTTTGAGGTGCTGGAGCATTATCACCTGATTCGTCGGGAGGTAAAGTGGCAGGAGTTGGTGAAATTAGGAGGCGTGATTGCGATCGCAATTGGCATTTTTGTCTGGGTAGAACGCCATATTGATTACGAATTGCGACAACGCGATCGCCTGTTGGTGTTATTGCTAACTCTGAGTGTGCCTGGAGTGATTACAATTGGTTTGCCCTATACCACCTGGAGCGCCCTTGGTTTATTGTTAGGAAGCTTTTACGGCCCGACTTTGGGATTGACAGTTGTCGGCCTGCTGTTGCCGATATTAGGCATTAGCTTGGATATGAGCAAGGCTGCGCTTTTAGCTGGTGTTGGCGGAGGAATATTAGGCAGTTACATTGCCCAACGATTGCGATCGCGTGAAGAGTTGGCATTATTAGGCGTTGCGATCGCCTTAACTCAGGGCGGCATTTACCTGGTTGTTAAAATCTTAATTGGCCAAGTATTTGGTTCAACTTGGTATATTGTCTTCCAAGAAGCCGGTTTATTTGCTTTATCTGGCTTGGGATGGAGTGTTGTCGCCTTGGGCTTGAGTCCTTATCTAGAAAAAGTTTTTGATTTAGTTACCCCAATTCGCCTAGCAGAATTGGCGAACCCTAACCGCCCTTTATTAAAACGACTCGCTACTGAAACTCCGGGAACTTTTCAACATACCTTACTTGTGGCTACCCTTGCTGAAGCTGCTGCCAAAGAATTAGGATGCAATGTTGAACTAGTCAGGGCTGGGACATTATATCACGATATTGGCAAAATGCACGACCCTCTTGGCTTTATCGAAAATCAAATGGGAGGGACGAATAAACACGATACTGAGATTAAAGATCCTTGGAAGAGTGCAGAAATTATTAAAAAGCACGTAAGTGAAGGGTTGGTGATGGCGCGTAAACACCTTTTACCTACGGCGATTCAAGCTTTTATTCCAGAGCATCAGGGAACGATGCTGATTGCTTATTTTCATCATCAAGCCCAGCAAATGGCTCAGTCAGATCCAAGTTTAACAGTAGACGACGCAGATTTTCGCTACGATGGTCCGATTCCTCAATCACGGGAAACCGGAATTGTCATGTTAGCAGATTCTTGTGAAGCAGGGCTGCGATCGCTGCAAGCATCAGCTAAACCTTTAGGAGAAAAGCGATCGATTAAAGATGTCTCCACAGAACAAGCTTTAGCAATGCTCAATAATATTTTGCGTGCCAAATGGCAAGACAATCAACTCGTAGATTCAGGACTAAAACGGGAAGAGATGTCACAAATTGCCCAGATATTTGTGGATGTTTGGCAGCAATTTCATCACAAACGCATTGCTTATCCTAAGTTGAAGGCTAGTAGTACTGCACGGAATTCGTAAATGAAAGGTTTCCAAAATGTTGAATTGTTATTTCCTGACTTATCAATCTTAAAACCTGAAGAAATTATTATGAGTTAAACAAAAATGGCTACTTTAACTATTCGTTTACCAGACGAAAAACACAACAGATTAAAACAAGTCGCAAGTCGCAAGTAAGTTTTGTAACGGGGATTTAGACCCCCCCATAAAACTTGCGGCTTGATAGAAGCCGGGGAATTAAACCCCCAAACTTTGTTAAAAAAACTTGCTCAAGCTAAAGGCATAAGTGTAAATAAGCTGATTGAAGAACTTTCCACCATAGCTCTAGCAGAATTTGAAGCCATGTCGTAAGGTCAGTATCGTGAGTGGGTAAGGAATTTTTAGATTTTTTCTTTTCTATATGCCAATATTTTGCATAAACTAGATATTCATAAATCAGCACTCAAGCAGCGAGGTAGTCTGACTTGCTGGGTGAGTGACGAAGTAATTGAACAATGGCGCAATGAACAGAAGACAGGACAAAAGAGGGCATCTAATTATTACAATGACATAGCGAGTACATTCCTCTTTTTTCAGTTTCTAAATGAAATAATTGAACTATTTTTAAGGATTCTGAACTTAGAGAATATTAAGGCGATTTCGTTAAACGATAAAAACTGTCAGAACGAATCTGATTGCCATTTCGCCAAACCTCCACTTTTTCTGGAGTGATTAAATAATAAAAACTACCATTATCTGCTCGATATCTGCCTTTACCAATATTCAAAGCTGTTATCTTTATAGGCTTGCTTGGGGCTTGCTTTAATTGCCCAATATAAAATAATTGACCATTTTCTTCACAGACTTTTACACGAGAACTTGCAGTCTCACCTTCAATAAGACTAATTCCATTACATTTAGTATCAGTGCTTATAGGTGCAAAACTCATTGGAATTGACTGTGAAGGTGAAACTTGATTTGCTACTGGGGGCGGGGAAACTGGGCGGTTCGGGTTATCCACTTGCTGAACTTTAAAACCGGAGTCAACCCTTGCAGTTACAGATGTCAACAGACGAAGAGGATCAACTGCTATTCGACTACTTGTATGAACCTCAAAGTGTAGATGAGGTGCTGTACTATTGCCTGTAGATCCCATCTCGGCAATAATTTGACCTTGAATGACCTGTTGACCCTTACTCACCAACAAACGGCGATTGTGGCCATAAACTGTAATGCTGCCGTCGAGATGTTTAATAGTTATGGCATTTCCTAATCCCCAATCATCCCAACCTGCTTTGACAACTGTACCGGATGCCGCAGCAACAATAGGCGTTCCAGATGCCCCCGCAATATCAATTCCTTCATGTTGATATTTGCGGAAGCCTTGAGAAATAAACCCTTTGGTTGGCCAGATTAAGTTAGAACTAGGGATAGGAGTTTGCCCAATTGGGGAATTGTCTGTTAGTTGTGTTAAGCCAGATGTAGCTGTACTTAATACAGTGGTTAAAGATATTAAGCCAATTAGTCCATAAGTACGGTATCGATAAAAAGTAGCTTTTTTCATAAGTTGTAAGTCTATTAGAATAATAATTTAGACACTTTCTGATTATTTGTTGTTTCAAGCTTACTCGGTAAATATCAGGAAATCTTCAAAAATAGGGTTCTATCGCTCCCTTTATGAATAATTACAGCACTTCCGGCAGCTATGAGGTACATCCTAAAAGCTGAAAGCAATGATAGGAGAGGGGCAAGGAGAAAACTATATTGCATAATAGCCGGAAGCGCTGTAATACCAAAATGCCAAGTTAATAAACTTCGTAATTTGAAATTTTCAAAGTTGCAAAAGCCATAGCCCAATCTTTTAATTAACTTGAAATCTTTCTCATTACTTCTTATACTTTGCCAAAGGCAATAACTACTGACGCTTGGTATTCAAGTAGAAAAAACCTAAAATTCTTTAAAAACAAGGGATTAGAGTTTTTAACTGGGATAGCCAAGAATCGCTTGTGTTCAGTTGATGATAAAAATTATACCCAAGTCCAAAATATAGAAATTCCAGAGAACGGTTTAGTTTCTGTCAATGCGTAAGTCCTGAAGAACTATCGGAACTGGGGATGAAATGGTAAAATTCCGGTTAGATGATAGTGATATCAATGTAATAACAATACCTATTGCATGATTATGCTGCCGCCTGACTAACCTGTGGTGAAGTTTAATGTCGTTGTTGTTAGTCTACTAGGTGGGTGAAATCGGCAACTAAATGACCTTGAGAGTTAGGGAAAGGAAGAATCAAATGACATTCCAAAAAATCCAGAAAAATGCTTCGGGAAATGCCCAAACACCGCAGACAACATCCCAGTTGACATCAAGACCCTTCGCGTTGCCGGCAAAACCGACGATAACAAAATCAACCGTACAGACAGAAATAGCCGCCCCAACTGTCCAGCAGCACCAAGAACAAACGCAGGAAATAGAAATTCAAAGAAAGACGAACTTGTTAGAAATCCCTGGTTTAATGGCAGAGAAACAAACAAAACTACCAAAAAAAAGAATTCAGGCAAAACTGACAATTGGGCAACCTGGGGATAAGTATGAGCAGGAAGCAGATACCGTGGTGCATCAAGTGGTGCAACGTCTTCATGCACCCATACCAAGCCAGAGGTTAGACATCAGCCAGTCTCCAAGTGAGATTGTCCAAGGTTTGAAAGCCAAGGTAGTGCAGCGATGTCTCCGACGGGCTTCTCTACGAGACGCTACGCGAACGCCTACGCGCCGGCATCAACAGCCAGAAATACAAACCCAAAAAACGAATTTGCTCAAACGACCAGCAGTAAATATCCAGCGCCAGATGATGTCG
Organism: Nostoc sp. NMS4; assembly: GCF_017115095.1. Lineage (GTDB taxonomy): Bacteria > Cyanobacteriota > Cyanobacteriia > Cyanobacteriales > Nostocaceae > Nostoc. Next base: position 15,485 of record NZ_JABXKI010000258.1, on the reverse strand, counting down.
TCAGAAAAACTGCAACCTCAACCGATGCTTCAACGACGACAGCATAAGCATAGCGGCAATGGAATGACAGTTGCACCTGATTTAGAAGCATCGATACAACAAGCACGCAGTGGGGGACACTCATTAGCAAAAAAAATCCGGCAACCGATGGAGCAAGCGTTTGGGGCAGATTTTAGTAGAGTGAAACTGCATACAGATGCGACATCAGACCAATTGAATCAATCAATACAGGCAAAGGCGTTTACAACAGGAAAGCAAATTCAGCGTGCTTCAGACACATGGAAGTCAACTAAGAGAAATGTATCGCTTGCTTCATCACCAACTAAATGGAATAAAGGCCAACAAAGAGAAAAAACTCGCGGACAGATTCAAGAGTTGTTGACTGACGAACAGATTAGTAAAATGGCTACCGATATTGAGACTAAGATGCTCAAAGAAGGTGGAGAAGTATCTTTAATGCTTGAAAAAGAGTATATTGATGCCATTCAACCTTATCTGCTCAAAGACCAAGGATTGAAAGATACTGCTAATACTGAAGCAGATCAACTGGTGCAGGAACTGAAAAATGAAGATACAGGCCAAAATTCTGACTTAAGAAAAAGTCAATCGCCAACAGTAAAACAACAAGAAAAAGTACAAGAATATTATCGAGATATCGAAGATGAAAAACTAAATAAAAAGAACAACAAGGTTGTCGGACTTACAAGAAGGGCGCGACGCAAACCTAATGTTAACAGAGATATAAACAAAGAAATTGCTAAAAATTTATCAAAGTTAGCCTCTGAAGAGGGAATTAAAAAAGCGAGCGCTCAAAGTATCAAAGAAAAGATTGAAGAACTTAGAACTAAAAAGTTAATCTATACCGCAGCTTTGGAACGCGGTCGACAAAAACTAGCAAGTGGGATAGGTGTAATCAAAGTTGCTGATAAGATAGAATTTAGTGAAGGTTTTGAGGATTGGAAAAAGAATGAAGCAAGGCTTGAACAAGCAGCCAAAGAAAAAACCTTATTATCCGATGAACTATCTATAGCTCATAAAAAAGAAAAAATAATCAAAGATGAAGAAAGCAATGAGGAAGAAGACATATTCAGTTTCTTCCTCGATGAAGAAACTGAAAAAGCAGCAAAAGACACCGAGATAAATAATTTAATCGAGAACAAAGAACAAGACCTGCAAAATATTAGCCACGAAACAGAAATAAGTAAAGCTAAGGTAGATGAAAACATCCAAGGAGAGAAGGAAACAATTGATAAGTCGATGACAAAAGCAGCTCTAAATGTAACAAGAGATCAAATAAAAACAATTGTCAAACAACTGAAAAATCAACTAAAAAACCAGGAGAAAAATAATAAGAAAGATCCGTTAATCACAGCCAGTTTAATGGAAGCCAAAAATTTGATCGCAGAAAAAAATGAAGAGCAAGATCAAATTGGTTTATTTTACACTTTTGTTTTTGAGGAAGATAAAAAAGAGGAAGATAAAGAAGAGGAAGATAAAAAAGATAAGGAAGATAAAAAAGAGGAAGATAAAAAAGATAAGGAAGATACAGAGGGTAGACGTATTAAGAAACAGGCAGTTCAAACAACTCTAACAGGAAATCACATAGAAACTGCCATAGCTCAACTTTGCACTTCAATAGACGTTGTTGTTCCAGATGTTGGCGATAAAAGAACAGTAGAAGTTCTTTTTAGGTTTCCAATTGATGGGACAGCAGAACGTCTGGGTTTTCGCTTGAGGGGTGAAGCCGAACGAGAAAGCGAAAGCAAACTAAAAATTAAGATAGAGTATACATTTGTTTTTGGATATGCCGATTTTATTCACGAGCTATTAGGTGAATTTGGAGGCTACGTTGAAGCTCAAAAAGGCTTCCTTGAATTTGAAGCAAAAAATAGTCAAGCACTTGGACATTTAATCTCTTATGGGTTATATCGAAGATTCAAAGAATCAAGAAGTATGCCCAAACAGTTTAGAAACTTCTTGTGGGGACGTGGACATGATAAGGGAGGTGAGGCTTGGGCTGCTGCTGCAGAGCAGCAAGAGTTTGCAAATAAAGATACGAATGTGATTACCGGGGAATTAATAGGTGTCAGAGACAATGCTAACATTCCAATGGTCGGTAGTAATTCCCTGGTAACTAAATGGATAGAAGGCAAAAAACATAGTAAATCGACGATTGAGAAGGCAAAAGGCGAACTCGGCGCACCAGATATAAAGGAAGGTAAAACTAAAACTAAAACTAAAACAACTGGCAGTTCATACCGAAAAATTGAAGCCAGAGATAGGTTTGATATATCATCGCCCCTTGCTCACTTAGGTATGACTCCATTTGTAGATTTAAAACTTACAGCGAATTGGAACCCAACCGAAGAATCTGGTAAGTTTTACAAATTTGATTGGGTTACACAAGACTTTGAGAAATTTGAGATCGAAGGCAGTTTGGAATGGCGAGTAGGAACTTTAGGCAGCCCAGACTACATAGCTACCATAGCATCTGCTGCAGTTGTAGCGATCTTGAATAACTTTAGGCCATTCGCAGAGAAGGCACTTGACAAAGAAAAAAATCTCAAAGACGCAGGTGCCAAAAAATTAGGTAGACTACTCAATGGGTTAGAGAGTGTAGGGCACTTAAGTTCAGGCATAGTTCTTTCTCAACCAGCGCTTGCAGCTAGCTATGCAGGTATGGCGAAAGATCCGACTCTGACGTTAAATACACCAGGGTTTGCACCAGAGTTATTCAGAACCGCAACCTTTAGTAATCTGGGTGCCTTAAGCGCTGTAAGATTGTTCGTTAAGGCTGTTAGAAAGAATGAAAGTCCGTGGGAGATAGCATTTAGCTTTGGTACCCTTACCAATATTTCATTTACAGTTCCAACTCTCTTGAATATCACTATTGAGAACGTCAAGAATCCTGCTTACCAGTTTGCAACATTAATACTCGATGATGCAAGCAAACAGCCTATTAAAGCAGTGAAGTCGGCTGACAAATCAGATAAGGAAAGTATTCCAGATGACAATCCATATACTTCGATTCCAATTAAAGGTGATGGAAACTGCTTCTTCCGTGCTGTTTCGAGGGGATTGAAACTGCAATATGACATAGATATGGACGACAAAAATCTGCGGCAAACGGCTGTTACGCATTTGAGAAACAATCGAGCCAATTTTGAGGAGAGTTTTCTATCTGCTGGTGAACTGACTTCTTTACGTAAAACTTTTCCACAGTTTAAAAATGTAAAGACTTATGATCAATATCTCGCGGTGATGGCAAAGGATAAAATGTGGGGTGGTGAAGTTGAGGCTCTCGCATTAATGGAGGAACTGGAAACAAACATCATAATCCATAGAGCAGAGAATCCTAAACCTATTTTCGGCAGTCAAATAAACGACCAAGGAATACATTTGCAGTTTGTGAGTAACAATCACTTTAATTTATTGTTACCTGTGAGAATTTAATTTACTGAAATCCTTATTTAATAAGGGTTTTGCTAAATCCCACTCTGATTCAGACTCGTCAATATTTAGATGCGTTTGCCCTGGCGTAGAGGTGGAGAGACGATCTGAAATTACAGTTTTTAGAACAATAATAATGGAGAGAGTAATGATTACTGAAGAAGACTTAGCCCAACAATTTACCCTAATTATTGAGCAAGCTTGCACTACTCTTTATACGAGTCCAAAATTCCACTGCGAATCATTAGTTGTGGCCAAAACAACACAAAAAATACCATCCATGTTCCTACAGGGATGGAAACAAGAATTGTTAGCCAGATAGTTTTAAATAGCAACCAGCTACCACCAATCAGTATTACACTTGTGAGAATTATAGACCAGGGCTGACACCACCAAGGTTTGTAGTTCCAAGGACTTATGGGCTTTTGTTCAGACATTGATTTTATTTAGTCAAACTCCAATATGAATTGTTTTGATAGATTAACAAAATTGCGACTTGCGACTTGCGACTTCTTTAAGTTTTATCGTACTCTATTTTTCCATAGTCAAGTTTGATCGTTCTGTCTGCTAAATAAAAATAGCGATCGTCATGGCTAATCACCAACACTGTTTTACCCCGCGATCGCAGTTCTGGGAGAAGTTGAGTGTAGAATATTTCTTTGAATACTGGATCTTGATCGGCTGCCCACTCATCAAATAGATAAATTGGTCGATCTTCCAAGTAAGCTGTGAGTAAAGCTAGCCGTTTTCGTTGTCCTTGAGAAAGAGCAGTTGTAGAAATTTGTCCATTTTCCACTTTCACCTTATGGTCTAGTTGCAGTTGTTGTAAATATTTTGTGGCTTGAGCATCCAGGTGAGAATTTTTTAATCCCAAAAGTTCTTCAAATAAATAAAAGTCGGAAAATACCACAGAAAAATGCTGACGATACCATTCTCGATTCTGTTCGCTAATTAACTCATCATCAAACCAAACTTCGCCGTTTGCTGGGACATAAAGCCCAGTAATTAGTTTAGCTAATGTAGATTTACCGCTACCATTACCACCAACAATAAAAACTAATTCTTGAGGATATAGTGTCAATTCGATAGGCCCAAAAATAAAGCTATTGTCTTCTTGTTCTGTGTAGTAAGTGTGGGTAACACTTTTAAATTTTAAGCTGTGCCAGTTAGATTTTATGGGAGGTGGAACAGTAGATATTTCAGTTCGACTAGCTAGAGATAAACCCAGTGATTCAATTTTTTGTAAAGCAATGCTGGCTTTGCTTAATAGAGGAAGTTTGCTAATGATGTTATCCATTGGTAACACCAAGTAAGTGAAGGTCAAAATATAGCCAGAAAGAGTTTCGGGATTGATGGTAAGTATATTAGGCAGTACAAACAGTACAAAACCGAGGGCAAAAAAGAATATGAGTTGACCCCAGCTTGAAGTTATGGCAAAAAGGCTTAGACCGTTAACGTTGTGATGACGGAACTCGTTAGCAGTTGATTGTAGTTTCTCTTCTAAAAAGTCTTCACGCCGCTTGTAGTTTAGTTTGAGTTCCTTGACTCCTTCGGTAATAGTGCGAAAATGTTTAAACAGCTGATCTTCATCTTCACGAGCTAGAGCTAGCAATTGCCCACCTCTGTTGAGTAGCCACTGACAACTAGCGATCGCAACTACTGCAATACTACAAACCATCAGCAATACTAACCAAGAGAGCCAGGTTATATACGTTATACAACCCAGGACGATCGCTAAATTAATAAAGATAAAAGGCATCTGATAAACAGCTTCAGCCACCGCCTGAATATCTTCTGTTAAAGTAGCCAATAATCGAGGATTCCCTAAGCGTTCCAGATGACTCAACTCCGAAGCGAGAATCTGGCGACTTAAACGCATCCGTAATTGTAAGACTGCATTCTGAGAAAGACGAACTAGCATCACTTGAGAAATGATACTGGTAACTAATACAACTATTGCCAGCCCCCCAAAACCCCAAATTATGGATGTGAGGCGGGAAGCACTACTGCTACTTGCAGCATGGCTAATTAAGGCAATCAACCCCGCACTACTACCGCCACTCAAGAATCCCGTAGCGATCGCGATCGCTATCATCCCCCACGAAGAACGCAAAAGAAAGTAAATCAAATTCATGATAGATGCTTATGCCCCATGCCCCATTTTCAAGATAGTTATTTGCAGATCAATTTAGGTTGGTTGCGCTTCTAGGGTAAGTTTTCTATCTTACAGTAGACCAGCAAAAGTCTCCTAACACCTCACCCTAAAAGGCTGCGGGGAGGTTGGGGAAGATACCTCGGTGGATACCCGATAAGGCTCTTGACAGAGAAAAGTTAGCGACTCAAAGCCTTAAGACCGGCGTGATCCGTGAGCAATCGCCCGAATTCGTTGCAGGTATCTTTGAAGCATTGGTAGAAATGACGTTGGAATTCATTGCCCGCGAACCCAAGCGGCATGAACACTACAAGCGTGCGGGCTTCGAGACGCTATGGAACGCAATTTCGAGGCGATGATGGCAAAATCCTTTCAGATGTTTCCCGTGCCCTTGAAACAAAACCGATATTTTCAACCAAAGAGATTTTAAAATGAATTGGACTACGCAGAAGTTTGAAACACAGAAGTATGAAATGAATCACATTAAACGTAACTTACTCTCTCTTTGGCAACAATTCATTTTTGAGATGACTTTTTCAATCAAATCTGATCCGTGGAAATCTACCAGTCTCTACCAGCAGACAAAATATCAGCAGACTATTGATCTGCTAGGATGTGGTCAAATTACGCAAGCACTAGAGCTAGGCTGTGCTGAAGGCTACTTAACAGCATTACTTGCTCCTCGCGTTGACAAGCTCATTGCTGCTGACATCTCTCAAATTGCTCTAAAGCGGGCTAGAGCTTGTTGCAGTAACCAGAAACTAGAGAATATCAACTTCCTACAACTGGATATGAATCATGATCTACTTCCTCAGAGCAATGATCTTATCGTTTGTAGTGAAGTTCTCTACTATATCAATGGACAAAAAGCACTGCAAGCTGTTGCTCAAAAACTCGTAGATGCCCTTAACCCAGGCGGCTACTTACTTGCGACCCACAGTCTCCGCGTTAATCAGGAGCCTTCGCGTCATAGGTTAGATTGGCTTTTGCCATTTGGTGCGATTTTCATTGGGGAGATTCTTGCTTCCACTTATCCTCTAGTACTGGTTAGGGAAATCCGAACACCTCGTTACCGAATACAACTTTTCCAATACGCTAGTCCCACGAAGGTTGTTTCCCCTTTCAGTCTCCCCGAAATAACTGAACTGACGCAATTTCAGCTACCTCAGTGCGAGGATGGAGTTCTAGACGGGTTTTCATTAGCATTTCTCTATAATCAACTAGTTAGCCTATTTAACACCCGTCGATGACTAAGATGCTTAAGACGCTGTTCTCGCCGCAGACATCGCATCTTTACTATACCTGTTTTTTGTAACTCCACATCTTCTGTTTTTTATCAATCCACGTTCCTTAACTTTGATTTATGCAAGAACTCTAGTTAAAAACTTCGGAAATATCGCGGTAAGCTAATTAGAATTACGCTGATAATGTGTTCGCACAGCGTCTCCTTGTCTGTGCGTAAAATTATATACTGGGGAAATATACCTATGAAAAAAACTTTGTTTCTCAGCCCTCCTTCCTTCGATGGGTTTGATGGTGGCGCAGGTTCTCGATACCAAGCCAAGCGCGAAATTACTTCCTTCTGGTATCCTACATGGCTGGCGCAACCGGCAGCCCTTGTGCCTGGTAGCAAGCTGATTGATGCACCACCACACGATCAAACAGTAGAAGATGTCATTGAAATTGCTCAAGATTACGAACTAATTATCATGCACACCAGCACGCCTTCACTGGCTAATGATGTGAAGTGTGCCGAGACAATCAAAGCTCAAAACCCTAATGTCCAAATTGGCTTGATTGGAGCGCACGTAGCAGTATTACCAGAGCAGACGCTGAATGAAAACCCAATTATTGACTTTGTATGTCGTCACGAATTTGATTATACCTGCAAAGAAATAGCCGAAGGTAAATCTTGGGAAGAAATCACAGGTCTAAGTTACCGCGATCGCCAGGGTAATATACGTCATAATGAAGACCGCCCCTTGATTCACGATTGGGATTCGATGCCCAGTGTATTGCCGATTTATCACCGCGATTTGGATATTACTAAATACTTTATCGGCTACTTGCTGCATCCATACATTTCCTTTTATACTGGGCGGGGCTGTCCGGCAAAATGTACCTTCTGCCTTTGGCCACAAACAATTGGGGGACACCTATACCGCACAAAAAGCCCGGAAGCAGTTGGGCGCGAGATGGAAGAAGCCAAAGCCATCTTCGGCGACAAGGTGCGAGAATATATGTTTGATGACGACACCTTTACTATAGACAAACAGCGTGCGATCGCAATTAGCGAACATCTGCGGCGACTGAAACTGACTTGGAGTTGTAACGCTCGTGCCAATCTCGACTATGACACCCTGAAAAAACTACGCGATAATGGCTTACGCCTACTTTTGGTCGGATTTGAATCTGGCAATCAGCAAATTTTAGATGGGATAAAAAAAGGAATCAGGTTAGAAGTGGCGCGGAAGTTTATGGAAAATTGTCATAAACTTGGCATTACTGTACATGGCACTTTTATCATTGGTTTACCTGACGAAACCCCACAAACAATTGAAGAAACAGTCCGGTTTGCTTGCGAGATTAGTCCGCATACAATTCAAGTTTCTATTGCGGCTCCCTATCCCGGAACAGAACTTTATCGTCAAGCACAAGAAAATAATTGGTTTAGCAACAGTTCTTTAGTTGCTAGTTCAGGAATTCAAATGTCTACATTGCAATATCCAAATCTCTCCAGTGCTGAAATTGAGGATGCTGTTGAGAAGATGTATCGTAAGTTTTACTTCCGTCCCAAAGCGATTATCCCAATTGTGGGTGAAATGCTCACCGATCCCCAAATGTTAGTACGCAGATTGCGTGAAGGGCGAGAATTTTTCTCTTACTTGAAAGACCGTCGGACTCAAGCAACTACTAAAGCACAATCAGTAGTTGTTGGTTAGTTGTTGGTTGTTTTTATTTATCGGAACCTTAAAAATCCAAAACTTATGCAAGCACAGCGATTCGCCATCATCAATGGTGATGATTTTGGTTTCTCTGATGGAGTTAATCAAGCAATTATCAAAGCACATAAAGAAGGAGTGCTAACTAGTACCAGCCTGATGGTGAGCGCTGATGCTGCAAAAGAGGCTGTCACTTTGGCAAGCAATCATCCAAATTTGGCTGTTGGTCTGCATCTTGTGTTGATATGCGGTCGCTCTGTCCTACCGCCAGAGCAAATTCCCCATTTAGTTGACAAAGAAGGTAACTTTTGCAACAGTCCATTTTTTGCTGGTTTGCGCTATCAATTTGTTAAGGAAACCCATCAAGAATTACGCCAAGAAATTCGCGCTCAATTAGAAAAATACCGTTCTACTGGTTTACCTCTCTCTCATGTTGATGGACATTTGCATTTGCATATACATCCAGTAATCTTGCGTATTTTAGTTGACTTGGCACCAGAATTTAATATTAAAGTTATTCGTCTTCCCAGTGAAGAACTGGGGATGAACTTGAGAGTTAATCGCAGTCATCTACTAACAAAGCTAGTTTGGTCAGGGGTATTTGGCAGACTCCGCCGCTATGGTGAGAAACTGCTAGAGTCTCAAGGTATTAGCTTTACCCAAAGAGTTTACGGTTTATTGGAAACTGGTGGCATTACAGAGGAATATTTACTTGGGTTGATACCCCAAATCCAAGCAAACTTGGTAGAGATTTACTCTCATCCAGCGATGCCTACGGCGGGTTTAGCTAACGCAATTCATGACAATCCTTTAAATGGAGCAATCGGAGAAGGCGAAGCAGAACTTGCGGCATTATTAAGCGATCGGGTACGCGAAGCACTCCTGAATAATGGCTTTGAAATTACCAATCACCATTTTCTTCAGAATGGGCTACGCTAACAGAATTCAGGAGTAAAATACGCTTTATACTTGGGTAACAGACGAATCTTTGTGTACCAACTTAAAATCTGCTGTAAATTTGATTTACCAGAATTTTTCATTTAAAGGTAATAGCTTTGTCATCCAAATTTCATTTAATGTACATATAAAAACCCTAAACTTATCGGCAGTAAATCTAAAAAATGCTAATACTAATTGCCTAGTAATCAATAGCTATGTTTGCATCTACTTTTTTAACAAATATTCATCAGGTAATTAGTGATTTTTTGCTAATTTTGTGCATATCATCTGTTTTATTTTATTGCTATGCAATTTATGCGGCAATAACTTTCTTTGCTGCTCCTTTGCCAATCGATCGAGAGTTTCATCCACCTGTTAGTATCCTCAAACCCATTTGTGGAGTCGATAGCAATGCTTATGAAAACCTCGCCTCATTTTGTCAGCAAGACTATCCCAAATATCAAATCATCTTTGCTGTGCGAAACTCTCAAGACCCTTGCATAGAGGTTGTAGAGAAAATTATCCACAATTTTTGCGATTTAGATATTTTGTTAATTGTAAGCGATCGCGTCATTGGTACAAACCTGAAAATTAGCAACTTAGCCAATGCCGCAGCCAAAGCTAAATACGAAATTCTAGTCCTTGCTGATAGTGACATTCGAGTTGGAACCGACTATTTACAAAGAGTTATCCAGCCATTGCAAGACGAAAAGGTAGGTGTAGTTACTTGTATGTATCGAACCTTAACTCAAGGATGGATATCAATATTAGAAGCTATTAGTACCACTACTGAATTTCAGGCTGGGGTTTTAGTCAGCAACATCAAGGAAAATGGTATAAAATTTGCCTTTGGTTCCACCATTGTCATCCCGAAAAAAGTACTAGAAGCTATCGGTGGATTTGAAGCGATCGCTGATTATCTAGCAGATGATTTTCAACTAGGCTATCTACCTGTTCAAGCAGGTTACAAAGTTGTACTTTCTGACTACATAGTTGAACACGTACAGATAAGTAACAACTTAGTTGATGCTATCAGACGGCAGATTCGTTGGGCGCGTGGTAAACGAGTTTCTCGTCCTTGGGGTTATCTAGGACTAATTTTTACCTATGGTATTGTCACCAGCTTGTTGTTGCTGATTGTCACCAATGGTTCAATACTAGGATGGGTAGGACTATTTATCTGCTGGACAACAAGATTGGTGATGGCTTGGGTTGTTGGTACTATCAGTTTTAAAGATCCAATAGTCAAAAAGTTTCTGTGGCTCGTTCCTGGGTGCGACTTGTTAAGCTTTGTTATTTGGGGTTTTGGCTTTATTGGCAACACTATAGAGTGGCGAGGACAACAACTCAAGCTAACTAAAGATGGAAAGCTATTAGTACCAGAAGATAAAAATTATCAATTATCAATTAAGGTTTTGACTAATAGGGGCGCATAGCAGTACTACCCTAGCGCGTGTTGCATCCAAATTAGAACCGCTATTATATATACAGCAGATTTCAAGGAAAGTGAGCTACACAAGCTAAGTCTCAAAAGCAGGTATAAAGAGTGTTTTACTCCTGTTAGCGTAGCGGGGCGTTAGCCCATTCTGAATTCTGAATTCTGCTGTATTTCAAAACCACATCAAATTCAAGTTCATCTATGATCACAAAGCCTTGGGATGCTCAACTTGCTTACTGGCTAATTAAACCTCTAAAAGACAGTTGGGTAAACCCCAATGATCCCACCACAGTGTGGCTTTTGACAGGGTTGGCGGCTGCGATCGCCCTCGCCGTTGGTGATGCCATTTGGGTTAACATTGGGGCAATTTGGGTTTAAAATTTTTGGAAAATATTTTTGGTAACTTCTAAGAGGATGTTTTAAAAGTAGTTTACTGTGATTTGAAGCACTTATTGATCCCCCTTAGCCCCCCTAAAAAAGGGGGGAACCGGAATCAAAGTCCCCCTTTTGAAGGGGGATTTAGGGGGATCTAAAACGTTTTGTTACCAAGAAGAGGACTTTTAAAACATCCTCTAAGCCTTAAAACTCAAGATTTGCTGGACGATCGCTACACCTGATAGTGCTTGAAAAGCAAACAACAAGAAAACTATCATATTAATGATGGCGTGAGTTTTTCGTGCCCATTGGGAGTCGCGTTGTTGCATGAAGGGAACAAGTGCCGCTGCAATGCTAATCAACAAGATTATGCCTAATCCAACCCATAGATGAGGAGAAAAAAACAATTTTCCATTATTAATGTAGGTGACAGTCAAGCCAAGGATCGCGCCAAAGACCATCAGTGCTAGCCATACAGAACCTATTTTATAGTGAGATATTGCAGACTTGCCTCGATTTTTTGGTTCATCGCCAGGTTTTTGGGTGCGACGCGATCGCATCCCTAAATATGCCGTATAACCATATAGCCCTAACAAGCCAAACATCAAAATTGGATGTGAAAATGTTAATAGATTATCCACGTTGATTATTAGTATCTGTAGATATACTTAAAACAAAAGTTTGCTATTTCCAAAAACTTTCTGATAATAGCGCTCTAGCTAATAGCTATTTGGGAAATCCAATTTCTAGCACAGTATCAAAAGTGATTTAGAATTACGCAGCTGCCTTACCAAAGCAAAAACTAGACGCAACGATGCCGCCAAAGATGTCTTCCTGATGATACACACAAACGCCTGCGTCATACTGGGCCGCGCCAACTGCAACCATCAATGGTAGTAAATGGTCTTCCTGTGGGTGAGCTAATCGTGCAGCAGGTGCTTTAGCCCAATGGATCAGTTTATCAACTCGCTGTCTTGGCTCGGATTGCACCAGCGTTTTTTGAAGCCAGTCATCAAAATGCTTTGATGCTTCTGCACCATTTTGCCCAAAATTCCTGAGATTGTGATAACTCAATCCGCTACCTATAATTAGTACGCCTTCTTTTCGCAACGGAGCTAATGCTTGTCCCACTTGCAAATGAAGTTTCGGGTCATAGCCTTGCTTAAGCGAAAGCTGAACGACGGGAATCTGTGCTTCTGGATACATTGGGTACATCACCGTAAAAGTACCGTGGTCAAAACCGCGATCGCAATCAAGACGTACCGAATGTCCAGCACCCTGAATCAGCGATTGGACGCGAAGTGCTAGTTCCGGCGAACCAGGGGCACTGTACTTAACTTGGTATGTGTGCGCTGGGAATCCCGAATAGTCGTAAATCATTGGGGGATTTGGACTCGCCGAAACAGTGAAGTCTTTTTCTTCCCAATGTCCCGAAATCACTAACACTGCCTTGGGTGTAACCCCTAATTGGCGAGGCATATCCTGCAACGAAGTTTTGAGTTGAGCGAACATTTGACCAAATTGGTCTTTCATGTAAGGCCAGGGGCCTCCACCGTGGGAAACAAAGTAGGTCGGGAAGGTAGTTATCATATTGCAATTCTCTTTGACGGGATTTTATCTTAGTGGCTATGGGGTCTATTAGGAGACGATTTAGTATTCATATAACTCACTATATTCGTATACTATTAGGTCAGCAATAAGCAAAATATTGATAGATCGTTTCTTATTAGTTAATGATGTTGTGGCAAAATGGATACATTAGTTAGTATGCGGGTGTTTCGCAAAGTAGTAGAACTGGAGAGCTTCGTTGCTGCCGCCGCACGTATGGAAATGTCTGCTGCAATGACTAGTAAACACGTTATGCACTTAGAGCGGCACTTGGGCGGTCGCTTGCTAAATCGCACCAGTCGGCATCTAAGCTTGACTGAAATCGGGAAAGTGTATTTTGAACAATGTTGTGAAATGTTGGATAGCCTGGATGAAGCAGAAGCATCAGTCAGCCGAGCAGCCATTGTACCCAGTGGAGTGCTAAAAATTAGCGCTCCAGTCTGGTTTGCTAACCGGAAATTCACGAAAGTACTTGCTAATTATCACTCCCGGTTCGCCGCAGTCACCTTAGACATTGACTTGAGTGGGCGAATAGTTAACTTAGTAGAGGAAGGGTTTGACCTAGCATTGAGAGTGACCCAATCCCCTGGTAGCAATCTGATTGCACATCCGATCGCATCCATCCAATTTTACATGGTAGGCTCTCCGTCATACTTTCAAAAAGCTGGATACCCTTTAAAGCCGAAAGATTTATCGCAGCACGCGATGATTACTTATTCGTTACTTTCAGAGGGTGAACTGGCTGTTGAAGGACTAACCGGAAAAGAAAGCGTTAAGATTAAGTCGTCGCTGCTGCGGACTAACAATGAAAATCTAATCCACGACGCGGCAATGGATGGGATGGGTTTGGCATTCTTACCGACTTGGCTGATTGAAGACGATATTGCCTCTGGACATTTAGAGAGGGTAATGCCGGATTATCGATTTCCATCCCCTATGCTTTACGCTGTGTACACCAGCCGCAAATATCTTTCATCAAAAGTACGAACCTTCGTTGATTTTATTGCTGAATCTGGCCAGTTAAAATGATCTCGCCTCACGTTATTCTAAGGTTAAGGTTCCCAGTTCAGAAGTCGTTTTAATTATGATCCAGGCAAAGGAAATTGTAGAAGCTGCGCATGAAGTGTATGATTCCACAGGCGCACAAGCCTCCGTCTCTGCGGGCATCTCCTTTGCCAAGATTGCCTTTGAAAAAAGACCATCCGTAGAGACGCGATTCATCGCGTCTTTACCCAAGCATGTGTTGCAATCATTAATTGAATTGGTAGTATAAGTTATACAAATTCTCATAAAACATTCAAAAGTGGTAGATAAAATTGAACTTATTTACCTAATTGGCGCAGCGTGATTGTGAATGGTCGAGCCTCACGCCTCACTGAAAGTGAAGAAATCGATCGCGCAATGCACTCGATCAAAGAGCGCAATACAACGCTGTCACCTGCGATCAATCGAACTTGGATTGATGCTGAGGGACGTTCAGAAGCGATCGCAATCTACCGCATCCATGAGAGTGAAATAAGTGGACGAACCACTGATGGAGTTAGCAGTCAGTGAAAATTAAGATGTCCCATTCTTGCGTCAATTATTTAGCTTTTCCTTTTTACACCCAATTGACTTGGTAATTTGTTTGGGGGGTGGAGCGATCGCTTTGGTTTGAACAGTTAAAGTTTTTCAATCGACCCCAACGAGTTATTCAATCTAAATTAGGAAAACCTCTTTAAGAAAATGATGCTGCTCGTCTACCCAGCATTGTTACTGATTGCTGATGAAGTACCCAAATATCGTGTTGAAGTACCCAAATATCGTGTTGAAGTACTTAAATATCGTGTTGAAGTACTCAAATATCGTGTTGAAGTACTCAAATATCGTGTTGAAGTACCCAAATATCGTGTTGAAGTACCCAAATATCGTGTTGAAGTACCCAAATATTAGTTAATTTTATTCTTGATGCTTTGTTGTAAGCTCCTTTGAGTAGGTAGTTTTTCTGCTTAACTTGCAATAAAGCCAAAATCCAAAATGATGTTTAACCAAGCTTCTGAGTATCTTAAGCAAAATGCTGAAAGAATTATGCAAATATGGGAAGTGCGGGCGCGTTATGAAGTCGCTGCATCAATCCATCAGGTTCTGGGAGCGATCGTGTTGTTCTACGTGACTGCGGCTGAGAATGTAAAACGAGTGTTTTATAGCCACGTAAAATTTTAATCTCCTTACGCAATGGTAATTACGAATTAGATCGTGTTCAGTTGATTACTTATAAAATGTCATTGCGATCGCTTCACTCGCAATGACAACTATTTATTCAAACATGATATTACTTCATGCAAAAGAAAACTGCTGTATTCCGAATGATTTTAACAAGGCATCAAAGCATTTAATCTCCCCAGTACTGCCATATCTTCTGCATCTAACTCCGTTGGAATACCACTGCGAATTAGTTCCGAAAAGTCTTCATTGGGAACCATCACAGTTAACGTGTACAAGCGAGTAGAACCAGTGTTTTTAATCAAATGAGTCCCAGTGGGAGGTACTAATAAACTATCTCCAGCTTTGATCGTGGCACTCTTGCCGTCACACATAGCGA
>NZ_JABXKI010000289.1 GCF_017115095.1 Nostoc sp. NMS4 | reverse complement strand
GAAGCGATTCTTCTAAATAGTCTGCTTTCATATATGTTTTGAAAACTAAATTTGGATGGTTGGAGAATCATTTTTTTTAGTATTATATTTTGATTTAATATAGGTAAGATTTTTATGCGATCGCACCCTTGAGCAAGTTATACCATTTCTTTGTGAGGCTGCGCCAAATTTTCTTTCTTTCTTTGTGTCCTTAGCGCCCTTCTCTGACGAGACGCTGCGCGAATGCGGTTCGTTCCTCATATAGTTTGGTGCATCTTCATACAGAATTGGTATTAATTAAAAAAACCCCGTTGATTGGTAGGGATTCCAACGGGGTTAAAAAATACAATTATTTTTCAGATAAGCCAACACTAAACTTTATTACAGAGCTACTAGAAACTTTTACGACTAATAGTAACTTAACTATTTATGAATGAGTTTTAGGAGCTAGATTTTTAGCATGACGCTTGTAGTGTGTCTTGTAATGTGTCTTGTGATGAACTTTAGCAGCTTTTACCCTACTATGATGGATAGTTCTAGCTTGGGCTTGAGATGCAAAAGCGGTTACGGGTGCAGCAAAGATTAGAGCCAAAAGTAAAGCTTTAGCGAATTTATTCACTTGAAAATCCTCATCAGGTAATCAACAACTTAACTATCCAATAGGCGTATGTCATAAGTTTGTAATTGAGATGAATCTTTCATGTCTATTTTTACATCCGTCAAACTTATGACTTACGTGGATTTACATGAAATACTTAGCTAAAAAATACTTACTGGCATTTCTAGCTTAAATGTAACATTTTGGGCATGCTCCAAATAATTGGAATTTGGCTATGATCTCTGTATTAAATTTGATTAAGAAATGCTGATAGCCATCAATTCTTCTGATACATCAAAGTTAGCTGTGACATTTTGCACATCATCCAAGCCTTCTAGAGTATCAATTAACTTGAAAAGCGATCGCACCTGATCGGGATCGGTAACTTCTACACTATTACTAGGAATCCAGCGCCATTCGGCATCAGTTACCTTAATGCCTCGATCTTTGAGTGTTTGACTAAGGGTTTCTAAATTTGCAATGTCAGTAAATACCTCAGCCATCTCATCTTCAATCATCTCATAAGACTGGGCATCGCCTTCGAGGGATGCTTCTAAAAGCTGTTCTTCGTCAAGCACACCCTCTACTACACAAACGCCTTTTTGTTCAAACATCCAGCTAACGCAACCTACTTCGCCAAGATTGCCACCATTTTTACTAAAAGCTACACGCAAGTCAGCAGCAGTGCGATTGCGATTATCTGTGAGGGCTTCGATTAAAATCGCTACACCACAAGGGCCATAACCTTCATAGCGAATCGCTTCAAAGGTAGTATTATCGCCGCCAAAAGTACCTGCACCTTTAGCGATCGCTCGTTCAATATTATCATTGGGGATACTCGCAGCCTTTGCCTTGTCAATTGCCGTCCGAAGTTGAAAATTTAGCGCCGGATCTGGTACGCCGCTTCTAGCCGCAACGATAATCGCCCTCGATAACTGAGTGAAGGTTTTTCCCTTTTTTGCATCTACTACCGCTTTCTGGCGCTTAATATTTGCCCATTTACTATGTCCTGCCATAATTTGAAATTATCAAAACTCTATTCAAGATTAGGATATACCTAGCTTTTGTCCCAATGCAAAGGTGCATTTGCTAAAAGAGAGTGGGGAGTAAGAATTTTAGATTTTATACCAATTTGAAAAAACACCATTTGTCTTCGATTCACAATTCATCGCGTCTTTGTCTTTAACCAAGGATGTGTGGCAATCATTAATTGAATTGGTATTAAATTGTAATATAATCCACAATTTTCGCATCCCGTTTAAATCACAAAAGGTTCAAGTTCCGTGTTACGCCACTGTTGTTCAACCCGTTCAGTAATCAATGGTCTGATGATAAACTTCGGTGGGCTACCATCCAGAACATCAATCCGCACACATGAATAAGGCAGTCGGTTCTGAAAATTGTAGTCATGACGACCCACAAAAAGCTTTGAATCTGCAACTTTCCGAGTGGGTTTACCTGCAATCTCAGTAAAGGTTTCCATCAATTCAGTCCCTTCTCGCCGTTGATAGCGGGGACGATGACCACTGCCACCAGAGATAATACAGTTAATGTGCGAGTCTGCAAATCCGGTATCAGTTGTGCAAAGATGCTCCAAACAGTGAGCGTGACCATTTAAAATCAAATCGACTATGGGACGTTCTTTAATTAGGGAACCAAGATTTTCTGCCACTTGTTCAAACACCCAGCGTAAGCGGTGGCGAACTGCCAAGGTTTGAGCCTGATTCCACTTGGTAGCTTCTGTGACGTAGGGAGGATGGTGGAAAAAGATTACACGTCCGCGCACTTGGGAAGTGTTCCAAGATTCAATTAATCTGCTTCGCAACCATTCAAGTTGTTCAAAGTCGATCGCAGGTATTTTCTGAGATGCTAGTTGTTTTTCAATATCGATTTTAATCTCGTTTATTTGGTCTAATTTGGCACTGAGGTCATCAAGTTGTTCCGCTTCGCTGGGTTTATCTGGGTTGAGTCCATCGCATATTTTCAAAATCTGCAATTCTTCTCGATCGATCTCATGGCGACGCTTTTGCAATTCCTGGCGGTAAATTTCCCCCTCTTGAGTTGCAGGTAAGGGTGAAGGTGTATTAAAGGTATTAGAATCCAATGCGAAAAAGTCAATCCCGCCGTAACGAAAGGTGTAATAGCGATTGGGTAAGCGGGTAAACTGTCCAGGTTCATAACGCAAACACCGCCCTGTGTCAGTCTTAGCAGTGTAGTGCCGATCTAAATGACCTTCTAACTCTTGTGGAGACATCGCCTGAGTATAGTCCATAAATGCTCGTGCATAAGCATTACCTTGGTACGATCCATGCCAGCCAATCTCGATGTCTTTGTAGCGGAATAAGTTACGTAGTGACGATGTTGTGCCAGTAAATAAACGGTACATCAACGGGACATCGTAGTAATCATGATTACCGAGTACTGGCAAGAACGGCAGATTAAACACCATGCGGTCATAAGGAATGCTTTTCGGGTTGTCGCCACCGACAAGAAATTCCCGGTAAGGCTCAATAAAGTTTGTTGAATAATATTCTTGGGAACCCACCACATAGATTAGATCGCCAGTGTGCAACACAAAGCTGCAATCATCGCGGTGAGTCAGCATCAGTTCGGCAACTTTTCGTTGGGGGTGCTGTCGATAATGGGATTGAGTACCGGAATCACCGATCGCCATAAAGGAAAATTCTGGATTATCTTGGTTGCGATCGTCAATAACTATACTGGTTTGGTCAATTCCCCGTTGCACAAAACTTGGATGCATCCACCGCACCCGTTCCTTCATTTTTTGAATTTTTACAGGAATCGGTGGATCGGAAATCAATTTCATGGCTGATAACTCTTGAATGCCTAATGCCCACACTGATTGTAACGAAACTAGGAGTTCCAGAGAATACGGCTATTTCTGGTCAAAAAGTTAGATTGCTAGTGGTGACATTATTCATGGTTAAATGACACTAAGTTAAGATACAGCCCTTGACCTGACTGGTTCCCAGCCTCTAGGCTGGGAACCCATTCTGGGAGGCTCCGCCTCCAGTAGCTTGACCAGAGGCAGAGCCTCTCGTAATACATTCCCAGCCTGGAGGCTGGGAACGAGGTAAAAAAGTTAGATCGCTAGTGGTGACATTATTCATGGTTGAATGACACTAAGTTAAGATACAGCCCTTTCCATAAATTAAATATGCGTTATTCAAAACCCTTGTAGAGACTTAGCAGTGCTAAGTCTCTACATTCATTTTTCATTCAGTTAAGCCGACCCAACTATGCTTGAATGATGAAGTCAGAAGCAGTAAGAGTGGGTCTACCAGTAAGTTGTGCAAATTGACCACCACTACCGAAACCAGCAACGCTACCATTTTGATTGTAAAATAACTGCCCAGTCATAGAGTCGTAGACAATTGCAGCATTGCTAAGTGCCCCTAAATTGGTGACTTGAAAATCATTAGCGTTACTAAAACCTGTTCCCACAACAGAAGTAATCGCACCAAAGGTGGTCTTATCAAGAACAATCTTGTCACCACTAGAACGATTGAAGTCAGCGATGGTATCAATACCCACAACAGTGCTGTTAAAGCCAGCATTGGTGTCGTAGAGGAAAGAGTCAGCACCTGCACCGCCTACAAGAGTATCATTGCCTTGTCCACCAATGAGAAGATCGTTGCCAGTGCCACCCCGCAGCAGGTCGTCACCACCACTGCCATTGATGGTATCATTACCCCCTTGACCATTGATCACATCGTTAGAACTGTAAAAACCACTAATGTTATTGTTCAAGTCATTGAGGAAAGTGACAGTGTTTGCGGTAGAAACATACGTTTGAGAGGAGTTGGCATTAATCACATCAAAGCTTTTGGTAACACCAGCTTCTCCGTCAAATATGATATTGCCGATGGCTGGTCTTGTTGTCGATGCGGCTAAGTTATCTAGGTTTTCTAACTTAAAGTTTTGCAAGGTGACTTTGGTATTAGCCACATTTCCAAAGGTGACTTCTAAGTTGTTGCCATTTTGAGTTAATTGCAGATTTCTCGCAGTCAATTCAGTCCCAGTAAATTGCAAGGTGTCTATCTTGGCAACCACCGCAGCCGAAGGGTTTGAGGTAGTACCTACACCACCAAAGTTGGTGATGCTGTAGTTGCCATCGCCTCGTTGGATCACAAAGGTATCATTGTGGTCAGTGCCATTGAGAACTTGAGTTTCTGGGGCAGGAGCGGGTCTAACAGTGCCACTAATGGCAAAGTCAAAGGGGCTTTCATTAATATCGTTGTTGTTTAAAAGGAGACTGCCACTATAAGTGCCGGCTGTAGTGGGGTTGAGTGCCACCGATATGGTGGTAGAAGCATTAACAGCCACACTCGTTGGAAGAGTCCCGACTAAACTAAATCCGTCTGGAAGTTTAAGATTACTCAGCTTGAGTGCGCCTGTACCACTGTTCTTGATGGTAAAGGTTTTGGTCAAGGTGTCACCAACAGTCGTTTCGCCAAAGTTAATGGCGGTGGTGCTGCCATCTGTAATATCAACGCTGCCATTGAGAACTTGAATTTCTGGGGCATTAACAGTACCACTAATGGCAAAGTCAAAGGGGCTTTCATTAGTATCATTGTTGTTTAAAGTGAAGCTGCCACTATAGATACCGGGTGTAGTGGGATTGAGTGCCACCGATATAGTAGTGGAAGCATTAGCAGCTACACTCGTTGGAAGAGTTCCGACCAAACTAAATCCGTCGGGAAGTTTCAGATTACTCAGGTTGAGTACAGCTATACCGGTGTTCTTGATGGTAAAGGTTTTGGTCAAGGGTTCACCAACAAGCATCTCGCCAAAGTCAATGGCTGTACTACCATCTGTAATGTTAAGAGTGCCATTAAGAACTTGAATTTCTGGGTTTTTGGTAGAGTTGCGGGGAGCTTCGTATGCACCAATATCAACGACTATACTGCCATTACCATCACCATCCTGAGGAGTCCTCTTAGTGGCGCTATTAAAGGCATTAGAACCACCATCGATCGCAACACTTCCCGGTTTGAGGGCAAAATTCCTGTTGTCTGCATCAACAAATTGAGGATCTTGACCCAAAATATTCTGCAACCCTGTAGCGTTTAAATTATCTGAAGCTTGGAATAGGTTCGAGTTATAAACAAGATTGCGATCGAAAGTTACATTTGTGGAATACCTAACACTGTTAGCATTTTGATTGTCGCTTGCGTACAAGATGTTGTTGTAAGCACGTACATTGTCTGAGTAAAGAATACCAATCTCTCCAGCACCTGTAAGAACCCGACCATTCTGGTAAGCCGTGTTATTGATAACATCCACATTGGCAGCTTTGAAAACTTCAATGCCTCCAGCTCCATTGTTGTAGGTGATGTTATTTGCAATTAATGCCTTACCAGTATAAGGCACATTATCTCTGGTGAGATTGGTAGTATCAAGCATAATCCCATGTCCCTCGGTGATTTTGCCAGCTTCTTTCCACGGAACTAGACTTTGGTTATCGTAGACAATGTTGTCTCGAAAAATCATTCTGTAGTCAGTAGTATTGTTATCAAAATTAAAACTGCGGAGAGAGGTGATTCCCTGATTGCCGTGAGGCGAATACCAAGCGTTTCCAGACACAATGTTTTTCTCAACAGTGATGTAGTCTGAATTACTGAATGCTATGCCTCCTCCTGGAAAGTTACGGATTTTGTTACCAGTGATGACAATATGATGGGGATTAGTACCACCTACACCTTCATTGTTTGTCCATGCATTAATAGCAATTCCATTACTATTAGTTAAGGGGTTATTAAGGTTATCCTTCTCTTGTAAGGCATATTCAAGAGTGACGTTTTCTCGATTGCCTTCGATATCAAGTCCTTCAATCCGCACGTAGGATGAACTAAATATATTAATGCCACCTCCCGTTGTTGTGATCGTAGGTGTACTCCCTGGATAAGCTTTTATTGTTGTCCAGTTATCTGGTGAGCCATTCAAGTTAAAAAGCGTAATCCCTTTGGTTTGATAATTTCCATTCATGATGTAGAGTGTGTCGCCAGCTTTCATTTCATACACGGCTCTACCCAAGTTGAGAAATGCCGATCCTTCACTTAAGCCATTATTTCTATCACTGCCTGTTCCAGAAACGTAGTATGTTTTGCCAGCCATTTGTTTACTCCTAATATGTGTAAGGTGAATTTGGTAGTACAATCTGTGCAACTTTCTTCAGTTGCTAAAGTAGTTATTTGAATGAGTCATCTATCTGCACTGTTTAGGACAGTCACAGTTGTTCGACCGCGACTTAAAATCGCGTCGATTATAAAAACGCTGTTGTCAACCTGAAAACTTTTTCTTCTGTCAACCGTTGATGGTTAAACCAGGAATATCAATACCGTCAATCGTCAGATTTTTATTGAGGGTAATTGGACGATTAGCGCGTAGACGCTTCTCATCCAGACTTGTCGTCAGATATCCTCTTAGCAAGACTGGATGGAGTCGGATTAGATCGTGTATTCGATAAATAAATCGTATTTGGCATAGCAATTCCTCTGAACGTTATGCATTGTTTTAGGTTAAGAGGTTGCCAAATCTGCATGGTAAAATTCACCCTTAAGTGATAACTGGGGACTTAAAGTTAAAGCAATCAAAGTTAAATTGGTTGAAACTTTAGTTCGGTTGACCCTTGAACTTAAGGGGACTAATGTAACAACTTAGTTGAACCTGTTTTAAGCGGTGTAACTGAGCTTTCTGAACTTAGTTAAAACTAACCTTTACAAATAGCACTTGATATCAGGGAATACCCTGAATATGGTAAAATTTTTTACAACAAAGTCAAAAAAACTATGGAGGTGTCTGCTGGAGTCCGATTAATTTTCAGAGTGATATAGGGATAAAAAACGCTTTGCACAAGGATTTGATGAAGTTTCTGGAAATATTTTTAAAGAAGCGATGTCTTCTCTAACAAGACGCTACACGTAGCTTGCTTTCTTGAAGTCAAGCAATTAACTGCATATACTAAGACCCAGAAGGACTAGTATTTTTGACCCTAGCACTCTCAAGTCAGGTCGGTGTCAATGTTTGTCATTGCGATCGCACAGGAGGTAAGAGGGTTTTAGCCTAGTGGATCAATCTTTGAGATAGTTTGGTTTGATGACACCAACTTACCTAATCTTCATAATATGAACACTGAAATAAACTCCAGAATACCTGTTGCTTTAACCATTGCTGGTTCAGATAGCGGTGGCGGTGCAGGAATTCAGGCTGATTTACGCACCTTTGCTTTTCACTGTGTCCACGGTACTAGTGCTATAACCTGCGTCACTGCACAAAACACTCTCGGAGTCAAGAGGGTTGATGCGATGCCGACAGAGGCTGTTGTGGCGCAAATTCAGGCAGTAGTTGAAGATATTGGCGTACAAGCTGCTAAAACGGGAATGTTGCTCAATCAGGAAATTATCTTGGCTGTTGCCCAACAAGTAGAAGCTTTACAAATCAAGAATCTAGTAGTTGATCCAGTAATGGTGTCACGCACCGGAGCGCAATTGATTGATGATGATGCTGTGAAGACTCTGTGCCATACCCTGATTCCCAAAGCAGTTATGATTACGCCCAATCGCTATGAAGCCGAGATTTTGAGCGGTTTACAAATTAATTCTTTGGAGGATATGCAAGCTGCTGCCGAAATTATTCACAAGACTTTAAAGACGAAGGTTGTTTTAGTCAAGGGCGGAGGTATGCAGGGAAATTTGCGTGGAGTTGATATCTGGTTTGATGGGGACAAGCTGGAAGTTTTGACTTGTCAGCAAGTAGAGACAAAAAATACCCACGGTACTGGTTGTACATTATCGGCTGCGATCGCTGCTAATCTAGCTAAGGGAAAAGATTTGTGGCAGTCAGTGCAACTGGCAAAGGAGTATGTGACTACCGCACTCACTTACGCCCTAGATATTGGCGAAGGGCAAGGCCCTGTAGGACATTTCTTCCCATTGTTACGAAATTAAAGAACTCCTGCCTTCTGCCTCCTCTTGCCCAATTCCCAATGCCCAAATAAAAAATCTTTGCCCTTTCGACATTTTTCTATTATTCTTGGGCATAGTTTCAGGGGTGACTATCTCTGTTAGCATCTCTGTACGATCTAATTACCTTGATTTTTAATACCAAGCCCCCGATGCGAACAACCATAGGTTCTGTTCACAGGAATTCGCCAATATCGGCTACTCAAGCCTACCCTCCCTCTGTACCGCTATCTGTATACAGGGAATTGTCAACAGAGTTGCAAGCAGTACAGGCGAGGTTAAATACACTCACCGCTCAAAATCAGCAACTAGCACAAGAAAATCAGCTATTACGTCAAGAAATTACCAGAGTCGTTGAGTCTTTTTCTCGTTTGCAAAATTTTGTGGATTCCCATGCTACACATAACGATCGCCAAGCTACCCAAGGTTCTAGTGACTTTAAAAGTGCCGCCAAACAGCCAGTAACACAATCGCGTCCACCTCAGCAGGTTTCTCGTTCGCGGCCATCTGTTGCGCCCAAAGCACCACCCGAAAAAAGCCGTCGCCAAGACTTTCCTACACCTGTAATGGAAATGAATTTTCCAATATCAGAACCAGTTTTTATAGAAGAGCAGCAAATAAGTTATTATTCCACTACTGAGCCAGAGACCAAGGGAATCAACGGTTGGTGGTTAATTATTACCATCTTGTTAATCATGCTGACTGCCTTTAGTGCTGGATATTTCATTGTGCGTCCCTTGTTTGAACATCAGAAACGTTAGTTGACATTCCCACAGTCAGCAGCAGTACAAGGCTTTCAGGCTACCGTGTAATTTGTCTGCAATCACTTTCTATATCCGAACAAATCAGCTAGATGGCGGAAACGATCTATTTTTAGGTTAGAAAAGCTACATAAAATGGTAAATTTACAGCAACTTCATTTATGTTAGAACCTTAAAGATTATCCAATTAATAAATCCTTGCCGCTTCTCATGTTATAAACCCTTAAGTAAAGCATCTACACTTTAAAAAAGTTGTAATTATTACATATTTTTTAGGAAAAGCACTGCTAGTTACAGCTTCAGACAGGGGATCTGGTTAGATATATAAACGAAGCTAGTAAAAGTCAGGAGTCAAGAAGATGAAAAAAGTAGAAGCTATTATCCGCCCGTTTAAGTTAGATGAGGTGAAAATTGCCCTAGTTAACGCTGGTATTGTTGGCATGACTGTTTCTGAAGTCCGGGGTTTCGGACGGCAGAAAGGTCAAACTGAACGGTATCGCGGTTCTGAGTACACTGTTGAGTTTCTGCAAAAACTCAAAGTGGAAATCGTAGTTGACGACAATCAGGTTGATATGGTGGTAGACAAAATTATTGCTGCTGCCCGCACTGGTGAAATCGGTGATGGTAAAATTTTCATCTCGCCTGTTGAGCAAGTGATTCGGATTCGCACCGGCGAAAAGAACACAGAAGCGGTGTGAACTACTCCTAGTAGCATAAAGCTGAACTAGGAGCTTCTGTAATCACGGGGGAGTGCCCAAACTTAGACTTTCGCCCAAGTTTAGGACTTACCTCCCCTCCTACAGCAGAGACGGCTGAACCTTCCGCCTTTATCATTTCGGCTGCGCTCAATGCAAGCATTCTGATACCCTCTGCTCTAATATTTTTCGCTGCGTTTCCATCCCTGTCATGATGAGTACCGCAGTGAGGACAAGTCCACTCACGGACATCCAATGACAACTCACTGATTTGATAAAAACAATTAGAGCAGAGTTTGGAACTGGGGAACCATCTATCAATCTCAATCAATTGACCACCATTGCGTTCTAGCTTGTAGGCTAAGAAATTAGTGAATGTTCCCCACCCAACATCAGATATTGATTTTGCCAATTTATGATTCCGTACCATGCCTAATACATGAAGATTCTCTACTATGACAGCTTGGCTATCGCTGACTAACTTATAACTAAGTTTATGTAGAAAATCCTGCCGCGAATTACTAACTCGCTCGTACACCTTGGCAACAACTTTTCTATACTTATTCCTTGACTTACTCCCCTTCTGTTTACGTGCTAATTTTTTCTGTTTGCGTTTGAGGTTTTTCTCGTGTTTGGCAAGATGTTTAGGATTGTCATATTTTGAAACCTTTTCGCCGTCGGTAACAACTGCAAAGTGTTTCAACCCTAAATCAATGCCGTAAATTTTACCAACTGAAAAACGCGGGTTTTCTCCTTCTGTTTCAGTCAAGATAGATGCAAGATATTTACCAGAAGGCGTTCTACTCACAGTAACAGTTTTGATTTTCCCCTCAATCGCTCTATGTATTTTGGCTTTGACTATCCCGATATTGCCAGGGAGTTTGACATTACCATCTACAATTTTGACATTTTGAGGATACTGGATAGACTGTTTTCTGTGCCTAGATTTGAATTTAGGGAATCCAGCACGGCTCTCAAAAAAGTTTTTGTAGGCTGTGGTCAAATTGAGTGTTGTAGCCTGTAAAACTTGGCTATAACAATCAGCCAACCAAATAGTATCTTCTGCTTTTTTGAGTACAGGAAGAAATGCGTTAAGTGCAACACGGCTAAGTCCCTTACCCGTCTCCTTATAAGTCTCGATAGATTTATTCAGAGCATAATTCCACCACCATCTAGCACACCCAAAAGTTTGAGCTAATTGAGTTTGCTGTTCAAGTGACGGATATAAACGGACTTGTACAACCTTGTGCAACACTTAACATTACCTCCTTGATAGGAATACTCTACCACAAATACATATTATGATAAAGTACTCAAACAAAATAATTAGGGATTCGTCATACATCTGATATTTGTTTTTGCTCTTGCATGAAATCAATATCAGATGTAATCCTCATCCCCCGCCACCTTATGAGTACATTGTTCGCGTTAGCGTCTGTCTGCGACACGCTGCGCGAACGCAGAGAAGGTGGAGACTTCCGCGACACGTTAAAAAAGTTAGGAGTTAAGAGTTAAAAGTTATGAGTTGTGAGTCAGGAATTAATGAAGAAAGATTTAGCATAATATCATGTCCGCATAATCGCTTACGATAAAAGTAATGAGTATAAATATGACTTATGCCGAAACGAATCAATATAGCCGAGCATTCAAATATCTCTGAATTAGAGCAGCTTTACAAACACGCTTTCATACGCAATAGAAAGTCGTCAGTATCAAATTATATGGTTACTAGCGCAAGGAAAGAAAACTCTTGAAGTAGAGGAAATAACGGGCTACAGCAGAACATGGATTTACGCATTGGTAAAAAGATATAACGAGTTGGGCATCTGTGGGATTGGCGATGCCTTCGGCGGGCTACGCCTACGCCAATCAATCGTTTAAAAGCCTAGATGATTTGGAGGAAGTTTTATTTCAGAGATGCCAATCTCTGCTACAAATGAAAGATTTTATTCAAGGGTTAACTGGTTTTCATTGGTGGATTAAAATCGGAGTTTAATCGTAAGTGATTTACCGGACATGATATAACTCCCAACTCCCAACTCCTAACTCTCAACTCTCTCTAGTTGCGGAAGTAAAGCTGTAAAAGCCTTGCCTCGATGACTAATTGATCGCTTTAATTCCCGTGTCATTTCAGCAAAGGTCAATTGCAACTCTTGGACATAAAAAATTGGGTCGTAGCCAAAACCACTGTCACCACGAGGCGCATGGATAATTTCGCCGCGACAAATACCTTCAGATTGTAATACGATCGCACCATCAGGACGAGCGATCGCTACTGCACAGACAAATTGAGCTTGCCGATTTACCTCATTCCCTAATTCGCTCAATATCCTAGCAATGCGTTCTGAGTCGGTTTTGGCGTAACGTGCAGAATACACCCCTGGTGCGCCATTTAGAGCATCTACTTGCAAACCTGAATCATCAGCAATTGCCCAGTTTCCCGTAGCTTTAGCAATTTGTGACGCTTTCAGACAAGCGTTAGCGGCAAAAGTTTCGCCCGTCTCTTCAATGTCTAATTCTTCAGGTTTGAGGGTTAATTCCCAACCAGAATTTTCCAGATAAGCCTGCATTTCCCCCACCTTACCTGGATTTCCTGTGGCTACTACAAGTAATTTAGTCATTAGTCATTGGTTATTGGTCATTGGTTATTAATCAATACGGTTCAGTTAAGGCTTAACTTTTTGTCAAAGTCAATTTTTTTAACGAACCGCCAAGGACGCAAAGTACGCAAAGGAAGAGAAGAAAGAGAAGGGAGAAATGCTTAACTGAACTGTATTGGGTTATTAATCATTGGTCATTTACCAAAGACAAAGGACAAATGACTAATAATTAATTTTACTCTGCCCAGTGTTTCGCCCAAGCAAGAGTTTGATGCACTTGCTCAATTGTCGGGGCTTCGCAGTACAGGCGTAAAACTGGCTCAGTACCGCTAAACCGAATCATTAACCAGCTTTTATCTGCAAGGCGGTACTTATAGCCGTCAATTGTTTGACAATCAATTACTGCTAACCCTGCAATTTCCGTTAAAGGTTGACTTTGTAGTTGTTGCAAAAGACGCGATCGCACTTCCATACTTGCTAAGGGTAAATCAATGCGATCGTATGCTGAGGTAAACCCTGTTTGTTTCTGCAAGTGGCGATAATACTCACCTAAATCCAAACCAGATTCTACAATCGCCTCTAGTACGTACAATGCTGACAGCAGGGCATCCCGTTCAGGGATATGGCTACCATAGCCAATTCCTCCCGATTCTTCGCCACCTAGCAAGACTTTTGCGACTAACATTCTGTCGGCGATGTATTTATAACCAACTGCTGTTTCAAATATTGACAGGTTATGTAGGGCTGCTACAAGGGGCATCAAGTCGGAACCACTAACAGTTTTGACTATTTCCCCACTAAAGCCGCGCCGCAAGGTTAAGTGGTCGATTAATATCGGGATTAAGGCTTGGGAACTTAGGAAGTTGGCTTCTCCATCTACTGCTGCAATGCGATCGCAGTCTCCATCAAATACCAACCCCACCGTTAAACCTGATTTATCGGTTTCTCGGTGAGTCTTGATGACTTTAAATAGCTTTGAAAGGTATTTAGGCAAGGGTTCCGGCGCACCGCCGCCAAATAGGGGATCGCGTTCTGAGTTGATTTCTTTGACTTGATTGCCTAGTAGTCTCGCCAATCCGCCAGCCGCAGCGCCATGCATGACATCGGCAAATAACGTTAATTTACCAGATGCGATCGCTTCTCGAAGTTTGGCGATATCAACTTTACCTTCTAACGCTTGGGTATAACTAGGCCAAGGATCGAATTTTTCTTGCTTACCTGGGGTAGCTGCTAGTGGTACTCCCACCGACAACTGATCTTCGATCTCTTTTGTGACTTCTGGCGGTACTGACCCACCAAAATAACCCTTGACTTTTAACCCTAAATATGCACCAGGATTATGACTAGCTGTAATTACCAACGCCCCTAAAGCATTGAGTTCTTTTGCAGCCCAACTATAAGCTGGGGTTGGGGCAAAGCTTTCGCTCAGTAGCACATCAAATCCGACAGCACTGACAGTATCGGCAACAGCACGAGCAAAGTCTTCAGCCATGAATCGGCGATCGTAACCGACAATAATTGTCCGGCTACCAACCGTAGAAAAATATGTATCGTATAATACTTTTGCGGCAACTGGCGCGACCAAGGCTAGACGTTCAAAGGTGAACTCGTCACCAATAACGCCCCGCCAGCCGTCTGTACCAAACTTGATTGAGTTAGTTACAACTGGCATCTAGGTATCCTAACTGTCTACTTGAGGATTCTAGCATTTATACAGTGTGCAGAGTAAAAAAAGAATATAGTAAAAATATGTACTAATAATATTCAATATAAAATTTGTGATTAATTTTTTAAAATTTAGGGGTAGCTTGGGTAGAGGAACAAAACCAAACACTAAGAATCCTTGATTTTGTTAGTTGAATAAAGTTAAACCCAACCGACAAATATTTGATTTTTTCAGAGTTGCAAAAAAATTGTAGGTTGGGTGGAGGCTTTGCGTAACCCAACATTCTGATATATGTTGGGTTGGGTGGAGCGCAACCCAACCTACGTTTACGTCTAATGCACTATTTTGCCTAGACAGTCCACTACGTGCATTTCAAAAATCAAATACTAGTCCTATAGATTTGCTTTGGTTTAGTGGTAGTGGCATTCTTTCCCAATCTAGTTACGATTTAGTAACTGTCATAGTTGAGCGATTTATTTTTTTTAGCTGGAAATAATCAATAATCTTTTGGAGTGTTAAAAAATTTTTTACCTCTATGAATAATTTGATATTATTTTTGTTTGAACCACCAGACACTCTGGAGATTTTAATATTTCTCACAATAATAATTATACCATGTTTTCTAGCAGGAATTTTTGCTGGAATAGCTTCTTTAATTCTTACAAGAAAAAACAATTTTGTTATTGAAATGTTTAGATTATTAATCGAGGCTATAGCAGGATATGAAGGTTTGGCAATAGCAATTTTGAATATTGAAGGTAAAAATCGAAATGAAATATTTAAAGTAATTATTGGTCTTCATCAAAATCTCCCAGGATTCTTTCTTTTGAGTATATCGACTATATCGGGTGTAATAGGTGGAAGTATGGTTGTATTTTTGATGAGAAAGGTGTTTTGCTGGCGTATCTTCAGATAAAATTTGAGACGCGATCGCATTTACAAATAAATATAAACATTAATAATCCTTAATAGTATTCACTATTAAGGATTGCTAATATGAGCAAAAACTGCTCACAAACCTGATTTTTACTTAAAAATCATCGAGAAACTGACTAAGGCGACTGATTACGGGGTCAACCTCTTGAGGAGGGGTAGCAACAGTATAAGAAGTATTATTTACTACTTCTAATTGACTTGGAGACGGAATGAACGATCGATCGTTGACTATGAGCGCCAGTTGTGCGACTTGTTGAGAAAGTTGCAGTAGATGATGTTCCATCGCCTCCAAACGATTAGATCCCTTGGCAAAAAAACGTTCCTCAAGTCCAGCCACTTGACGTTGCAGTTCACCGATTTGTTGATCAATCGGTGTTGTTGCTGCTGTTTGTGGAGCAGGTTGTACAGGTTCCGGTACACATAAAGATTGCCATAAGGCTTCTTTACAGAGGTCGCTGAAAGTCTTGTCTGGTTGTTTTTCCAAATAACTTTCTACTTGCGCTAACAAGCTTTCATCAGCAAGCTCTGGGTTGAACGTGACGGATTTAACTACCTTTTTTGACCATTGGAACATCAGCTTTATGCCCTAGCAGCGCGATTGGAGGATAATTGTGCCTCTCCATAAATATACTGCCCCAAAGCATTCGCCTGACGGGAAGGTGCTGCTAAATGAGCATTAATCTTTGCTTCTTTGAGCAGACGTTGAACGTCGTCCCAGAAGAACTCACCACCGCCGCCAGTCAGAATTACATCGGTAACGCGTTCTGGCAACCAGGCTAGCACACGGCTACAGATTTCGCGCGAAAACATCTCTGTAAGGTTAGGAAGAAAATCATCTAGGTTGGTGGGCTTGCTAGCGCCTTTAGGACGGTAATAGCGTTCACCTCTGGGTTTGTTAACAGCAGAAATCAGCGCTAGAGATTGACTATCTGCTCCTTCGATTTCGGCAGACACCAATTCATAAAACTTATTCATCCCGAAGTCTTCGCTCTTAGAAGCACCTCTGGCAAAACGGAAGTTATCTACCATTAAAAGATCGACGGTTTGATGACCAATATCGACGATCGCCACCGATATTTTTGTAAAATCGGGACTGCCAGGGTTTTTCTTGGGTTGAGCTTCAGACCACAGCAAGCTGCCGTAGCCTTCTGGCATTACCCATACCTTACTAACGTTCAGCGACACAGATTCGCCTCGGAAGTTCAACACATGAGGCCCACCTACTTGGCTAATCAACTGTGCTTTTTCTTTTTCAAATTGCTCTAAGGAAAGAAAAGGCAGACCAAGTACAACTGAGATATCATCTCTGAGTTTGAAGTAGCCAGCACTTGCTAACACTTTTACCAGTGCAGCTTCTACCTTAGATTGTCCGACTCCTAGATTCGCCCCAAAATCGGCTGCTAGTTGACCAACAGCATATCCATTTCCTTGATACTCCAGCCATAAATCCATTAAGGGGTCAGTAGCTCTGGCTTCAAAAACACCACCGCGTACTTGTTCGATTGACATCTGCTTGACGTTGGCAGGTACGAACACCACACTGCCGGGTTCACGACTCACACAAGTTTTTGTGGAAGTTCTGCCTAAATCAACACTGAGAATAGTTTTTCCCGGAACACCGCCCGTCTTGGGAGGATTATTATTAACAGCATTGATAGGAGTGGATGCCGATACCCTATTCATGGGTATAGCAGCAGCATTAATGGGGGTAGCGGCGGAAGGTTGGTCTGTCATGAAAGCTCCTAGTTCAAACTTAACTGTAAAAAGTTGTCATGCTCATCTTACAAAAATGCGAGCAACCAGAAATTCTAGGTTGCGTCAAGTGTAGCTAGAAATACGCCAAAAATTAATTTCGACGATACCTCTGGTAAGCTCATGCCTTCGCACATCTAGTATTATTTGGCATAGTGTAGGCGAATTTTGGCCAGATGTAACCCCTGCTTTCACTGCTTTCAAACCAAAAGCGTCCGTGTTTTATCTTCTAGTGCGTCTTAACTGGCGCTTGAATATCCAGAAAACAAATGCTAGAACCAAACCGCCAAGTACGATTTTGGATACAGGAGCAAGGTACTTGTCCACAAGTTCATACTGACTACCCAATATGTATCCTGAGTATGTTAACAAACCCACCCAAGCAGCGCTACCTAATGTTGTGTAAACCAAAAATGGTAGCAAAGGCATATTGCTAATACCTGCGGGAACGGAAATCAAGGTGCGGATTCCTGGCACCAGACGACCAATTAATACTGCTGTTCTACCTCGTCGGTCAAACCACTCTTTCGCCTTGGTGATATCTTTACTGGATATAGCCAACCATTTGCCATACTTGTCAGCCCAAGCTTTCAAACGAGTTTCGCCCAAAAACTTACCTGGATAGTACCAAATAAGTGCGCCCAATACAGAACCCAAAAGTCCTGCGAAAAATACACCAATAATATTCAGCTTTGCCCCTCCTGGTTGATATGGGCTGGCTGTAAATCCAGCCAGTGGCATAATCAATTCTGAAGGAATGGGGGGAAAAAGGTTCTCTAAAAACATTAGTAGAGCGATTCCCCAATAGCCAAAATAATTGATAGTATTAGTTATCCATTCAAGCATTAAGTCAATTCCTGAAATTGCTGGACTAGTAGTCTATCGCATTAAATATAATAGGTTATAAAAGTTTGTAGTAAGCACTTCAGTGCTTAAAATTGAGCGATAAATCACTCACTACAAACCCATCAAAATTAATGCGATGAACCACTAGTGGACTATCGCAAAAGTTTTGAGAGGTGAATCAGTTTTAAATTTATCTTCTTTACCTCTTAACTTTGCGCTCTTTGCGTACTTTGCGGTTCGTTTTCTTAACCCATCAAAATTAATGCGATAGACCACTAGTAGTCTGTCCCAAAAGTTTTGAGAGGTGAATCAGTTTTAAATTTATCTTCTTTACCTCTTAACTTTGCGCTCTTTGCGTACTTTGCGGTTCGTTTTCTTAACCCAGCAAAATTAATGGGACAGACCACTAGGTTTTGTTTTCTAATTTTTTAGATCCCCCTTAGTCGGTTTTTTAAAGCGACTAGGAAGGATCTAAATACTTGATGGCAAATTTAAAAACATACTCTAGGTTTTCGGCTGAAGTTGGGGCTGTGGGGCAGCACGGGGAGAAAAGGGAGAAAATTTCACCTTGTCTCCCTTTTCCCTTCTTCTAGGCTGTCGGGGTCAAAGATTGTACCCTTGGTTCCGATTGCCAGTCTAGGGGATTCCAAACTCGATCTTCTAGTGCCATCTGCTCAATTAAACTTGCAAGTCTCAAGGCTTTGAGTGCTTGTTCACCACCTACTGAGGGTTGATTGCCACCGTGTACACAGTTGACAAAATGTTCTAACTCTGCGCTCAGTGGTTGAATATTGCTGGTGTAAACTTTTTCAATTACACCATCTTGTCTGTAAAGTACTTGTCGGTGGTCAGTGAGAGAATTGGCAGTGGTTTGTCGGTGAATCAAAATTTCATTCTTGAGAAAATCTGCCTCAGTGAATGAATTTTTGCAATGGGCGACAATCCGGCGAATTTTGCGGTGAGTGACTTTACTGGCAGTCAGAGTAGCAACAATACCATTGGCAAACCCCAAGGTGGCGGTTACGTAATCTAAATAACCAGAGTCTAGGGAACGAGTACCGCTAGCAGTCAATTTTGTGACTGGGGAAGCAGCTAATTCCAGAAGTAGGTCAATGTCATGGATCATTAAATCCAGCACAACTGAAACATCGTTTGCTCGATCTGAGTAAGGACTCATTCTATGGGCTTCTAGCGCCAGCAATTCCTCTGTTTTCAGCACTTGGCTCAGTTCTTTAAAAGCTGGGTTAAAACGCTCAATATGACCTACTTGCAGGATACACCCAGACTCAGCTGCGGCATTTACTAAAGACTCTGCCTCAGAAATACTGGCCGCGATCGGTTTTTCAATCAAAACATGAATTCCCGCTAACAGACAGTTGATGCCCACGGCATAGTGCAGACGGGTGGGAACAGCTACACAAACTGCTTCCACAAGGGGTAGTAGATCGCAGTAATCTTCAAAAAAACGCACCTTGTACTTGCTGGCTGTTTCTAACCCTCGCTCGACGTTAATATCTGCCACTCCGACTAGCTCAACATCTTTCATTGAACTCAGCACGCGAGCGTGGTGTTGTCCCATGTTACCCACTCCAATCACGCCTATGCGGATCGGTCGTGGCTGGTTGCGCTGTGTATATGGATTCGGTTTTGCCACTGACATGCTATTTTGCACTATTATTCTCTCCTCAACCACCAAATTTAGAGACGCTACGGCCGTTGGCGTTTATACTCGAAAGCCGGTTACGATCCGTCTAAAACCATCCAGATGGTAACATAGAGCCTATGTTTATGAAGAATTTCAAAGTTTGCGATCGGTTCCCGTAATCGAAATATCTTTTGTATAGATATTTCGAGTTTGCTTGGGATTTTGCACTTTCTCCAAAAATATATGTCTTTTTATTAACTTTAAAATTTTCAGTAAGACCTAAGTATAAATTATCCTTGGCATTGCTTTTTGGCATTTTGTTAAGGTTTGATTGAGTGATTTGAAATCCAAAATTTGCAACTGAGATGAAAGCTGTAATTCTGTTATCCGGGGGATTGGACTCTTCCACAATTTTGTACAAAGCTCAAGCTGATGGCTGTGAATGTCATACTATTTCCTTTGATTACCAGCAGCGACACCGACGAGAGTTAGAGTCAGCGTTCAGTGTGGCTCAAAAAGCTGCGATCGCAAAACATCAGGTGGTAAATTTTGATTTACGACAATGGGGCGGTTCGGCCCTTACCGATAATGCCATTGATTTACCCCAGGAGCGATCGCTAGATGAAATGTCTCAAAATATTCCTGTCACTTATGTTCCGGCTCGTAATACTATCTTTTTAAGCTTTGCTCTTGGTTACGCCGAAGCGATCGCAGCAGAGCGTGTCTATATTGGCGTTAATGCCCTCGATTACTCAGGATATCCTGATTGTCGCCCCGACTATATCCAAGCAATGCAAGAAGTTTTTCGCCTGGGAACCAAACAAGGGCGTGAGGGACAACCAATTAATATTGTTGCACCCCTAATCAACCTGAAAAAAACCGAAATCATCCAACTGGGGAACCAATTGGGAGTTCCTTGGGAACTAACTTGGTCTTGCTATGCAGCTGGAAATGTCGCCT
This sequence comes from Nostoc sp. NMS4, assembly GCF_017115095.1. GTDB lineage: Bacteria > Cyanobacteriota > Cyanobacteriia > Cyanobacteriales > Nostocaceae > Nostoc. The sequence continues at coordinate 6,395 of NZ_JABXKI010000289.1, read as the reverse complement.
GTGGCGTATGTGATTCTTGTCGCTTGCGGCTAGCAGCTTTTGCCGAATTGGGACTTGTCGATCCACTGGCGTATGCTTCTTGAAGAGTGAGGAGTTAGGAGTTAGGAGTGAGGAGTTAAAATTCATAACTCCTAACTCTCAACTCCTAACTGCTCTAACCGTCGCAGTTGAATTTGATGCAAGCGCGGGCCAACAATTGATATCACAGTGAATTCAAGATTTTGATAACAGAAAGTTTCGCCAATGGCCGGAATTTTCTGTAATTCGTACAGCAAAAAGCCCCCTAGTGTTTGGTATTCTCTGGTCAGGGGCAAATTGAGATCCAAAACTTCGTTGAGGTCTTCGAGGTTGATTTGTGCCTGTACCAGAAATTTTTGCTCATCTAACATCTGAATCAGTAAGTCGTCGCTGCCTTCAGGTTCACTGGGGTCGCCAATAATTTCGGCAATCACATCTTTGATTGTCACTAGTCCTACAGTAGAGCCAAATTCGTTTACTACCATGACCATAGCGGGTTTCTCTTGCTGCATCATGGGCAAAAGTTCACTCAAGGGCGTGTGTTCTGGAACAAACCGCGCAGGACGCATCCAAGGTTGGATCTGTGTCTCTAAACTGAGCTTTCCGACAGCTAAAGGTTGTGCCAAATCTTTAAAATAAACAATGCCGCGAACATCGTCTAAAGATTCACCAATCACCGGATACCGAGAGTAACCAGTAGAAGCCATTTCCCTGAGTAATGCCTGGAAGGTAGCATCTTTTGGCAGTGTGATAATACTGGTGCGCGGGATCATCACATCTTGGGCCATGACATCCCCAAACTCGAAGACATTATTGAGCAGTTCTCGCTCTGCACGCTGTAAACCAGTAGACCCCCATTCTGTAGAAATAATCAGTTGCAATTCTTCGGGAGTTACAGGCGGTCGCCAGCCTTGACCTGTGTATTGAATGCCAAAAATCCGCAATAAAAAACGGGTTGATTGGTTAAGAATCCAGATGAAGGGGCCAAAAAAACGCACGATCGCTTTTACCGGAGGCCCCAAAAATCTCGCTAGCTGTTCTGAGTACAGCATGGCTAAGGATTTGGGACATAATTCTCCGATCACTATTTGCAAATAGGCAATTAAGAAAAAAGCGATGGGAATTGATAGGGAATGGGCGAGGAAGGTAGTCATCCCACTGGGTAGAGGCCAGGATCTTAACCAGACATTCACTAGCACAACAATCGTACTTTCGCCAATCCATCCCAGTGCCAAACTAGAGAGGGTAATGCCTAACTGGGTGGTAGATAGCAGCCTGTCAATACTGCGTTGTAACATTTCCACTGCGATCGCTGGAATATCCCCAGCCTTAACTAGCTGGTGAATACGCGATCGCCGCACGCTCACCATCGAAAATTCCGCCGTCACAAAAAAGGCATTTATGGCAATCAGTAGTAGCACTGACAATAACCGCAGCGCCACTTCTATCAAACTTAAATTAGGAAAACCACTCACTGCCAAAGCTCGTGTAAAACTCACGCCCTCCATTTAGGGATTTTGGATTTTGGATTTTGGATTAAGTTTTGGGTATTAGGGATTAGCTAAATTACTTAGTACCAAATCTCCAATCTAAAATCTAAAATCTAAAATCTAAAATTGCCTCTTCTACCTTTCTACAGGAATATTCGATGCTTCTAGCTTCAATTGTTGAGCGGGATAATCAGTGAGAGCAAGTGATATTTTCTTGACATCATCAAGTAAAGCTGTGGGAATGCTCACTGTACCTGAAAATGCTGGCCCATTTACAGGCAATTCTGTTGGTAAACCCTCTGTACTTGCACTCAGGGTTCGTCCTTTGTCATCGGTAACATCTAAAAAGCTATACAAGAAGCGCACAGAATCCTTACCTTTGTTCTGCATTTTCACTTTCAGTAGTAAATCACCGCCAGAGTAGCGGGCAGATTGCACAGTCATTGTTACACCCTGACTTTGGGCAGTAACCGGAAAACCTGGTAGGGGCTTTTCTTCAACTACTTCTGGGGGTTTTTCCTCTGGCTTTTGCTTGCTGGTATTAGTTTCTTCATCATCTTCCTCTGGCTTTTCCGATTTAGCGGCTTTAGTCTTACCCTCAATTCGCGCCTTGACAATTTTCAGAATTTCTTCCTCTTTTAATAGCACCAGCCCTCCCTGTTGAGAGCTGTTTGCCTTATTGCTGGCAAATTTGGTTATGGGTCGTCCATCTGGTGTAGTGACACCTTTAAGTGCTGAACTACCCAGTTCAAAGCCCAAAAAAGCGCTCACAGAACCTGCTCCCATCATCAGAATTAACAAAATCAAAGTAAGAAGTACAGTAGAATTTATTTTCATCGCTGACAAGCTATCACAATAGAATGCTGGTCTATTTAAGAATAGTGAAGCTTTTGACCTCAATCCTTAAAGGAACTTAATCAATATTAGTTTGCACTATATCTATGATCAAATTATGTAGTATAAAAATCTAATAAAGTATTGTCCAGTATTCACACGTGGTAAATTTGTGCTATATTCATGGAATTGGCTAAACTCAGTGCATAAGGTATTTTCCTCACTCTAAAATTAGCAAATGAGGTTGACCTAAGAGTTGAAGTAATTTACTCGTAGGAACCCACAACCCAACAAAACAAGCGCCTTTGGCCGATTGGGGAGGCAACGAACTCATAATTCGTCTTCAGGCTGGTTCGATTCCAGCAGGGCGCACTGAATCATCAAAAATTAGCAATAGAGGGCGTTAGGAGTGCTGAGTTAAGAGTTCTGAGTGCTGAGTTAAGAGTTTTATTTATCTCCTTGTCTGCCTTGTCCCCTTGTCTGCCTTGTCTCCCTCATCTCCCTCATCTCCCTGCCCCCTGCTCCCCACTCCCCACACCCCAATCTTACCGAGAGGGTAAAGTTTCAAACCTGAATTCAGTTCCTACTTTGAGTTTGTTGCTATAGCGAGGAGACACGAGCAGTGATGTGTCATAAGGATTTGGTAAATCAGGAGTACGAATATAAGGATCGTTGCCGACTTGCTGAGTCAGGGCATCATGATATAAAGTATTAACCAACTCAGCATCGTGGGCAATTTCATTTTCTGGGAAGGAACCACCGAAACCGGAACCAGATCCTAGAAATGAGTCTAGTTGACGTTTGAGGCTGCCATTTTCGTAGAAATTGCGATCGTGACGAAAATAAGCTCGTTCAAATACATCATTTGTAGTTTCAGAATTGGGTGTTGCAGTTTGGGCAGATGCAACAGAGGGAAAAGCAATGCCAGCAGCAAGCAGCACCAATAAACCACCAAGGGTTTTAAATTTTATACGCACGTTTCTAACTCCTCAACTTTTGCTTTGGGCGAATCTTAATTTATGCTGAAGTTCAGAACTCTAATGAGTTCAACCTTTGGTGTAGCACAACTTTTAATGTTTTGTAATGACGTATCCTACTGAAACTCTTACCCACTCGGATATTTGGGCAACCACTTCTGATTTGACCATTTTGCGCCACAAGCTACTAGATTTATTTTGCCAACTTGCCTATCAAGAGGGTGATTTTCTCCTCTCTTCTGGGCTGCGTAGTTCTTATTACGTCAATAAGACACAAGTAACACTCCATCCTCAAGGCGCTTTAGCAGTCGGACGGTTGCTGTTCCCTTTATTACCTGTAGATACACAGGCTGTAGGTGGTTTAACAATGGGGGCTGACCCCATTGTGACAGCAGTGAGTATAGTTTCTGTTTATGAAAACTGCCCAATACCAGCGCTGATTATTCGCAAGGAAGCCAAGGGTTATGGAACAAGAGCTTATATAGAAGGCCCGAGTTTACCAGAGGGCGCAAAAGTAGTAGTTTTGGAAGATGTAGTAACAACTGGGCAATCTGCTCTAAAAGCTGTTGAGCGTCTTAAAGATGCAGGTTATACCGTAAATCAAATAATTTCACTGGTAGATAGACAACAAGGGGGAGGTGAGTTGTACCAGTCAGCAGGGTTGAAGTTTGAAACTTTGTTTTCGATTCAGGAAGTTCAAGAACGCTATCGACAACTTGTGAAATCATAATTGTCCCTTGCCAAATTACAGCAGTTTTCTTTTGCATGAAGTACAAAGCTACGGTTTTGGAGGCAGGAGTTAGAAACTGTTTATGTCTGATTTTAATTCCTGCATTTTGTACCTCATACCATTAGAAAATTTTTCAAATAATATGGAGAGCAATTGACGATAATTCGTTTTTTTGTATATTTTTAGAAAAGTTGATGAATTTCATTTACTGCACTGATGAGCAGAGAAGATGCTTTTTCGATTTCTGCTTTGGTTGTAAATTTCCCAATACCGATTCTTAACGCTCCCTCAATTATATTTTCTGAAAGATTCATAGCTTGCAGAACGTGAGATGCTGCAACAACACCTGATGAACAAGCCGCACCTGTAGAAATAGCTAATTGGTGGCGGACTCTAGCAATCATGGCACTATTAGGGATGTCAGGGATAGAAATATGTAAATTACCTGATAAACGGTTGTTTAAGTCTCCATTCACTAGTAAATCAGGAATTTGAGCTTGCAGCCAGTTTTGTAGTTGATTTCGCAAAAGTGCGATCGCATTTTCATCTGCTTCCATTTCTAACTGTCTCAATCTGCAAGCTTCCCCCAAGCCAGCGATTCCGGGGACATTGAGTGTACCCGATCTGAATCCCTGTTCATGTCCACCACCGTAAATCAGTGGTTCAAGATAATGACCTTTTCTCACTACTAATGCACCAACTCCTTTGGGTGCATAAAGTTTATGTCCAGAAATCGCTAGATAGGTAATACCCCAGTCTTGGAAATTGAGGAGAATTTTACCGACTGCTTGGGAAGCATCACATAAGAAAGGGATATGGTAGGATGAGGCGATCGCCCCAATTTTTTGTACTGGGTAAATTGTCCCTACTTCATTATTAGCAGCCATCACACAGAGTAAGGAAGCACCGCCAGAGCAGACTTTTTCTAGGTGTTCTAAATTAATTTGGGCTTGTTGATTGACATTTAACCAAATTATTTCAGCAAGCCCTTTTTTGGCTAATACTTTGCAGGTATCTAAAACTGCTTTGTGTTCAACTGGGGAAACAATTATTGTCGCGGGAGTATTTTGTTGATTAATATGTCCTTGAATTGCTAAGTTAATGCTTTCTGTTGCACCAGACGTAAAAATAATTTCTTTGACAGAAGCATTGATTAATTCTGCTATTTGTTGACGGGCTTGTTTAACTGCTTTTGCTGCTTCGTCTCCATAAATATGATCTACACTATTAGCATTACCAAAAGCAGTAGTCATATAGTACATGACTTTTTCTGCTACTCTGGGGTCAACGGGAGTAGTTGAGTGGTAATCAAGGTAGATTATGTTAGTCATTTTTTTAACGCAGAGGAACGCTAAGTCAACGCAAAGTAACGCAGAGAATGATCATAACAACTCTCTTTGCACCTCTGCGTCTCTGCGTGAGATTTAATCACTTTTACTGAAAGGTTAAAGCTAATAAAGCATGATTTCGATATTATAGGGGTATCGGGTTCTAGTTAGCGAGTCAGGTTATGGAAAGTATCAAGATTAGAACACATATCGGTGATGATGGAATTCTGCAAATTCAGCTTCCACCTGAGATTGCTAACCAAGAATTAGATGTAGTAATTGTCTTCCAGCCTGTGATCCCAGAATCATCACAGACTACAGCCAAAACACCTCAAGAATTAGGGTATTCTCATAGGTTTTTAGAAAATGTAATAGGTAGTTGGGAAGGTGAACCCCTTGAACGACCAGAACAGCTTCCCTTTGAGAATAGGGAGGAGATTGAATGGCCTACCTCTTAGATACAAATGCGTGTATCCAAATTCTTAATTCATCAAATTCACCTGTTACCCAAAAAATTCTGACAATTCCTGCTAAAGAAATTTACATCTGTACAGTTGTTTATAGTGAACTGTATTATGGAGCTTACAAAAGCAAAAATGTTAACATAAACCTCAGTCATCTGGAAAATTTATTTGCTGAGTTTACTGATTTACCACTAAATCGTCAAGCAGCAAAAATTGGTGGAAAGATTCGCGCTCGTCTTGATACTTTGGGAACTCCAATTGGAGCAAATGACTTGTTAATTGCTGCCATCGCTTTAGCAAATGATCTCACGTTGATCACCCACAACACCCGTGAGTTTAGCCGTATTGACGGGTTGAAATACGAAGACTGGGAATAACTACAGCTACTTATCAAGTAGTGTACATATTATCTGCACTCTCTCCACTCTTTGCGCCTCTGCGCCTCTGCGTGAGATTTAATCTTATTCATTCTCTAAAAATCTTCTAGCAACTCTCCCCCAATCAATGCGAGTATCTTGAGCATTTTCTTTACGTTTACCATCTGGTTGTTCATC
>NZ_JABXKI010000284.1 GCF_017115095.1 Nostoc sp. NMS4 | reverse complement strand
GGCGGAAGCTCTTACAGGGAAGGCGGAAGCTGCTACAGAGTGCGCGAAACACGGAAACGTCAACCCTGGAGCAATATTTTTTGATGTATTAGGGACTTCCAACAAATAAATTATCCAATCTTGCAGGGATTAACCAAGATTTTGCACAAACCGATCTCTTGCTCATTGCCAATCGGGTCATAGGTCTTGTTGTTGGTTTGCCGTTATCCGAGAAGCAATAATCTCTCTGCGAGTATCCCGATCAGATAGATTGCCCACTGATAGCAAATGCTTAGGCACTCCGCCCATTCGTTCCAAAACAGATTGTCGAGGTTGATGAGTCTGTAAATAATTTCGCAGTAGTTTTTTGAGCAACTCGCTACTAGTTGTTCTTTCCTGACTTAGAATTTCAACTGAATATTGTTCTGCCTCTTCATCTAGGGTAATGTTTACCATAAAGCGTTTTTGCTCCATTTTTAAGGCTTCACTTCTCCAATTTTAATTTTATCTGAAGTTGGCTATGACAGCAAATCTTGTCATAGCTCTAAAAACGTTGGGTTTTATTCCTCAAACCAACCTATGCCAGCCAGTTTTAGTTTGAAAAATTCCGAAATTGACTAATTGCGGAGTGGAGAAAGCAATAACAGCGATTTTACTAATAACGCGAGGGTAAATAAATATAAATCATTTTCGGGGTTTGTTGATTCTATTTTGAATAATCACAGCCCAAAATTCTGATTTTTATGTGTTGGGCTAAAAATTCCAGAATTTGTTTGGTATTTGCAGTCAAAAGATTACGACAGTAAGCATCTGCGGCTTTTTTACTTAACTTCCTACTTTTCAAACATCTTAATTATACGTTTTATGCTTAGAAAGGAGATTATTATCAAATCTAAATTTGTTATTAGAGCATCAATCATTTCTTTGATTGGAGCTTCATTAGTTGCCTGTGGTGCTTCTCTAAGAGAATATAGAAAGTTTGCCAACGCTGGACAAGAATATGCAGCTGCACTAGATACTTTATTAGTTACATCAGGAAACTATGCTGTTGATGCAAGTTCGGAAAAATTGCTGCATAACCGCTTAGAAGATACAGACAAAGATCGTGAACTGGAGAATCAGCAAAATTATATCGATATTACTAAACAAGATAAGCAATGGCTTATGTTGATTGGACGAATGCGCCAACATACCGATTTACTCAAACGCTACTTTATTGCTTTAGAAAATCTCGCAACCTCGGATGCTCCAATAGAAGCGCAACAAGTTACTGAGGATATTTTCACTCAATTAAATAATGTCAGTACTAATATTCAAGGTAATCCTCTTGTCTCTCACAGAACTGGCTCTGCTTTATCTGAAATTCCTAAAATGATATTGAGTAATAAAATTAAAGGTGCATTGAGAAAAGAATTAGAACTGAGGAAAGAAACGATTTATCGAGAGCTTGCTATTCAGGAATTAGTGCTTGAGCTTCTTACTACTCAACTACAAAATAATTTATCAACCATTCAAGAAAATCAGGCAGATCGTTTACTATTAAAACCTTATACATCTGCCAATTCAATTAGCGATCCTGACGCATGGATAGAACACCGGCGGAATATTTTGACGATGACACTTTCGATAGAAGCTTTAAATAATGCTAGTAAATCAGCCAAAGACTTCAAAGAAGCTTTTCAGCTACTCCTAGAAGATAAATTTACTATTGCACGTGCTAATGAGCTTTTGTTTGATATCAACTCTCTACTAAATGTAGCCGAAGAAATCAAAAATAACTAATCAACTAAAGGGAAATTAATTTTATGTCAGAGATAGCATCTAACGTCGATAATAAGAAACAATTAGCATTTCTTGAAAAGATCAGTCATCTAGAGAATAATTTATATCAAGCTGGTATTGAAAGTAAATTTACTAATCCAGAACAGAAAAAAGAATTTAAAAGGTATTGTCAAAAATGGACGAAGTTTGTCAACGCAGTCAGGAACAATATTGCTGCTGTTCTGGTTAATAAATTGGAGCAAAATGAGAAAGGTTTTGAAGATGGTATTGAAGCAATAAATCAAGAAATTCAGAAAATAAATGATACTGTAGGCTTTTTAGAGATTTTGGGTCGGACGATTGATATTATTGAGAATATTGTTAGTTTGGTAGTTTGACAAGGCATGAAGTTTTTCGATATCTTAAGTCTTTTAACCAAATTAAATAACGCTGTTTCAAATGCTATTTTACGCGGCGGTATAGCTGCAATCGGCATAGGACTTACGCACTCAAAACCTGAAACCTCGATCCCCCCTAGCCCCCCTTAAAAAGGCTACGGTGTACACACAAGTTATCGAATCACAACCAGTCTGCCGAATTACCCCACCCTAACCCTCCCCTTGTAAAGGGGAGGGAACTAGATTTCTTTTTCCCCCCAATACATCGGGGGGATTAAGGGGGGTAATTCGACTTGTGTATACACCGTAGCCTTAAAAAGGGGGGGATTTGAAAAGCCCCCTTTTTAAGGGGGTTGGGGGATCTCTTATGCGTAAGTCCTAAGATAATTGGTATGTTTAATTCTTAGCTTATCTATTCCCATGATTGAAATTCATCAATGGCACTACGAATTAAGGAAGTTATTTGAGCGCGCCGGGTTTCAAAGTTGGCGGCGATGTAAATCAGTAAAATGCCAACTAGCAAGCCAACAATCCATTTTAAAAAAGAGTACTGCAAGCTGAAAATTACTGATTGATAAATTGTAGTAATTAAAAAAGTGGCTGTACCAATGTAGAGAAAAGCCCGCACTCGCAAAGCTAATCCGGCAAAAATGGCGATGAGACTGAAGATTCCCGGTATCCAAGCGGTGTGTTGATGAAATAAAATTGCCCACCCACAAATTAAACCACTACCTAACACTCTCAGAATATGGCGAGATATTTTGTAATCTGGTAGCTTCAGTTGGGTATCGACTTGAGCAATATAAAGTAGTGACAATCCAATTGGGGTTACATACCATAAAATATCAGTCAGGCGTAAGGAATCAAACCAACGATAAAGCGCCCAATCAATCAACGCGACACTAACATAAGTGAAACGGATGTTTTCGCCCACTTTTGCTAAAAAGATGTAGAATCCAGCTGCGAGTACTAAGGTAATGGGGTAAGTTTGCAGTCTAGTTTCCCATAAAATTATCAGTGGTATGATGTATGCAGCTTGTTGCCAAGGTCTTTTAGACCAACCCCAACTCTCCCAAGGTAGGATGTACAGAAAGTAGGCTACCACACAAGCGATCGCACCGTTCCAAGGAACTAATGGCCCAGCCCAAAATCTCCCTACTGCTGTCTCCCGCCAATAAATCCTCATGCCGGCTACCTCTAATAAGCCAAGGTAAACCCACATCTCGGCGATTGTAATTCTTCCCAAGATGCTGGGGGAAGTACGCAAATTTCTTCCCTGAAAGATAGCATAGCGAATCAAAAATACTCCCGTTCCCAATCCCACTAACCGATTAACTCCAATGGGAAGCGGAATTGCAGCCATTAATAAACAGCTACTCCAAACCCAATGAATATGGGCAATTCCTTTTAGTTCTTGGGGAGTTAGGCGTAAGTAGCTGACAAGATAAGGCGACAGAATACAGTATGCATACATGATACTCGCACCAAGGGCAGACATGGCAATTAATCCATCACCTAATGCTCCTCCTGAAGCTTGTGACATTTGATAGAACAAAAGTTCATAAGCAGAAATTGATATGCCAATAATTCCTAAGTACAGCAAGGGTTTGAAATTCTCGCGCCGTCGCCCCACGCCAATAATAATTAAAGCTACACCCAAGGAATACAAACCTGTCCACTCGGTAAAGGTATTGAAACGCAGCAATACACTGAATGCGCCATAAATTAAGGGCAAAATATGAAGGCTGCTAGGAAATCTTTCTAATTGATGTCGTCGCCGCCACCACTCGCCGACAAGTTGAGTAATTAAACCTAAAGCGATGTTTGCGATTGCTATTCTAACAGTTGAGCGTTCCCCCAACCCTAACACCTGGGTAATCAACAATTCCAAACACCAGCCAATCCCATAAAATGCCCAATTTGTCGGTTCTTGCCAACTGCGATAAATAATGGCTGCCAGGGCGATCGCAGTGACAATTAAGAACAAAAATCCCGAAGTAGTAAACCCTTGGTAAATCAGCACTGAATGCAGCGTCAAACCCAACAACTCAAGAACACACAAGGCGATCGCCCATTTATCGCTAGCGGCTGCATAGATAACTGCTAATTCGTTGGCGCGTCGGTTCAAAACTGTCCGCGTTAACCATAGACTTAGAGTTGCGATCGCTCCGACAACAAACCAACCTGCTACCGCTAAACGAGGTAAACCAGGCACACCCGCCCACAACAGCGCCCCAATGAAACTTAAAACAAATCCTTCTGTAATTACCGCAGATATTTGGTTTCGCAAATAGCGCGTATTTACAAACATCAATCCGACACCCACAGCCAAACCGATTAATCTGATTCCTGGTAGCTGTAAAGTCACTAGCTGGGCAATTATCACAGCTAAGACACTCAAATAACGGCTAGTAATCCGCCGCTCTCTAATTGTGGCATTGGCAACACCTGTGAGAGCTAAAGGCGTAACTAGCCATAAGACTCCCCAATCAGATCGGCTATCAGCGATGCCATACCAAGATGATTCTGCATTCATCCACAAAAGGAAAAAACTAGCTGCGGCTAATCCTAAACCGATGTCCCATGCACTACGTCGCCATAATCCTTCTTCTAAACTAAATCGCCATTCTGCAACCATCACAGCCAATAAAATACTTGCCCAGGCTTGTTGATTCAGGGTTGGGAATAACCAATTAATGGTAAAACAAAATGTCAGTATTCCCATGATATGAGTTAGGTATACCAGGGGAAGGGATGAGGGCGAGCGGCGTTGAGTGACGAATGCGAGAGTGGCGGTAGAAAATAGCAGATTTAGCGATCGCAATGTGGGATTTACGATAGCGATCGTTGTTAAAAAAGTTCCAAATAATAGGGTAAGTAGTTCGCCAAATAGAGCTAATTCTCGCTTTTGGCGGCGATAGAAACTATCTGTAAGCGCCACCATCAAAATTACGTAGGGAAATAAAGCTATACCCAGCAACGCCCAAGGTTCATTTTGAGAATTAGTAAGTTGGGTACTAGTTGCGATCGCTAATTTCTGTAAGTTATCAGGTACTAATCGCCAACCTAGCCAAATCGTCTCTAAACCGATGACGAAAACCATTGCAAAGTCTAACTTTAAACTGTACCGCCCCAAACGACTCCCTAAAAACCACAAACCCAAACCACTTATAGCGATCGCTTGCCAAGGATAATTTAGTACCGATACCAGCCAACCGAGGAAGAGTAAAACGCCACCAAGTTTTTCCCAGAGTAAGAGAGATGAGGAGGATGAGGGGAATATTAATGTTACTTCCTCTACTTCCCCTACTTCCCCTGCTCCCCCTGCTCCCCCTGCCTCCCCCGCCCCCTGCTGTGCTAACCAAGTCATCAACCAGCCGCAAATACCAATGGCTAACCCCAAGAGTGTGACATCTACCTCAGTAACAAAAATCGCCCGTACCAATAGGATTATTAAAGAATAAATAATTACAGCAGCAGATAAACTAATACTTAACTTATAGCGTAGGCGTAACCCGTCGTAGACATCGCCTCGATGTTCTTGCTGTTGGAAAAGATTGTGATAGACAGTAATGATAGTTGTGCCGATGGTTGCCAGATAAACAGCTATTAAGGGAAATCCTCTTAATTGCCAACCCCAATGCAGATAACTCAGCCCCAGAATATTTACCAGAGGTAATTTGCCGGTATGTAAATTGGTAAAAATAGTCCGATTTCTGGAGAGTAAAACAGTTATAGCAGTCAGGGTAGGACAGGCGATCGCAATTACAATCCAATCCACAGGATTTTGCCACAATCGAAAGCTATCCATTGCCCAAAAATTCACTGGCACTAATAAAAGGGTGACAATCAGTAATGTCTGAGCCGTTAATCTGAGGTTATTTTGCCTAGTTGCCCAAAAGCTTAATCCCCAGAAACTCAAAGTATAAGCAAATAAAACCCCATACTGCCCAGAAGCAGGAAACCTCGCCCACTGACTAGCAGCCAGTACCCCAGAAGATACCACTACCAGGAAAACCCCTAAAAAAAGTAGCCAACGGACACTCAGTTCTGCTCCCAAGGACTGTAACATTGTGGCGATAAAGTTGGGTTTAGCTGGTTTACTGCTACTAGATTGTAAAGCTGCTATGGGCAACTCCGGCACGCGATCGGAAGTTGCAAATACTACCTTTGTTTTCGCTTCAGTCTGGGGTTGCAACACCACCGCACACACCAGAAACTCTCGACATAACTGCCTAACTTGGGTATCAGATATCAAACCTAAACGCAGCCATATATCTAATCCTTCTAATAACTGAGGATGGGAAGATGGCAGTCTGATTTCAATTTTTAGCGGGCGATCGAGGGGCGATGACATAAGCGGCAAGAATACCAGTATATACTTAAATTATTTGTTTAATTAAAGTATATTTTGGCTCTAACTGTGTCACTTATAAGGCTAATTGATATTAATTTTTAATCTCCCAGCAATATTCAAATACCAACTATCTGCTTTTAGTTCGCACCATCCCCCCTTGGAAAAGGCTACCGTGTATACACAAGTCGAATTACCCCCCTTAATCCCCCCTTGTAAAGGGGGGAAACCGGAAAATCTAGTTCCCTCCCCTTTGCAAGGGGAGGGTTAGGGTGGGGTAAAACCCTGGTTAATCAGCTATTTCAGACTTATGTGTACACCGTAGCTTTACAAGGGGGGTTGGGGGGTAACGTCAAAGTTAATGTGTTATGTGAGACTTTTCAAACATCCTCTTAGTTTTTCGTCATGAGTGCGTAAGTCCTAGTTTAATTAGGTTTTGTTATTTTCCAGAGAAAGGGGCTTACCTGTTGTAACTTGGAATTATAAACTTTTTCAATTCCAGCTTTTAAGAAATCAGACGGCTCGAACAAGAACAAAAATATGTCACTAAAACCATTAGTAATCTCTGGTAACTGATTATTTGCGACAATTTGAAATTGCACTTTTGGATCGATTAAGTTACTAAGTACTTGTAGTGGTGGAATAATATTATCCTCATCACTAATTAAAAGCGGTTTATTACCTTGATTAATAATGTTAGCCATTTGAGGATATGCTTGGTATTTTTCAGGAACTTGGTTCCACCAAATCTGCGGTTGAGTGTGAACTATGCAAGATACAACTTCGCCCATAATTACTATCAGCGCTACAATTGACCAAAGCTTTTTTTGCCAAGCTTTAGTAGAAATAGACGTAATCTTAGTGGTAAATAAGTAAGCAACAGCTAACTGTATCCCTAAAACGGAAGGAAGTGTGTATCGACTAGTAGCGTACCGCTTTAAAAAGACAAAATCTGTCACCAGTAGAGGAAGCCCTACAGCTCCAATCAAGGTTAAGACGAATAACCAAACTTCCTTAGAGGTTCTTCGACACACAAAATAAATTGAGTAGCTGATTAAAGCTAAAAGAATTAAAATCACAGGAATTAAGACAAACTTAAGCTTTCCCGGATCGTTAGGAGTAATATTTAAATCAATAAACGCACGACTAAAGATACCAACCCACCTTGTAACTGACATAAATACTGTTTGTTTAGTATTTGTCCAAGCTACTGATTCTGGCTGAGGATTGGTAATAATAATCCAAATCCAAGGCACAAAAGTTATAAATGCTGCAAGCGATGATAGCAGATAATAAATTGATGTTTTAGTCAATCGGAAGCGTTCGATTGCAACTACATAAATTCCCTGTGATAAAGCAACCAAGGTAAAAAATAGATGAGTATAAAAGCCTATTGATAATGTTGCTGCATAAATTAACCAACTAACATTTGTTTTAAGGCGCATAGCTCGCAGCAGTGCTATGCTCGATATTAAAATAGTTACTATCCATAAACTGTACGACCGTACTTCTTGTGCGTACACGACATGAATAGGTGAAACGGCTACCAACCCGATGGCTATCCACCCTACTAATGAAGACTCAAATAATTCTTGACATAGCAAATAAATACAAGGAAACGTCAGCAGACTAATAAATGCTGAAAAACTTCTGATCGCTGCTACAGAATCACCAAAGCACTCTACCCAAAACCGGGTCATCAAGATGTATAGTGGCAAAATCTGCGAGTCTTCTAGAATAACCCCTTTAATTGTATCAATTGCATTTTTATCAGGATTAGGATGCTGGTATTTATGTAAATCTTCTATGCCGAGCAAACGACCATTACTTAATTGCTCCCTCATTTCTAACTGCGTATAGCCAGATATGCGTAATGATGAAAAAACTTCATCACCCCAATAAAGTTTTTTGTCAATATTGACGAAGCGAAAAAATACACCTATTACTAACAAGATGATGATAAAAAAACGTAACCAATATTTAGAAATAGTCGATTTCTGTGATAATTGCGTTTTTCTCTGTGATAATCTCATGTATTTTTCAATCTCCTCAAAGCCTTAATTAACGTTGGTAAAAAGGCAAATTTTAATTTGTTATTAACCTGTTGCAAATGGAAAAAGCAAATTAGTATTTCTAAATAGGGGAGTGGACTAAAATTAGGATTTATCTACTTTACAAATTAAATACAAGGTATTTTTTCCTGATTAATCTAGTATTGAATCGTCTATGAAGGTTCTAGTTAAAAGTTTTCTATCTCCAAAGAATAATTAAATATTTTGCAGCTTCTTGCAACCTTATACTTGTAGTAAATACAACTGTTTCTTTGTCATACTCTACAGTATAAATTCATCAAAGAATAAAATACTTATGTTAAAAATGAAAAGATTTCATAAAGTTTATATAAAATTACTATAAATGCTGATACAAGTAGTAAAAAGCACAAAAAG
The DNA here is from genome assembly GCF_017115095.1 of Nostoc sp. NMS4. Lineage (GTDB taxonomy): Bacteria > Cyanobacteriota > Cyanobacteriia > Cyanobacteriales > Nostocaceae > Nostoc. The sequence goes on along the minus strand of NZ_JABXKI010000284.1, from coordinate 18,247 downwards.
CCTAAGTAAGTCGCCATAGGTTCCAAAAAAAGGCATTCGCAGCGAAGACTCAATGCTTGCTCTGTAACAAATCCACCATTGTTGCAGCAGTCTAAAATACGGTGATTTAATACTACGGCAAATCGATCGATTTATAGTATGATGTTTTAAACTGCGATCGCTTCCTTTGGTATGTGCCATTAAGTGCAACCCATATATCTGACGAGTGCGATCGCCGCCCTATCAAGCAAACTATGGAGAATTCACATGAGCAACAAACACATTGAGGTCAAGCAAGTAGCCGGTTTCATCGGTGCTGAAATCAGTGGCATAGACCTGTCGCGTCCTTTGCACGATGATGCAGTCAAAGAAATTCGTCAAACACTATTGAAGTGGAAAGTCGTGTTCTTTCGCGGTCAAAACATCGATCATGCCGCACAGATTGCGTTCACGGCTCGTTTCGGCGAAGTTACCTACGCGCATCCCCACGAAGATGAGCCGATTGAAGGCTTCTCAGAAATCTTGCCCATTGACCGCAGCCGTTACGAGCGGCGTAATGGTCTGCGCCGTTCCAGCTACGAGAGCCGTTGGCACACCGATGTCACAGCAGTTGTCAACCCACCTGCGGCATCGATTTTGCGTGCAGTTAATGTCCCTAGCTTCGGTGGTGACACACAATGGACAAATTTAGTCGCAGCCTATGAAGGTCTGTCAGCACCCCTACGGGCGTTGGCAGACACATTAAAAGCCGAACATCGTTTCAATGCGCGTTTGAATTTCCCCAGTAACAGCAAGATTGCCCAGCGCATCGCAGCCAATCCCCTGGTTTCAATCCACCCAGTAGTAAGGGTTCATCCTGAGACTGGTGAACGTGCATTATACGTCAATCCTGGCTTCACCTCGCACATCCTTGACGTATCACGACAAGAAAGTGACCTGCTGCTTGAGTTGTTCTTCAACCAGATCGCCAAACCTGCATACACTACCCGCTTCCGTTGGAACAACGGTGACATCGCTTTCTGGGACAACCGTGCCACCTCCCATTTAGCCCCTCAAGACTTGGATCATCTAGAAGTTGAGCGCGTCCTCTATCGCACCACCATCACAGGCGATGTTCCAGTTGGGCCAGATGGTTTCCGATCGCAAGTGGTTGAAGGTGAAGCGTTCAATAGCGAACTACCAACTGTATTGAAGAACAAAGCTGAGAAACTGGAAGCAGTACCAGCGCTTTCATAAGCCCTATTGGGCATTGGAGGAGACAAGGGAGAAAAGGGAGACAAGGAGATAAACAAAACTCCTAACTCTTGTACAGACAAAGATTTTTCGCGTCTCTACTTTAACTCCTAACTTCCTAACTCAGCACGGGCTAAACGCCCCGCTACTGCTAACAGCACTCCCAAAGGGCATTGGTGACTCTCCTCCATGCCCAAAAAAAAACTCCATCCCGTAAGTGGCGTGGAGTTTTTTATTTTTGAATTTTGAATTGTTAATCTATTCCCTAGCAATAACTATATCGTTGGATTTAATAACAGCATAAGCCTCTTTCCCTTCAGATAAATCCAACTCTTCTACCGATACTCTGGTGATAATTGAAGTTAACTCAACTTTGTGAACAATCTCTAGCGTTACTTCACTATTAACGGCTCCAGTAACAACTCGCTTAACAACACCTTTGAGAATATTGCGAGAGCTAACTTTGAGTGGTTTCTTTTCAAGACTAATTTCTATCTCAGGCATTTGAGTGTAGATATCTTTTTCATCTGTGTTCATGGATGATGGTAAGTTTGATGGTAAAGAGTGTTGATTAAGACCACGTACCAGTTCTCGGAGAATTTCGGTCTTAGTCCGCTGAGACTGACCACAAAACTCTTCCAAAATCTTTCGCTCCTCTTCTGAGGTTTGGAATGTCACCCACCCTTGTTCTTTTCTAGGCATAATTTTACCGATTTAGTTGGTCAAATGTTGGTATCTTTGGTACTATTTTACCTAGCATCAATTTTATGTAAGAAACCTTTCAAACGCCTTTTCTATGAAAAGAAGACAAATTTTTGGCTTCGTGGGTATAGCGATCGCTGGCTTGCTGCTAGCAATTGGTTTACCATTGGTTAATCCTTCTCCTGTAATAGCACAGTCGAACACCAACATACTCGTGTCCGCAGCTGCCAGCTTAAAAGAGGCACTGGAAGAAATTAAGCCTTTGTACCAACAAAGTAAATCAAATATCAATATTAGTTATAATTTTGGGGCTTCTGGTGCTTTGCAGCAACAGATTGAGCAAGGTGCGCCAGCCGATATCTTTATTTCTGCTGGCAAAAAGCAAGTGGATGCCTTGGAACAAAAAGGACTATTGCTACCAGGTAGCCGTACTAACCTGGCAAATAACCGTCTAGTCTTGATTGTGGCTCAGGATGTTGTTGGCATCAATAGCTTCTACAATTTAACAGATAGTAAGATTAAAAAAATTGCGATCGGTGAACCCAGAAGCGTACCCGCCGGTCAATATGGCGAGCAAGTCTTGAAGAAATTGAAACTTTACGATCGCGTCAAATCAAAATTAGTTTTTGCTAACAATGTGCGTCAAGTTTTAGCAGCCGTAGAAAGTGGTAACGCTGAAGCAGGTTTAGTTTATGCCACTGATGCCAGAATTTCCAACAAGGTAAAAGTCGTAGTCGCTGCTGATGATAAATTTCACTCACCGATTGTCTATCCAGTAGCAATAATTAAAAGCAGTAAAAATACTTCTGCTGCCAAAGAATTTGTCCAATTTCTATCTGGCAGTGAAGTCAAAACTGTACTCAAAAAATATGGGTTTATTGTGCCTTAAAACAAGGGGCTTAAGCCCCTTGTTAATTGAGATTTAAGAAGCTGTGGACTGTAATTTTTCTAGTCTTGCCAGCACTTCTGAACTGTGAACAGTTGGGTTGACTTTAACAAAAGTCTCGCGCAAGACACCTTGAGGATCGATGATAAAACTGTGACGCATAGATAAAAAGCCGAGCCACGAACCGTAAGCTTTACTCACTGAACCATCAGTGTCAGCCAACAAGGGGAATTTTAGCCCTTCTGAATCACAAAATTTAGCGTGAGAATCAATGTCATCAGCACTAACGCCAATAATTTGGGTATTTTTTTCGAGGTATTGGGGTAAGTCTTGCTGAAAACGACGAGCCTCTATAGTACAACCAGAGGTGAAGTCTTTAGGATAAAAGTACAGAACTATCCATTTACCACGCAAGTCAGAGAGTGAAATTTTGCCATCACCTGTGTTGGTTGGCAAACTAAACTCTGGGGCGGCTTGATTAATTGCCGGAAGTTTACCACCAAGAGCATTAGCAGCAGAGGTAAAATTCAGCCAGCTGATGACAGAAATACAGCTGGCAAATAATATGCTTAAAAAAGTGCGGCGAGAAATCATGGTGTAAACCAGAATCACAACTTTACACAAGTTTACAATTCTTAGTTGCCACAAATCTCATTCTAAGTGAGATTCGGCAGGGGTATCCGTGCTTTCGATATATTGACTATCTAGGAGAAAAGCCCCCCTAGTAAAGCGAATACCCCAATATCCACCAGGTCTGCGGTCAATGACTATACCTTCTTCACCAATGTGAATTACATTGGGTGGGCGTAGCATGGGCATAGGTTCAGCAGTTTTAACGTAGGCTGGTAGCGCTACAACACGGACTTTACTACCAATTGCGAATTCCTTGGACATCTTAATCAAGCTAGGAGTTTTGATTAACTCATAACTCAAAACTATCTTGAAAGTCTACTAAATTGAACTCAGAACTCAGAACTCAGAACTCAGCACTCAAAATAGGGAAAGGGAAAGGGGATGAAGTTTTTCCCCTTTCCGCATCTTCTGCAAGAAGTCTATATAATTTTTGTCTATTAATTTTTGACTATAGAAAACAATACCTGGACATCAGCCAAGGGTAAGTGCCAGAGTAATTCTGGTTGCCAAGTATCTGGGTCAAAGTGAGAGTGACAACCGCGTTGGTATGCTTGCCAAAGTCTGCCCCAGGTAAATTCTTGTCGAGAATTTAGGTTTTTATGAATGAGTCGCAACAGTCCTAACCCTAACATCAAGTTAGTTATGCTAAATTTGGTTCCTAATAAAAATGCCTGTATTTCTGCTTCGCCAATGAAATCTGTGCCATAGCCTGTGAGGACGTGAACCCCGTCATGGAGTTGTTTACGGCGGCTACCTGTAGTAAAGGGTTTTAAATTATGTTCATTAAGGAAGTCTGCCCAAGTTTTGCCAAAAGTGCCAGTCGGGAGGAAACGCAATTTCTCTATTTCCACAATTTGGGGAACATCTCGCCCCTGCGCTTGGGCGATGCGATCGAGTACATCTAAAACTTGTTGCAGACGAGGACTGGGATTTGGGGAAGCCGCAAAGGGTTGCATCATAATCTGTATCTATTTTGGGATTGAGATGGGCGAGTACTGCCCACCCCAGAATTATTATTTTTTGATAGATGATTATTGAGGATTACCTTGTTGACCACGCGAAGGAGCATTTTGACGGAATTGCTCCAATTTTTGGCGCTGTTCGGGGGTTAAGACCGCTTGAATCTGTTGTTTTTCAGACTCGCGGATTTGTCGCATTTGGGTTTTTTGTGCTTCACTCAGATTTAAGTCACCAAAATCACCTTTTTTGCGACCATGATGCTCACCTGGTTGGCGTTGACCTTCACCTGTTTGCCCCTGTGCCTTACGTGCTTGCCACTCAGCCCGACGCGCTTGTTTTGCCGCCTCTAATTTTGCTTTTTGTTCTGGGGTCAAAACTGCTTCAAATTTGGTGCGGCTATCGCGGCGAATTGTCTCAATTTGGGCGTTTTGGGTATCTGTTAGTCCCAGGTCTTTCCAAGGGCCTCTTTCTTTATGTGGAGTTTGTGCAAGTAAGACGGTTGAAGGAGAGGCTGTTTGAGCGTGAACAGCAAAGGAGGTTGCAGTTAAAGTTAAGGCGATCGCTCCAGCAACTAGCGATAATGCTTTGAGTTTCATGGTCTGGTGGGTTTTTCCTGGTTGGATGCCACCATCATAAGAACTTATCTTTAGCAGTTACATGAGGAGAAAGTCATGGTTATACCCATGACTAAAGTCATGATTGAATTTTGACAAACATGATTGACAATAAATAGTTAGAAGTTAGGAGTTATAAATTATGAAAATTTTGATTATGATGAATTTATAAGTCATTCTTTAGCTGATTAACTAACGGTTTTGTTCCTTTAATTTACTTTTTATTTCTTACTCAGCGAAAAATTTAAGCTGTCAAAACCTTTGTTTAAATCTTCGGAATTCTTAACTTCTAACTCCTAACTCATAACTTATAACTGGAGCAACGCGACTAATGAGTAGTCCAATTGAAATTAAGAAACATCCTTTTCCATCTCTGCTTTATCTGGAGTGGACATTACTGGCGATCACCGCATTGACAGCTGTTATACCACCTCCGTTACGGCGTTTTCGTCCCAAGCCTCCAGAACTATCAATTTGCGGTGTATTTCCAGATTTGTCAGTTTGTAGTATTTTGCCAGAACTGTCAGTTTATAGTCTGATTATTTTTGCGGCAATGGGCTTAAGATTACCCAGAAATAGCCAGAGAGCTAAGGTAATCTATACAGCAATTGAAATTATATTAATTTTAATAATTGGGCTTTTTGGTGAGAGATTTGCTCGGCTTTTTCCCTTTCTCTATATAATTTTAGTCACTCGTAGTTGTCTGATTTTTCAGTTAAATGGACGTTTGTTTGTTACAATTTCGTCATTTACCTTATTTTTAGTTACTACACAATTAAAATACCAGTTATTCAATTTTCAAGCATCACCACAAGCACAAGAACGATATCGATTTCTGATTTTGAATTCGTCGCTGGTATTTGGCTTAAGCTTAGTTTTTGTATTGTTGATGATGAATGCAGTATTATCTGAACGGTATAGTCGAGAAAAATTAGCGATCGCTAACGAAAAACTCCGTCAATATGCTATGCGAATTGAAAATCAAGCTACTTTAGAAGAACGCAACCGCATTGCCCGTGAAATTCATGATTCATTAGGACATTCTCTGACTGCTTTAAATCTGCAATTAGAAACTGCTTTAAAACTATGGCAATCTAATCCAGGTAAGGCTGAAACATTTCTCGCCACAGCGAAGGAATTAGGATCGAAAGCGCTAAAAGATGTCCGCCAATCTGTTTCTACTATGCGTTCTAATCCTTTACAAGAACAATCTTTAGAAGCTGCGATCGCTAGTCTTTCAGAAAATTTTCATCGCTCAAATGGTATTTTACCAATTTATCAAATTAATCTGGAATATTCTTTACCACCTGAAATAAATACTGCTATTTACCGGATTACTCAAGAATCTTTGACTAATATATCTAAATATGCTTATGCCACACAGGTTAAATTAGAACTTACTACGATTAAAGGCAATTTGCGATTGATAATTCAGGATAATGGTAGAGGTTTTGATATAGAGCAAAATACTACTGGTTTTGGACTTCATAGTATGCGCGATCGCACTTTAGCACTTGGAGGTAAATTTAATATTAATAGCGCTCTTGGCTCTGGTTGCAAAATTATAGTTAATATTCCATTAACAAGGTTAACATAATGATTAAAGTATTGCTGGTAGATGACCAAAGTTTAATTCGTCAAGGATTAAGAGCATTATTGGAACTAGAACCAGATTTAGAAATAGTTGGAGAAGCAGAAAATGGCGAACAAGCGATTAATTCTGTTGCAGAATTTCAGCCAGATGTAATATTGCTAGATATCAGAATGCCAATTATGGATGGAGTTGCAGCCACGCTGGAGATTCAAAAACGTTTTCCTAAAACTAAGATTTTAGTACTAACGACTTTTGATGATGATGAATATGTATCAGCAGCTTTAAAAAATGGAGCAATGGGTTATTTATTGAAAGATACACCATCAGAAGAATTAGCTGTTGCTATTCGTGCTGTTCATAAAGGATATACTCACTTAGGGCCAGGTATAGTTAAAAAGCTGTTGACTAAGTTCTCTCATGTTGCATCAACCCAGTCACCGCCTGTACCATCTAGTTTAATGGAACTCACCCCTAGAGAAAAAGAGGTTTTGCGGTTAATTGCTACAGGTGCTAGTAACCGAGAAATTGCTCACGAACTCTACATTTCTGAGGGAACAGTAAAAAATCATGTTACAAATATTTTAAACAGGTTGAATTTGCGCGATCGCACTCAAGCCGCGATTTGGGCAAATACATATTTATCCTATTTGAATGAGCCAAGTTAAATAATTCGTAATTCTTTAACGAGCTACTTATACAAATAAAAAAATCATAACTTACGCATTAATAAAGTAGACAAGAAATGATTGAATAAATCAGCACAAAGCAGGTGATCGCTAGAAATGTGATCGCTCATCACCTTAACCAAACTGATGAACAGCTACAAAAGAATGGTCGTCCACAAAGAATAATTTTTTGCTGCTATGATCCAGAAAACTATGAAATATACGCGAATCTTTTAGGGATTACGCATTGACATAAATAAATGAATATTCATTAGAGAAATTACTTTTAAACCGCAGCTGCACAGAGAATGATACTTACTTGCGAAAGTTTGCCGACTTGAGCAAAGTGTCTGTGGTACAAAGAGAAAGAACGAGATTTTTAGAGTTACTTTGAAAGGGATACTCTAAAAATAAGTTTTTTGATAGCTTATTTAAATAACTCCAAACATTCATGTTTTAAAACGTCTTTTGTGACTTTGATATTCCTAAATGACTTATCAATTACTTCTTCACAAGATATACTAATTTGTGATTGATTTACAGTAATTAAATCTTGAATTGAAGCACCATATACAATTTCTGATAAACCACTCCAAACACAAGCCGTTGCACACATTGGACAAGGTTCGCCAGTTGTATATATGCTATAACCTTCTAAAGAGGGTTTTTTCAGTTTAGCTGTTAAACTACGAATAACGTTTATTTCCGCATGGGCTGATGGATCGTTGTCTCTTGTCACAGTATTATGAGCTACGGCAACGACTTCGTTATCTTTAACAATTACTGCACCGTAAGGCGCATCGCCCTTTTTTGCTTCTGCCAACGCTAAACGCATAAAATATTCTGGGTTCATATAAGCTGGAGTTAATATAAGGATAAGTGTTAATAATATCGTATTTCTAATGTTATAACTGGGAATTAAGATTAATTAATGGTCGAATATGTTACTGAGCAGACAAGAAACAGAATTTTACTTAGAAGACCTGGAAACACCAATAGGTAAAGCGATTAATTTAACACTTGCCTCTTTGGTGCTAATATCATCAGGAATTTTTGTGGTAGAAACATATAATATTCCTGATGATATGCGGTTTCAGTTAAATGTAGCTGATATTGCGATCGTTATCATCTTCGCGGTGGAATATTCCCTCCGCTTGTGGAGTGCGGAAAACAAAATTAAGTATATTTTTAGCTTTTATTCGATTATTGACTTAATGGCGATTTTACCATTTTTTCTAGGAATGGTGGATATTAGCTTTATTCGCCTATTACGATGGTTTCGGATTTTACGATTAATTAGATTTATAGATAGAAAGTTTTTATTCGCTAGTATCAGCACTGAAGACGGGATGATTTTTGCGCGAATATTATTTACATTATTTGCAATTGTTTTTATTTACTCTGGCTTAATTTATCAAGTCGAGCATCCGGTTAATCCTAAAAATTATGGTACATTTTTGGATGCATTCTATTTTTCTGTTGTCACAATGACAACTGTGGGATTTGGCGATGTTATTCCCATTTCGGAATTAGGACGCTTGCTAACAGTATTAATGATTTTTACCGGAATTGCACTGATTCCTTGGCAAGTGGGAGATTTAATTAAGCGAGTGGTGAAAACTGCTAATCAGGTAGAAATAGTTTGTTCAAGTTGTGGTTTGGCTTTCCATGATGTAAATGCTGGGTTTTGTCAGAGGTGCGGGACTAAGTTACCTAGTCGCAAGATTGATTAGATATCTGGTAAAATTAAATATGCGTTATCCAAAATCCTTGGAAATTAGTGCTGTTGAAGTAGAATAATTGACAGAGGAAGAAAAGCGCGATCGCCTCCTGCAAAAATTCTCTTTCTTCGTAAAGTATAAACCGCAAAACAGAAAATATTTACATTTTTATGACTGTAAAACACCAAGCGGAAAAAGACTCTCTGACAGCAAACACTAGTATAAAAATAAATCAAGAAACAGAAAACGAAAAAGTTCTATGTTCTCATTGTCAGCGCACCGCTACGAATAATATTAAATGTAAAGGGATTTGTGTGGCTGACAATGACTATTGAGAGTATACTAACCAAGTTTCTTAATAAGCTTTAATAGTTAATAATCTAAAAAGAGGCTTTTATACTTATGTTAGAGATTGAAAATTTGGGAGTTACTGTAGAAGAATATTTGGATGGATTGGCGGTAGGCGTTGACGTTTTAGAATTGAAGCGTCTAGAAGCCAAGGGAATTCCCACAAACCTAGCTTTAGAAGTTATGGCGATTACACCAAAGGTAATCGATGGTACAGCTACCCCTGAAGAGATTGTTAGAGGAATAATGATCTTAACACCATCGCTTAGGCAACAAATTCAATAGTCGGCAAGGGTTAGACCTTTAGCTGTCGTACAAAATTCATTCTGACTTCTGACTTCTGAATTCTGACTTCTGAATTCTGTTCAATAAAAGTAATTTTAGAAATTTTGAGAGTAACCCCAGGCAATATTAGGCGCTGATGGGTTGTTGCTCAGATTGAATTAACTGATTATTAGGTACATCAAATCTAATAGTACTAGCTGCCCAGTCTTTGAAATCGGGTGCTAGCCAGACTAACTTACGCAGAATTTCATCATTAACCCACAACACCAAAGGGAACTGAAACTGTTTCCGAAACTCATCTCGCATGATATTAGTACTAATAATCAGTTGGTTGATTGCCACTACAGATTCTAAACCCCTTACCATCAAAGCTTCGGGTTGATTAGTACCAATTTCACTTACAATGGCTGTGTATAATTTGTCAGCCGTAGGTGAGAGCGAAATTTCTTGGATATCTGCTGATGAAAATTCTGTTAACAAATTCAGCACTTGCTGCTGTCTTTGAACACAGTTACAACACGCCAATAACAGTGAAAACTCTCCACCAGAAACCATCATCGCCCTTGCCAGCCTCTTAGTGGCTGCTGTGCTGCTAACTGTGCCGTTTTCTGAATTAGTTAAGCCGATCATTAAAAACACCCCTGCTTTTGATTTTCACAATAGTTGAGCTATATTCAGTAATTCTACCCTATTAATTTTTATTTTAAAGTGTTAAATGGGTAACTTTGATGACCTTTTCTCTGTAATATTAAGCATTATATAACGAACAAGCAGATGGTGCATTATCTCATATTCATAATCTAGGAATAATGTAAAGATAATATCAACACAATCTCAGTAACAGGGGAGACGTGAAGAATTAGCAATTGAGTTATTACTGTATTTTCATAGATTTTTGCATCTGCTAGCGATTAAGTAATTATTTCTTAACATAGAGTAAAAAAATACTCAGTAAAAGTCTAACAGTAAAGATCGGGAAGTGGGAAAACTTATAGCAGTTTTCAAATATACGCTACTTAAACATTGAGTTTTTCCATGTCACCCTTCTGTACTGTAACTTTGCTTCACGCTAACACCAGTTACCTACAGCAGTAAACCCCCTACAGCTATAGTTCACCGCGTCACTTTGTCTTCTCAATAAGCCATTTTGCGAGGTATATTGAGTGTGGAGTAGTAAAATAGTGTCAGCCCAAGATGCAGAAATCTTGTTGGATTAAAGCTAACTCATCCATTTGATATAACTTGTAGATTGAAGATGTCGCTCCGTTAGTGGAGGACAGGGAATATTTAGCTTTCTAAGATCAGTTCAGAACATCTGACTATAACAACAAGTTTGGAATTTAATCCATTGTTTAAGGTTGATAGCCATTAAAAAACTATTAAGTAAATATTTATTTAATAATTTTTGGGAAAATAATTATTAGGAATATCACACCATGCTATTTAAAGATCGGCGGTTTGCGGGTCAAGCTTTGGCTAAGGAGTTAACTGCTTATGCTAATGACCCAGATGTTTTAGTATTAGGTTTACCAAGGGGTGGTGTACCCGTAGCCTTTGAAGTTGCCAAAACGTTAAATGCTCCCTTAGATGTTTTAGTGGTGCGTAAATTGGGTGTACCCGATCAAGAAGAACTAGCGATGGGAGCGATCGCTTCTGGTGGTGTGCGGATAGTCAATAAAAATATTATCAGTCTGGTGAAGATATCCGATGAAGTAATTGCCAGGGTAGCGGTGCAAGAAGAACGGGAGTTAGAGCGGCGGGAACGGCTTTATCGCCAAAATCGCCCCTTAATAGATTTAGAAGGACGCACAGTCATCTTGGTAGATGATGGTTTAGCCACGGGTGCAACGATGTGGGCTGCTGTTGTAACTGTGCGAAAACAACAACCTGCTCAGATTGCGATCGCTGTGCCGGTGGCTGCACCTGAAACTTGCCAAGAGTTAGAAACTGAAGTAGACGAAATCGTTTGCCTCTTGCGACCTAATCCTTTCCACAGCGTTGGTCTTTGGTACGAAAACTTTCCGCAAACTACCGATGAAGAAGTCTGCTATTTACTCGCAAAAGCGGCAAGGAACGGTGACGCAATACCTCTTGGTATCTAGATCGCAGTTCGGATTATTGACGCTGCCGAGACAAAAACGTTGAGCGAGTGTGCAAACTAGTTGATATGGTTGAATAATGCTGATTTCGTCTGAAACAGCACCCAATGTTTGATAACCCACACTCAAAAACCCCTATTAATCAAGATGTCTGAGATTCAAAACAAAGTGATAATCATCACCGGAGCCAGCAGTGGTTTAGGTGAAGCGACTGCGAAGCGACTTGCTGCTAGTGGAGCCAAATTGATGCTAGCCGCCCGCCGCGAAGATCGGCTCAAAGAATTGGTGGCAGCGATCGCTAAATCAGGAGGAACTGCAAACTACCAAGTAACGGATGTAGCAGATCGCGCACAGGTGGAAGCCTTAGCTCAGAAAACTTTGAGTACATACAGCCGGATCGACGTGCTAATCAATAATGCCGGATTGATGCCGCTTTCTCCCCTCGACCAAGTAAAGGTGGATGAGTGGGATCGGATGATCGATATCAACATTAAGGGCGTTCTCTATGGAATTGCTGCCGTGTTGCCGATTATGCGTCAGCAAAAATCTGGTCACATCATCAACCTATCCTCAGTCGCTGGACATAAGGTATTTCCGGGTTCAGCAGTCTACTGTGCTACCAAGTACGCAGTGCGAGCGATTTCTGAAGGGCTGCGACTAGAGTCAAATGGTGAAATCCGTTCGACTAATATCTCACCAGGAGCCGTTGCGACTGAGTTGACTACCACCATTACCGATAAAAACACAGCAGCAGGAATTAATCAACTTTACGCGATCGCCATTGATGCAGATGCCATTGCCCGAGCGATCGCTTATGCCATTGAGCAACCCAGTGATGTTGATGTGAATGAAATGATCATCCGTCCGACACGTCAAGAACTTTGACATCCTCACCGAACACAAAGAACTTCAAAAAACTCTGCGTACCTCTGCGCTTTCCTTAGCGTCCCTCTGCGTTTAAAAACCAAAACTCTACTAAATTTTCAGTGTCAAATTAATAAGTCCAATTTTGCTTAGTCTGCAAACTGTAAGTTCCATCTTTCACATTCACCCGCTCAGGAATCAGATTTAAATCTCTAAATATATTTGCCTGATGCTGTAGAGCAGTCAACGATTGATCGTCAATCGGGATGATGGCGCGTTCGGCACTACGTTGCTGTAAAGTTCCAAGGATAGATGGGTCGATTTCATGGTGTTCTGCCATTCGTTGAACCGCTTCTAATTCCTGTTTCTTAGCCCAAGCTCCGGCTTCGTTTACCTCTTCTAAAATCACCTTGAGCAGGTCGGGATAGTCGCGTACTAGCTCTGGAATTGCGTAGTAATAGGTCGGAACTTCTACAGAGGCTTTGTTGCCAAATATGCTCTCTAGGTCTGCGATCGATCGCCCTGGGTAAGCGCTTCTAGCAAGAGTAGCTGTGTAGGGAACCCAAATCACCCAAGCATCGATTTCACCCCGGCGGAATCGGGGTAGCGCCTCTGGTTGTGTCAGATAAACTGGCTCGATGTCACTAAAATCGAGTCCGACTTTTGCCAGCGATCGCACCAGCACATAATGAGCGCTTGAGCCTTTGTCAAAAGCGATCTTTTTACCCTTTAGGTCAGCCAGCGTTTGAATTGGCGAATCTTCTGGTACTAGAATCGCTTGACCTTTGGGAGCAGTATATTTTTCCTTAGCCACTCGCACAAATACATGATCCGCCGCTTGAGAGAAAATGCTGGCCGTACCGCCGCCACCGCAGAAGTCAATCGTTCCATTGCTGAGTGCTTCTATCAAAGAAGAGGCTGATAAAAAGCTTGTCCAGATGACACTTAGCCCGTAAGGTCGCAAACGATTTTCCAGCAAGCCTTGAGTCTGAAGAACTTCCAGATTTGTCATTCCCTCTGGATATCCGATTTTGAGTTGCTTGAGCCGCCGTGCTTGCTCTGCTAAGGGTGTATTGCTAGAGCGATCGGAACGGTTAGAAAACCAGCGATCCAAAACTATACAGAAAATTATGCCCCCGACAAATAGTCCCACGGTTTCGAGTAACTGGATTGTGGAGCTTTTGGGTAGTTTGAACTGATTCATCAGAGAGGAAAGCTGATTGCCAGATTCAGAATTGGCAACAGCATGACCCTGAAAAACTATAGTCAAGACCAAAATCGAGACAAGACTGAGGCAAAATCTAACTGCAAATCTGTAGGTAGCCGATCTACGAGTGGCTGATCTGAGCGACCGTAAGATGTTTTGACCTGTGCATCTACGCAAAAGGTCAATCAAACGGCTAATCATAATAACTCCTTTGTTGATGCTTGCAATGAATGGCGCGTTATATACGAGAATACAGCCAGAGGGTTAGATTTTTGGGGCTATTTGTTATATATGACTTACGCACTGTACAAATCGATCGTGGTATGCGTTTCCCAAAATAGGTTTTTTCAGGCTTTTATTCATCATTTTTTGATTGTAAATACACCCACATTGTAGGGGAGAATTCATGAATCACTCCTACAGTGTGGTTTTTGAAATCATACCTATTTTATATTTCTTGTCAATGCGTAATTACTATTATATATTATTAGGGCTTACGCAAATATTTTATATGTCTAGTATATATAGGTTAAGGACTTTAAGGGAAACGTAGCAGAATGTATCATTGATACTATGATTAGTTCTGCTACGTAATTATTGTATTATAACTAAGTTGAATAAATAAGAAATCGAGTCAAATTTGATGCGCGAAACTCGCGTTTTCAGATTAATATTTCTCGATATTGTCGGGATGATCACAAAGGTTGAGCGATCGCTAGTTTCGCTGATTGGATAGGTGTTGAGTGAGGAATGGTGATGGATTGGTTAATTGCAACAATTAAGATCGGGCTAGCTGCTGCTGTGGCGACAACGTTTGACGACAATATTTATCTAACTGCCTTCTTCAGTGAGGTTAATCGGACTTTTCGTCCTCAGCATGTTGTGGTTGGCGAAATTATCGGGTTCACGGCATTAGTGATAGTAAGTTTAGTTGGTTTCTTACTGGGTCTAGTAATTCCGTCAACTTGGACTGGTCTACTGGGGATTCTGCCGATACTCATTGGCTTGAACAATTTGCTCAACCTAAATAAGGATGATTCAGCCGAAGATAAATCAGCTAATTTAAAAAGAAACTCTAAATTTAAAGGATTTGATTCCAGAAAGCGATCGCTCTGGGACGTAATTCGCGATCCCCAGACTTATCGCGTCTCTGCGGTAACAATTTCTAACGGCGGTAACAATCTTGGGATCTATATACCCTTATTTGCCAGCAGCAGCATTCAAAATCTGGCCGTGATCGTACCAGTTTGCTATTTCATTGTTTGCTGCTGGCTATTTATGTCCTATACTTTGACTCATCAACCCGGTATCGCCTTAATACTCAGCCGTTATGCTGGCAAGATTTTCCCCTTCGTGCTGATGTGGCTAGGTTTCAGAATTTTGATGGACAGCGAATCTTATCGTCTTTTTCTACCGAACAGTTGACTGCGATGACGACTTGTATTAAGTGCTGACAAAGTAGTTGCGATCGCAGAGTTGAACCTATAATTAGGATTATTGGGGAGACTCCAAAGCATGAGTGAAACTGCGGAAAAACTTAAACTCGAACTTTCTCAGCTTTCTGCAAAAGAACGTGCTGAAATTGCCTACTTTTTAATTCATTCTCTAGATGAAGGTATAGATGATAATCTAGAAACTACTTGGGATATGGAATTAACCCAACGGTTGGAGGATGTTAATTGCCAAACAGCTATTGGAGAACCATCATCTCAAGTTTTTTCTGAGCTACGAGAAAAGTATTCGTGAAGTTTGTTGTTATTCACGCCTCAACGTTTTCCCTATCTGATTTATTATACGAAGCTTGAAGAAGTTATTTGGGTTATTGCGATCGCGCATAGTAAGCGCAAACCGAATTACTGGAAACAAAGAAATATTGAAGTTTAACAAAAATACTAGTAGTCTGTCAAGAAATAATTGACGAATAAATTTTCTGTAGAGACGGCGATTTATCGCGTCTCTCCAACCGTCAAAATAGATTTGACAAACCACTAGCTTACTATGAAACCCAACATTATTTTTATTTACCTAATGTTAGCCGTACCATTGCTGAGTGCATCGCAGTCAACCGCCGCACAATCTGGTCAATCTCCAAATCTAATATGCTGTAATCAATGACTGCTTGACGAATCGGTGTATGTCCTTGATTGACGGCTAGTTCTTCTATTCGGGCTGTACGCAGTGCTTGCAAGTGCGGCTGGATTTTTTGCAGCATTTCTTCCAAGTCAGGTAAGGGCGGTGGCGTAATTCCCTGCTGTATTGAATCAGCTAACTGCTCTAACAGTAGCGAAATTTGATAGACAAAGGTTTCTAATTCCGGGAGTGGCGCTGTTCCTCGGAAATGTTCGAGATGTACTGCTAAAACTGTGACGGCGTTAGTAAAACGTCCCATATACAGCAACAGCGTCATCACTGGTTCTACTAATTCTTTGTGCATTTTCGGTTCGCGCAGCAATCCTTGGAAGGAGGCTTGAGCATTACCAATTGCTAGTCCAGTTTGTCGCCGTTGACTGATAATAGTAGAGTCACGTTCCTTTGTGCCTTGGTAAACAGCCATCACATCTCGAAAATATTTGTGACATTCGCGTAGCGCCGTAGCAAGTTGACTGGGTAAACGATCGCGTTCCCAGTTTGGCCATATAAAGTAATGACTCGCAAAAGCCAGTCCCGCCCCAATTAATGTATTCAACACCCGAAAGCCAGCAAATTGCCAACTAATAGGATGACCAATATCGATAATTAGTAAGACAAATATTGACAAGAAAACCACTGAATATCCATAGTTGAAAGCGATCAGGGAAACGCCAAAAAATACTGTCAGCAGAATAATGATGTCTAATACAGGCTTACTTGTAATGGTTGCAAGTAGGATAGCAGCTAAGACAGCTCCCAAAATCGTCCCGCCAACTCGCTGGAAAAACCGTTTGAAAGTTGCACCCAAGTTTGGTTTTAGGACTAACATAATTGTCAGTGTTACCCAATAGCCCATTGGTAAGTTGGTAACGGTGTATAATATTACGCCTACCGCTAGACTCACACCAATACGGAGAGCATGGCGAAAGATTGCTGAGTCTAAGGTCAGGTTTTCTTTGAGTAAACTTAAGAGCGATCGCTGTTCGTCTTCAAATAAAAGAAGTCTATCTACATCTCGTTGACTCATTTTACTCCGATCTGCCAGAGATTTAGCTGTCTGAGCCGTGTATTGCAATTGCTTAATCAGCTTTTCGAGCGTTAGCACCAAGTTAGTGAAAGCAACGAGGGTTGTGTAGTCTGTTTCACTTCCAGCAATTGTTTTTCTTTGCAGACTTTCTTGTTCTTTTATAGCTTCACAGATGCGCTTGAGATTTTCCAAGTCGATGCTAGCAGACTTGCGAGATATGACTTTTGCGATGGCTTGAAGAATGACTGATATTTGTTCGAGTGCATCGTCTACTAATTGTTGGACTGGCTGATATTGCTGTTGTTGAAAGTGAGTTTCTAGTAATTCTGTTAAGGCAATAACTAAACCAAGTAAGCGATCGCCATCCTGAATTAGCAGCAAAAACGGCTCATTCATCCAACTCCGAGACGACTGGCCAATCCGTAATGTACCTAAAGTAGTGCGTGCTGTTTCTAATGCCTTTCTAACTTCGAGAATATTTTCAGTTGTTGCTACTTTACCTACAGCGATACCTCTGGTGAGTTGCGCCATCGCATTTAAGCAAGAAGCCAAAGCTATCCGTAGTGGATCGTAAGGTCTAAAAGGCCACATTACTAAGGAGAGTAGCATCGCCCATCCACCTGCAATTATGCATAGCAGCGATCGCATGAGTGCAGTTTCCAAGTTTCCTGGCTGTGCGATCGTGGTAATAAATGATATCCCGACTACCAGACCAACATTAGCACCAGCATTACCATACAGCGACGCAAAACCAGAAGCAAGTCCCCAGATAAATGTCAGCACTACAGCTAGTACTGGAACTTTAGAGACTAGAGTACCCACAAATACTGAAATAGCTATTCCCAAAGTAGCTTGTGCCATCGCCTTAGCTTTGATTCGGTAAGGGCCACCAATATTCGCTAAGTTGACAAAGTAAGCCATTAAACCAATTAATAATCCGCTTTCCCTTTGGTTGATGAGTTGCCCAATTAGCATGGGAACCCCCAACGCTAACACAGCTCGTAAGCCGTTGGATATTGCTGGTTTTCCTGGCTCTGATTGGAGCAGAAACCGGAGGAAATTACTTCGATTCAACTGCATTGTTTTTGTTAACAAAACAAAATTTTTATCGAGTTTTTCTTAATATTCTGATATATTCAGACTTATTTTAATTCATAGTCTAGTAAGTAAGAGCTTTTTCAAAAAATAAATTATGACTTACGCAAAATCTTTCCAACTCTCATTTCTCCGTGTCGCGCCAGTTGCTTCAAGTCGGGGAACCCGCCCAACGCACTGGCTTCTCTGCGCCTCTGCGGTTCGT
>NZ_JABXKI010000240.1 GCF_017115095.1 Nostoc sp. NMS4 | reverse complement strand
CCCCTTTGCAAGGGGGGATTAAGGGGGGTAATTCGACTTGTGTATACACCGTAGCCTTAAAAAGGGGGGAACTTCTAAAGCCCCCTTTTTAAGGGGGTTGGGGGATCTCAGTGCGTAAGTCCTGGTTAAATCCAGGTTCATGAAGATGCTACTTTTAAACATTCTTTAAGAAACTGCTGGGGAATTTCTCTACTTTCTCCCCAATGCAAATGAACATAAGAAGCATGAACATTTGCAGGTAAACCCCATCCTTCGTATCCCATATTTTCTTCACAATCGTAGCGAGAAGTTTTAAATAGAGGGTGAGTGGGAGTTAAGGTTAAATGGGAACGATGAAACTCATGTCCGTAAACAGTTGTATTTGCTTTAACTAACAAATTATCTTGCAAAGCGACTGCACGACGATAGCCCAAAGTTAAACGCCCACCCATCACAGCAGATGTTGGTATAACTCCCACCATCGACCAAGGTTTACCCTCAAAATCGATAATTTGCTCGCACAAATACATCAATCCTCCACATTCGGCAATTGTAGGCATTCCTTTAAGTATTGCCGTTTTCACTGCATCACGAACGATAGTATTTTCTGCGAGTTGCTGGGCAAAAACTTCTGGGAAACCACCGCCAAAATACATTCCCTGAATATCTTTTGGTATGTCAGCATCTTCTAAGGGACTCCAGAAAACCAATTCTGCGCCAAGCTGTTGCAGCAAATCGAGATTGTCTTGGTAGTAAAAATTAAAAGCGCGATCGCGGGCTACTGCAATCTTAACTGGGGATGAGCGAGATAAGGAGGCTGAAGCAGAGGGAGAAAGAGGTTCTGATTTTAACAGAGGTAATAAACGTTGCCAGTCGAAGCAAGTATCTCCTAAATCGGCGAGGCGATCGATTAAAGCGTTGAGTTCGGGAAGTTCGGCTGTGGGTACTAAACCCAAATGGCGATCGGGAATTGTGATGTTATCTTGACGGCGCAGTACGCCGATAATAGGTAATTGTAAGGGTTCTAGGGAATCTTTGAGGAGAGAGAGATGGCGATCGCTGCCGACACGATTTAATACTACCCCAGCTATTTTAATTCGCGGATCAAAAGATCGATAGCCGTGAGCGATCGCAGCTACAGAACCAGATAAACGACTACAATCAATCACCAACACCACAGGTAAATCTAACAGCCGTGCAATGTGTGCGGTACTTGCAAAGTCAGTTGATTTTTGCTTTTCTTGCCCATGCCCAATTCCATCAAACAATCCCATTACCCCTTCTACTAGGGTATATTCACTCAGTTGGCTATGATGGGCAAAACATTGCTGAACGTAGGCTTCAGAAGTCAATACGGGGTCTAAATTGCGACAAGCACGACCGGTTACGTGTTGATGAAACATCGGATCGATGTAGTCTGGCCCTACCTTAAAAGATTGCACCAAGCGATCGCTACGGCGTAAAGATGCTAAAAGGGTGAGCGTGACTGTTGTCTTACCCACCCCACTACGTTCCCCAGCAATGACTAAAGCCATAAATGAAACAAATTAGATTTTTACAGCAGTTTTCATGTATTTAAACCACAATTATAAGACCTAACCCCCAACCCCTTCCCTACTAGCGTTGGGGAGAAAATCAAAGCCTCTCTCCTCGTAGGAGAGAGGTTTGGAGAGAGGTCTATTTGTGTGGTTCATTTACCTGAAAATCGCTGTAATGCAGCAACTATTTTGACTATTGGCTGTGTGTCTATCGTCGCTTTTTGCAAAAGCAGATGCACCAGTTTCTCCAACCGACTAACTCAAACTTATACCAATTAGAAACAAGAAAACTAGCCAATTAGGGGAGTTAGGCTGGAAACGTCTGTTTAATAATACAGTTGGAGATTAGCTGAAATCAGATAATAATCAGCTACCAAAAGAGGAACGTTTTATGATAATAGTGCATCATCTTAACAACTCGCGATCGCAGCGTGTGCTGTGGCTACTTGAAGAATTAGGTATTGAATACGAGATCAAATTCTATGAACGCGATGCCAAGACAATGATGGCACCGGAATCGCTGCGCCAAGTCCATCCCCTCGGTAAGTCACCAGTAATTACAGATGCAGACTTAACGATCGCTGAGTCGGGTGCAATTATCGAATACTTAAGCGATCGCTACGGTAATGGTCGGTTAGTCCCAGCATCCGGTACACCGGAACATTTGCGCTATAAGTATTGGCTGCATTACGCCGAAGGTTCTGCAATGCCACCATTGGTGATGCAGTTGGTATTGAGCAATTTCGGTGCAGGGGACAGCCCCGTGGTTAGCGGATTCGTCGCGCCCCAGATCAAACTTCACTTTGATTACATAGAGGGCGAACTCCGTAAAAATACGTGGTTTGTAGGTGAAGAATTTACCGCCGCCGATATACAAATGAGTTTTCCCCTAGAAGTAGTCGCTATGCAAAGAGAAGAGGTCGAGAACCGGCCAAAGCTCAAAGAATTTGCCGATCGCATTCACGAACGACCTGCTTATAAACGCGCCCTTGAGCGTGGAGGCAAATACGACTTCTCTTTTCAATAGACTTCTTGATGAACCAAAAGCCCTAACCCTAAATTCTTCTCCCAAGCTTGGGAAAGGGACTTTGAAATTGCCCATTCCCGATGAATTTAGAGAGCTACGTCCGTCTTACGGCGGAGTAGTTCACTCTTTCACAATCTGACAAATAGACTCTTTTCCGGGTACAGTGGTTCTCCACTGCCCATTCCATCGAGCATTATGAGATTGAGCAGCTACAGGGCATTTAACTTTTGCATCATCATTGTTCCAGATCGGCCCTGCTTTTACATTGAAAACTTTGGATACACCACAAACAGACTCTTTTCCGGGTACAGTGGTTCTCCACTGTCCATTCCATTGAGCATTATGAGATTGAGCAGCTACAGGGCATTTAACTTTTGCATCATCATTGTTCCAGATCGGCCCTGCTTTTACGTCGAAAGCAGAAGCTTGACTACAAAAACCAAAAACAGTAGAACTGCCAATAACAACTGTACCGAGAGACAGCAAGAATTTCTTTTTCATGGATTGCTGAGAGTTGGTAGACATGATTTTTAACTTGAAAAAGCTAAGTTTACTTGAACATAATGGTTCAACTAGGACTACATGATTTTTGCTCTAAATTCCATAAATATTTACAGACTTATTTGCTGACTTTTGCCGTTAAGTCTCAAAAATCTTGCTAATAAAGGATTCTGGATAAATCACACAAGGAAAATAGAAAAACCCTCTAGATAATTGAAATATCCAAAAATCTGAAGGGCTTGTGTTTGATTTCCGCAATTTTGGTAACTTTTATGCTATCCAAACGAAACTAATTATTTGTTGCCAACTTGAAAATATTCGCTGTAATTCCCAAACTTTCTTCAAAAAGTGACTCGCGTCCCCAGCGTTGTACCTGCTGACTCAGCAAAGCTTCCGCCTTTTGTTCTGAAAGTGAAGTCACCTGTTGAAACAGACCGGCAGATTGAGCGCCGCCGTGAGTTTCCATCCGCATACAACCACCAGTTTCGGAGCAAATTACTGTACCACAGTCTGCCTTCGGATTGGTCGAACTGAGGCGCAAAGCAATCAAGTCGCCAATAATCTCACCCACATCAGCAAGGGGAACACCCGCTAATTCGGTTTCTATTTGCCGTTGGTCTTGGGCAATAAAGTTAATGCGAGTGATATCATAATCTCCGGTTTCCTTTTGATAGGAAACTGGCTGCCATTCGAGACGACTTGCTAACCAACCCAAAAACAGCAATGCTTGTGCGGGGTTGCCTTTTTCGTAATCAATAGTTACTCGGTCAACTTCCCGAAGCGCAGCCCGACGATGAGGTGAGTCATAAGCTTCAGCTGTCAATTCCTGCCATGCTGACAGGCGACGCCAATTGAGATCGGCTAGGGGAACCCCACTTTCCACCAAATCTTGGAGGTGGAGTAAGTCACTTTCTGGCTCGTTAAAGCGGCAAGAATCTACAATCACATTATTGCAAACTGCTGACAGCCGCTTGAATAGACCGTTATTGGGGTCTGGTGTTGCTTTCCACCAAAGAAACTTTGGTAAGCCGCCAATCAACAAGGCTGGAATCATCCCACCGATGCGTTCTAAGGCAGCAGCAGTTCCACTGAGAGTGATGTATTCGCAGCAAATTAGTGTCCTTGACGATTGCTTTTGGATGGGGCAATAGGCAGAAACTTGAGCCTTGACCCCTGTATCTTCGCCAGTAATGGGAAATAGGGCGATGATGCGGCAAGGGTTGCGGAGGGCAATTTCATCGGCAATTCTGGGGCTTGGAGCATTTAAGCTTAAGCTGGGAAGTTCAATAGAACCATTGTCTCCCGTAGCGCTGTTTCCTTGACGTTTGATGAATTCTTCTCTCAAGATAGCCAGGGTTTCAGGAGTTGCGGTTCCAGTATCTGGCAGTGCATATTTTGTCTGCACTTGCCGCAAAGCAGCTACCATCTGAGGCCCTAAAATCCCATCAAGCGGGCCGTTGTAAAATCCCAAAGTAGCCAATAGATACTGGGTTTCTTCCGGTTCATAAACCACTAAGGTAAATGTAGTAGCCCGAGTAGCAGCAGGAAGTCCACCGTCCTCGCCAGTGATGCCGTAACTTTGCCAAATTTGACTCAGTTCGGTATCTATTTCGTTAAGCGAAATATCTTTGGGCGTTTGAAGTGAATAAATTGTCGAAGCTTGGGGAGCCATAGGAAGTTTTGGATTTTGGATTTTGGATTTTGGATTTTGTCATTCGTCATTAGTCATTTGTCATTTGTTGTTACTAGTGACTAATGACCAATGACTAATGACTAATATTTACAGTCTGCGCCAGCGCCGGCCATCCTGATTAATTAAGAATTCTGCTTCTGCTGGTTCCCAGGTACCGGCTTCGTACTGGGGAATAGTATTTGCGTCTGCGGGTGCATCCCAAACGGAAAGGGCTGGTGTTACTACCTGCCAAGCGGCTTCTACTTCGTCCGCGCGGGTGAACAATGTTTGATCGCCCATCATACAATCAAGGAATAAGCGATCGTAAGCATCGGATGTTGCTTGGATGCCAAAGGAACCGTAACTAAAGTCCATGTCAACAGAACGGGTGCGGAATTCTGCCCCTGGCATTTTCACATCAAAACGTAGAGAAATACCTTCATTTGGCTGAATCCGCATCGTTAAAATATTGGCGTTTGTCTGTTGCGCGGCAGATTGAAACATCCGAGATGGAACTTCGCGGAAGTGAATCGAAATCTCACTGACTTTTTTCGGCATCCGCTTTCCGGTACGCAAGTAGAAAGGCACACCTTTCCAGCGCCAGTTATCTACCAAAAACTTCATGGCGACGTAGGTAGGTGTGGTGGAGTTGGGATCAACGCCTGGTTCTGTCCGATACCCTGGCGCTGCTTCACCTTTCATCCAGCCAGCACTATATTGACCGCGTACTGCCGAACGTGACAGATTGTGAACATCAGCTAAACGAGTAGCTTGGAGTACCTTCACTTTTTCTGTGCGGATGCTGTCGGCATCCATTGCATTGGGTGCTTCCATTGCCGTTAGACAGTAAAGTTGCATGAGGTGATTTTGCAACATATCCCGGAGTGCGCCGGCGCTTTCATAGTAACCAGCGCGGTCTTCCACTCCCACGGTTTCTGCTACGGTAATTTGTACGTGGTCAACAAATTGACGATTCCACAACGGCTCAAAAATTGCATTTGCAAAGCGGAACACTAGCAAATTCTGGACTGTTTCTTTACCCAAGTAGTGGTCAATGCGGTATACTTGGTTTTCTTTGCAAAATTTCTGCACCACTTGGTTAAGACTTTGGGCAGAAGCCAAGTCTCGACCAAAGGGTTTTTCAATTACTAGACGATGTTTGTAGGCATCTTCTAGCATCCCGGCGCTTCCTAGCTGCTTAATCGCTTCGGGAAAGAATGAAGGGGCAACTGAGAGGTAAAACATTCGATTACCTCGCGTGCCCCGTTTTTCGTCTAATTCACTTAATAAGTTTTTGAGTTTCTGGTAGCCTTCGGGGTTGTCTATATCTCCAGGGCTGTAGAACAGACCTTGAGAGAAATCTTGCCAGAGTTCCCCTAAATCGACATCAGGATGCGCCTCTTCCATGCCCTTTTGCATTTGTTCACGGAAGTATTCGTGGCTCCATTCTCGACGTGCCACACCGACAATAGTAGTTTCTGGGGGAATACGCCGTTCTCGCCGCAATTTGTAAAGCGCTGGCACTAGTTTGCGCCAAGTGAGATCGCCAGAAGCGCCAAAAATGACTATAATCTGGGGTTCGGGCATCCTTTGTTGTTGCAGACCAACGCGCAAGGGATTTTCTAGCAGACTAACCATAACAATTTTGGGTTTTGGGTTTTGGATTTTGGATTTTGGCTTAGGGATTGGGAAACGATTTTAGATTTGCAATTTTGAATTGGACTTCAATCTAAAATCGCAAATCCAAAATCCAAAATTCCCAATACCCAGTCCCTACACTGGTGACAATACCTTGATTTTGTCTTCTAAAGAGTTCATCAAGGACTGGAAGGGCTGGATGAATTTGTCAATACCATCGATTAACAGTTCATCCATTACGGTATCGAGATCGATGTTGATGTCGGGATCTTTGAGGTTTTCGATCAGTGTGTAAGCTTTGTCTAAATCTGTTTCTAAGCGATCGCTTACGTTACAATGATCGGCACAAGCTTTAATCGTCGCTGGTGGTACGGTGTTGACGGTATCACGGCCAATCAACTCTTCGATATACATCACGTCTCTGTAGTTGGGGTCTTTGGTGCTGGTGCTAGCCCAAAGTAGCCGTTGTACTGTGGCTCCTTTTGCTGCCAAATCTTGCCAACGCTCGCTTCTAATGATTTTCTTGTATTCTTGATACGCAATCTTAGCGTTAGCGATCGCTATTTTCCCTTTAACAGCTCTTAGCTTTGCTTCCACAGAAATATCATCAACACCTTTTTTCAACTTAGCATCAATCTTGCCGTCAATGTTGCTATCGATCCGGCTGAGGAAGAAGCTAGCGACTGAAGCAATTCTACTGATGTCCTTACCTTCAGCCACCCGTTTTTCTAAGCCACGAATATAAGCGATCGCTGTGTTTATATAGCTTTCTACAGAAAACAGCAGCGTAATATTAACATTCATCCCTTCGGCTATTACCTGTTCCACTGCTGGCAAGCCAGGTTCTGTACCGGGAATTTTAATCATCAAATTTTCCCGACCAACTTCTTGGAAATAGCGCCTAGCTTCGGTTATTGTTGCTTCAGTATCATCGGCAATGGTTGGCGGGACTTCGATACTCACATAACCATCTAGTCTATTCGAGGCTTCATAAACAGGGCGTAAAATATCACAGGCGTTACGGATATCTGCAAAAACGAGGGATTCGTAAATTTTGTCTATGGGTAAGCCAGCCCGAACTCCAGCTTCGATATCGGCATCATAAATAACGTTACCAGCGATCGCTTTTTCAAAGATCGCTGGGTTAGAAGTAATCCCAGAAATCCCTTGATTTTCAACCAGTTCTTTGAGTTCCCCTGATTGAATAATGTCACGGCTCAAATTATCCATCCAGATACTTTGACCGTATTGGTTAATTTCTAGTAGATGATTGGTAGCCATAGCTAGTTTATTTCACTCCTGTATAGTGATGCTTCTAAGTAAATTTGGCAAAACGCATCAAATATTGATGGTTACTTTTGAATTGTGGCGTTGCCAATTACTTATCGCATCGGCCAGCTGAGATAATCTTTAATTGATCTTCAAAAAGCGCTATTTTGCATTCCCAATCCTAAATCACCATGATTAACGTTTAATTAATGGCAGATGAGAGTACAGCACAGAGGAAATAAGTCACTCTTCTAAAACGTCTAAAACCCTTACGTAACAGTAATTACGAATTACGTTAGCGCAGCGTTAGCGAGTCATTGATAGCGTAGCGGTAGCGAGTATTCGTTCGCTTTTAGCGTCTCGTAGAGAGCGTCGCGTCATTACGAATTACGAATTACGAATTGTCTTCTAGTGTCCGTTTTGAATAAAAGACTCCACCTTTGCAACATCTTCTTTGCTACCAATAATTAAAGGCGTGCG
Source organism: Nostoc sp. NMS4 (assembly GCF_017115095.1). Taxonomy (GTDB): domain Bacteria; phylum Cyanobacteriota; class Cyanobacteriia; order Cyanobacteriales; family Nostocaceae; genus Nostoc. The sequence continues at coordinate 19,088 of NZ_JABXKI010000240.1, read as the reverse complement.
CTGATGCAGTTTTTTTGGCACTACATCCAAGATATTTACCAATCCTGTAGTAGCACGGCCACCTGCTTGCTCAATCAAAAAGGCGAGAGGAGCCGTTTCATAAAGCAAGCGTAATTTTCCTTCTGGGTTTTGAATTGTGCCTGGGTAAAGAAACACACCGCCTTGAACCAAAATTCTATGGATGTCGCTCACCATTGCGCCGCTATAACGAGCGCTGTAGCCTTCTGTGCGATGAACGTAGCGGATATATTCTCGAATCGATTCTTCCCACTGCCAAAAATTACCCTCGTTCACGCTGTAAACAGAACCGTGGTTAGGAATGCGAATATTTTCTTCTGTGAGAATAAACTCTCCTAAGCTAGGGTCAAGAACAAAGGAATGAACCCCCTTACCTATAGTATAAACCAGCATTGTGCAAGGCCCATACAGGATGTATCCGGCAGCGAGTTGCTTACGTCCGTTGGTGAGGAGGTCAGTTGCTTTGCCATCGCTATCAGTTCCTTCTTGTTGGCGAATGGCGAAAATGGAACCTAAGCTGAGATTATTATCAGTGTTAGATGAGCCATCAATTGGGTCATACAGCAGGGTATAGCGGCCAATGGGGCAATTTTCGGGGATGTAGTAAGGATTTTCCATTTCCTCAGACGCGAGGCGACAGACTAAGCCGCTTTGCTTAAACACTGAGATAAATACATCATTGGCATAAACATCCATCTTTTTGACGGATTCGCCTTGGACATTAACTTCCCCAGTAAATCCGAGAACGCCTTCCATTAAACCGGCGCGACTCATGCGACGAGCAACCAGTTTACCCGCCAAGGCGATGCGATTCATCAGCGCACTTAAATCTTGTGCATCTGGCGAAAAACTCTGAAGTTGCTGGAGAACGTGACGGGATAAGGTTGTACAGTCACGATCTAAAGCTCTGTCTGTAGCATCGTAGGTAGATAAGTCTAAAGATTCTGGCGCTTTAGTCATTTTTATGTTCTCCGCAGCCACTAGCTGTTAATTGGGTTTTAGTCATCTATAGCAACTTATAGTTGCTGCTTCTATCTTAGAAAGGTAATTTGATAACTTAGATGCGACTTTAGATAAACTAAAGAAATCAATCTTCTGTCACCCCTGCACCCAGAGTTTAGCTACTTCGACTTAACACGAGTTTCTCAAGGGGGCGGCTATGCCTCGCATCCTCTCAACAAAACAAAATCCCCACATTTGCGTCAGGGATTATAGGTTTACTTTGAAACATTAATACGAAACTACTATCAGATTTGCCCAAGGCAAGCAATTTCCCTGGTCAACTAAGATACTTTTGGTTGCAGCCAGAGGATGAGTTTCAGTTCAGAAATGTGTAGGTTGGGTTGAGGAACGAAACCCAACATTTTCCTGGGTTTGTTGGCTTTGGCAAAGCCTCCAACGCCACTTGCTACAACTCGGGGAACCCGCGCAACGCAGTGGCTCCCCAACCTACAATTTTTTTTGCAACATTTTAGCCTTGCCGTGCTACTACGAATATTCAAAACCTACGCAGTATTGCCCTAACTCCTAGATAACTCCTACCTTTTGCCAAGCATTCTGCACAGCTTTTTGTTCATTACTATCATTACCGTAGAGTTCGCCAGCAACTTGAATAGTGACGTTGGCAGCTTTTTTAAAATCTGCTTTGGCACGTAAGCGATCGCGTAAAGCTATATACCATATTTTACCAGCTTTTTCCCAAGCATACCCACCAATATCAACAGCCGCTAGATAAAAGGCATGGTTCGGGATTCCTGAGTTGATATGCACCCCGCCGTTATCATCAGTACCAGTATATTTATCTTTGATATGGGCTGGTTGGGGATCTTTACCCAATACCGGATCATCATAAGCTGTTCCCGGTACTTTCATTGAGCGGAGGGCAACACCTTTGACTGTCGGTACTAAAAGGCCTTCACCAATCAGCCAATCTGCCTCTTGTACAGTCTGATTTTTGGACTTTTGTTTCACTAAGGAACCAAAAACATCAGAAAAGGACTCATTCAGTGCGCCAGGTTCGCCATAATATTGTAAACCCGCTTCATACTGAGTTATCCCATGAGCTAACTCATGCCCAATCACATCAATTGATTTTGTAAAGCGCTGAAACATTTCTCCGTCGCCATCACCATAAACCATTTGGTCGCCGTTCCAAAAGGCGTTGTCATATTTAGCGCCATAATGCACGGTGGAGTCTAAACGTAGTCCTTTATCATCGATGGAATTGCGATCGAATATTTCATGAAATAAGTCATAAGTAGCACCAGCAGCATCGTAGGCTTCATTCACTGCGACATCACTGCTTGGTGGATCTCCTTCAGCACGTACCAATGTGCCAGGTAGTTGCTGCCCATATTTGGCATCGTAGATGGTGCGGCGCTTCTCACCCGGCGAAGGTGCAAAGGAGACAATACCTATTACATCTCTGCGCCCGCGAAGCTGTGCTGAAATATTTAATGTATGAAAAGCCCAACTCCGCTGCTGAGGATTGCCATTCACCACGACATTTTCTAGCATGTGGGGTGGGACTATACAACAAATAGGGCATCTAGAGTAAAGTGGATACTCATGCTTGAACCGGGCTGATTTCTTTTTATTTCGAGCCATCCAAGATATTCTCCTTTTGAAACTAAGTGATTCTTACAGTGGCTTAAACTCCACTGGAGAAAGGAGCAGAAAAACGAATCCAAATCGCGTGTCTCTGATTTCTTTTCTGAAGAAAATTTTCTACTCTGTGTTTTCGGATAGGTCTGTAGAGGAATTCATAATACCTTCATGGGTACTTCTGATGTGGAAATTTTGTATAAAAACACGAAGCCAGCTTAATTACCGCAAGTTTCAGCCAAAACCCTTGTGTTAGTTAGCAAGACCCCCTTTACAGCACCTAATGCGTTTATATAGGAATCATATTTGATTTCTGAAAAAATCGCAGTAGTCTTGCGGTGGCGTGGCAAGGCTAAAATATTGAACGTATTGTGGCAGTCCCTGCTAAAAGCACGGGGTTTTAAACCCATTTTTCTGATAAAGACTGAATTTCTGCTTGGATATTGCCACGAGCAGATGGTTCGGCGAACTCTGACATTAAAGGCGTAAAATAAATACGCGATCGCTGTAAAAATCTTTCTAAAACCTGCTGACGACCTGTGATATAATCTTCGTCTGTTACCCAGCTATATTCCTGGCGGATAGCATGGGCATATTCTTGATACTCCAATGTGTTAGTAGCCAAAATCGCTAAATCTGCATCAAGTAGAACTTGACTATCATAGTCATTCACCGCCGCTTGGTGGTCTTTAGTATTCAGAATCAGACGGGTTACAGTAGTTATAGTACTTTCTGAAATAGCTAAATTACTCAGCAAATCAAAAGCATAGTCTGCACTTCGTTCTTCATTATCTTCAGCTTGAGAGTCATATACTACATCGTGAAACCAGGCGGCTAGTTGAACAGCAGCTAGGTTGTTGGTATAGCCTTGCAAAATCTCAATTGTGCTGAGGACGCGCTCGACGTGTTTCAGTGTATGGTAATAGCGATCGCGGGTAGAGTAAGCTGCAAGCAAGGGATTAAAGGCTTTCTCAGCCGCAACTTGGTCAACACCAAAGGATTGGAGCGTGTGTTGCCAGTTAGAAAATAAAATATGCGTAAGGTTTTCTGTAGGCATAAACGTAATATTCACACTCTTAGTATGACTGAGCTAATCTCTTGTGTTGCAACATCTGTCTAATAAAATTAGAAATATATCAACAAAAGGATAACACTTGTTGTTGAATTGGGCATTGGGCATTGGGCATTGGGCATTGGTTATTAATTCTTCTCCCACTGCCTCCCCTGCCTCCCCTGCTCCCTCACTCCCTCATCTCCCTCACTCCCTAATCTTGTGACAGCGAAATGAAAGCGTCAAAATAGAAGACACGGGCTTTGTCCAAAAAGCCTTGCCTTAATTAACGGAGTTTATTATCAGTGGTATTACAAGTACAAACAAGCACCTACGAACCGAAAACCCAAGAAATTGCTAAACAACTTCTCGCTGCAACGTCGGAAAATCGTTCGTTTTTTTCTTCCCTGCGCGATCAAATGCGTTGGGATGATAAATTATTAGCTTGGGCAATGAGTAATCCTGGGTTGCGGGTGCAACTATTTCGCTTTATCGATACCCTACCTGCTTTACATAGTAAATCAGAAATTGCCTCACATTTACAAGAATATTTAGGGGATGAATCTGTAGAATTACCGGCGGCTTTGAAGGGAATGCTAAATTTTGCTAATCCCGACTCGATGCCTGGGCAAGTTGCTGCCACAACCGTTGGTACAGCTGTAGAAACTCTTGCTCATAAATATATTTCTGGGGAAAATATTAAACAAGTCATCAAAACAGTTGAACGACTGCGAAAAGAAAAAATGGCTTTCACCATCGACTTACTTGGTGAAGCTGTAATTACCGAAGCGGAAGCGCAGTCTTATCTAGAACGCTATCTAGAATTAATGCAACAATTGGTGGAAGCATCAAAGAATTGGGCAGCTATCCCAGCGATTGATGAGGCTGATGGCGAAGCAATCCCAAAAGTTCAGGTTTCTGTGAAATTAACGGCGTTTTATTCGCAATTTGACCCGTTAGATGCTAAAGGTAGTGAGGATAGAGTTAGCGATCGCATTCGGATTCTCTTACGTCGTGCTAAAGAATTAGGCGCAGCTGTACATTTTGATATGGAACAGTATGCCTATAAGGATATAACTTTCAGCATCCTGAAAAAACTCTTACTAGAAGAAGAGTTTCGGCAACGTACAGATATTGGCATGACTATCCAAGCATATCTGCGTGATAGCGAACAAGATACTAAAGACGTAATTTCTTGGTTGAAAGAACGTGGTTATCCCCTGACAATTCGCTTGGTAAAAGGCGCATATTGGGATCAAGAAACGATCAAAGCAGCCCAAAAGCATTGGAAACAGCCAGTTTACAACGATAAAGCGGCAACTGATGCGAACTTTGAAACCATCACTCAGCTGTTGTTAGAAAATCATCAATATGTCTATTCTGCCATTGGTAGCCATAATGTGCGATCGCACTCTCGCGCCATTGCTATAGCTGAAAGTTTAAATGTCCCTCGCCGTCGCTTTGAATTACAAGTCCTCTATGGGATGGGTGATAAAGTTGCCAAGGCGTTGGTTGATAGAGGTTATCGAGTCAGAGTTTACTGTCCTTATGGCGAATTATTGCCGGGAATGGCGTATTTAATTCGGCGATTGTTGGAGAATACCGCTAATAGTTCTTTTTTACGCCAAAATCTCGAAAATCGACCGATTGAAGAATTATTAGCGCCGCCAATTGTCAAAGACGCAGAAAATGAAAATTTCCCCGTGTCCTCTTCCTTCCTTGGTGCGGCTGATACCGATTACTCTGAGGAAGCGGTGAGAAAGAAAGCCGCACAAGCTTTCCAAAACGTTCGCCAACAGTTGGGTAAAACTTATTTACCGTTAATTAATGGTGAATATGTTAATACACCAGAATTTGTTGATTCTCTCAATCCTTCTAACTTCAGTGAGGTAGTTGGTAAAGTTGGGTTGATTAGCGTTGAACAAGCGGAACAGGCGATGCAAGCGGCAAAAGCGGCGTTTCCTGGGTGGAAGAAAACACCAGCGAAACAACGCGCTGATATTTTGCGAAAAGCGGGTGATTTGATGGAAGAACGCCGCGCTGAACTTTCAGTTTGGATAGTTTTGGAAGTTGGGAAACCAGTTAAGGAAGCTGATGGAGAGGTTTCGGAAGCGATAGACTTCTGTAGGTATTACGCTGACGAGATAGAACGGTTAGATGAAGGTGTTAATTACGACATTTCTGGTGAAACTAATCGTTATATCTACCAGCCACGGGGAATTGCTGTAGTAATTTCTCCCTGGAATTTCCCACTAGCGATCGCTTGTGGAATGACTGTCGCAGCCTTGGTTTCAGGCAATTGCACCCTCCTCAAACCGGCGGAAACATCTTCTGTAATTACGGCGAAACTCACAGAAATCTTAGTAGATGCCGGTTTTCCCAAAGGTGTATTTCAATACGTACCTGGTAAGGGTTCCCAAGTCGGCGCTTATTTGGTAAATCATCCAGATACTCATGTAATTGCTTTTACAGGTTCCCAAGAAGTAGGTTGTAGAATTTACGCAGAAGCAGCAATCTTAAAACCCGGACAAAAGCACATGAAACGGGTGATTGCGGAAATGGGTGGCAAGAATGCCATTATCGTCGATGAAAGTGCTGATTTAGACCAAGCTGTTGTGGGAGTAGTGCAGTCAGCATTTGGTTACAGTGGACAAAAATGTTCTGCGGCTTCTAGGGTGATTGTGCTGCAACCAATTTATGATGCCTTTGTACAGCGATTAGTAGAAGCGACAAAATCCTTGAATATTGGAGAAGCAGAGTTACCGAGTACCCAAGTTGGGCCTGTAATTGATGCTAATGCCCGCGATCGCATCCGCGAGTATATTGAGAAGGGTAAGGCAGAATCACAATTAGCTTTAGAATTACCAGCACCCGAACAAGGATATTTTATCGGACCAGTAATATTTAGTGAAGTATTGCCAAATGCGGTAATTTCACAACAAGAGATTTTTGGCCCAGTGCTGGCGGTAATTCGGGTGAAAGATTTCCAGGAAGCCTTAGCAGTCGCCAACGGTACAAACTACGCCTTAACTGGCGGACTTTATTCTCGAACCCCTTCGCACATTCAACAGGCGCAGACAGAGTTTGAAGTTGGGAATTTGTACATCAACCGTAATATTACCGGAGCGATCGTTGGACGGCAACCCTTTGGTGGATTCAAACTTTCTGGAGTAGGTTCTAAAGCTGGTGGTCCTGATTACCTACTGCAATTTTTAGAACCACGCGCAGTTACAGAAAATATTCAACGCCAAGGTTTTGCACCAATTGAAGGAGCAGATTAAAATAACGTAAATTTTACGGCTTATATAGTGTCCGTCTAATTAGCCGAATCAAAACACCTCTTCCTGATTTTACTATGTAAAGCCCTCCCTCTCCGACTCCTACGGTGTACACACATCTTGGTAATGAAGCCCCAATCCTGGATTTACCCCCCTTAATCCCCCCGATGTATTGGGGGGAAACCGGAAAATCTAGTTCCCTCCCCAATGCATCGGGGAGGGTTAGGGTGGGGTAAAACCCTTGTTAATCAGCTATTTCAGACTTGTGTATACACCGTAGCCTTGTAAAGGGGGGAAATATCCGGTTCTCCCCCTTGGCAAGGGGGAGTTAGAGGGGGTCAGAAAGACTTGTGTGTACACCGTAGCTTCGAGGACAGGCTTGCACTTTAGTTGAAGGCAGAGAGAGGTTCATCAAACTCACGTTAAATTAGAATAGATAGTAACCTTAAAGAGAGTTTTATGAGTAATTTAGTTATAAAAATTGCTGAATTACCTAAAGATTTTCCGGCAATTCAAGCAATTAGAAAATCAGTTTTTCAAGAAGAGCAAGGTGTAGATCCCACTTTAGAATTTGATGGCAAAGATGAAATATCCGATCATCTAATTGCTTATTTAAATGTAGAAGTTGTCGGTACTGCCAGAATCAGATATTTAGATGATAAAACTGCCAAAATAGAAAGATTAGCTGTTTTATCGACAGTTAGAGGGCAAGGCATTGGTAAGAAAATTATGGAAAATGCCCTAGAGTTGATAGCTAACAAAAATATTCCAGAAGTCGTAATTCATGCTCAAGAATATGTGAAAAACTTATATAAAAAGCTGGATTTTGTAGAAGAAGGAGAAATATTTGAAGAAGCCAATATTCCCCATGTGAAAATGAGAAAAATATTTTCAAAATCAAAGTAAAATAGTATATTTTTCACTAATTGTTCATATACAAATGTATTTTTATGAGCAATCAACTCAAATATTTAATCAGGATTGACTCTAGCTGGACTATCCGAATTGGCTTAACAAGGTAGTCATTAGCACTACCTGGCAGCATGGCAATTTCCTCCTCTAAAGGTTCGCTACAGGTCATCATTACAATCGGTAAATGTTCCCGATAAGGCTCTTGTCTAAGGATATTTAGCAAATCCCAGATGCGAACATCTTTTGCTAACTGGGAATCAAAAAAAACTAAATCTGGTTGGAAGTTTTGCACCTGTTTCAAAAAGTCGTTACCATTATCTATCCACTTGACTTGGTAGCCAATTGTCTGGAGATAATCTTGCAACACGATAGCAGTGTTTTCCTCTTCTTCTACAAGTAAAATAGTTTTATTTGTAGGCATGACAGGAGAAGATGAGAACAAGGAGGACAAAGGAAAATTTTCTTCCTCATCCCCCTCATCTCCCTCATCTCCCACATCTCCCTCATCCCCCACCCTGCGGTAAGCTAAAGCTACATCCCCCTCATCTCCCGGATGCTCTGGATTTGGTAGAAACACAGTGAACTGACTGCCCTTTCCTAAAGTTGATGTTACGGTAACATCTCCACCATGTAAACGCGCTAATCTACGTGTCAAGGCTAAACCCAAACCAGTGCCTTCATACTGCCGATTTAACCGACTATCAAGCTGTTTAAACGGTTCAAATAGAAATTGAAACTGACTTGAATCTATACCAATGCCAGTATCTGAAACTGTAAACGTTATCCCTTGCGGTACTTTTTTGACTACCAACGATACTTCACCTGCTGGAGTGAATTTAATGGCATTAGTGAGCAAGTTGAGTAGCATTTGCTTGATGCGCCGTTCATCAGCAATACAAATATCCGCTTCTAGGTTAATTTTATATGTGAGTTGCAATCCCTTTTCTGAGGCGCGATCGCGCACTGTCCAGATGGCATAATTACATATATCCGCCACTGACAAAGATGATAGTAACAGTTCCTCTTTACCTGCTTCTACCTTAGATAAGTCAAGAATATCATTAATCACTGCCAGCAGATGTTCACCACTGCTATATATACAACTTACATATTCGTTCTGTTTTTCATTGAGAGAGCCAACTATTTCTTGTTGCAGTAACTGTGACAAACCCATAATCGCATTGAGAGGCGTTCGCAACTCATGGCTCATGGTTGCTAAAAATTCAGTTTTTGCTCGACTAGCAGCTTCCGCGGCTTCTTGAGAGGCGCGTAGTTTCAACTCTGTTTGTTTCCGTTCAGTAATATCCTCAATCATCGCTAGAAAAAATTCAGGTTCACCATTGCTGCCTGGTATAACAGAAACCGAGATATGAGTCCAAACTAAGCTACCATTTTGATGCTGGCAACGTCTTTCTATCTCAATACGATGTCTTTCGACAAGCTGTTTCTGATGTTTTAAGGGTTGTAAACCATCCCTCGAAGTTCTCTTTAAGTCTGTGCGAATTCCTGACATCAGTTGTTTGTAAAGTTTTAAATCCTCCCTTTCTATGGAAATGTAATCTGTAAAGCACTTGCGGTATAATTCTTCTCGTCTATATCCTAAAATCTCGCATAGTGCCAGATTAGTATCGACTATCTGCCCTTTCATATCTATCAGCCCAATGCCGATAGAGGAACGCTCAAAAATCGCCCGAAATTGTGCCTCACTCTGTCGCAATGCTTCCTGTACGACGTTTCGCTCGCTCGCTTCTATAGCCAGCGTTACAAAATCTGCAATTGAGCCAGCAAAACTCTCTTCTTCTAAAGTCCATTGGCGACCTTCGCCTATGTGTTCGTGACACACCACGCCTACCAAATGACCCTCTAGCCAAATTGGTGCATCTAGTATAGATTTGATCCCCAAAACTGAAAGATAAGGCTCGGATAATTCTTGGGTTCTGGGATCGTTTCCGGCATCATCTGCGGCAATGGTACGTTCTTCTTCTAAAGCCTGGAAATAACCAGGAAAATTTGTTTTTAAAAGCGAATTACCAAAGGTATGCTCCTTAGTTCTGACATCATACAAATTAATGCATTCAATTTTTGAACGTTCTTCATTATATAACCATACCCCCACTCGCTCTACTAACAGCGTCTGAGCAGCAGTTTCTGTAATTTCCCTCAACACCGCATTGAGATTACCTTGCTGAAATGTCTTGCTTCTTGCCAGCTGCACCAGCGTCTGGCTTTGTTTTCGCCGACTATTTTCTCTGATTCGTAAAGCCTCTTGGTCCTGGTTGTGGTCTGTAATATCTCTAGTTGACACCACCTGCATTAGTTGCCCTCAAGAAGAAATAATTTGGACTTGCAATTCTACGGAAAAAGTAGAACTGTCTTTGTATAACTACAATTACTTGACATGGTTTTTCATAACCGGAAAGTATAATTTTTCTAATTAAACTTTATGATTCTGGCTAATCAGTTCTAAGCTAGATTTTGCTGATTACTTCTGTTACTTCATGCCAATGATTTTTGCCAGGGGATAATTAGCATTTTAAGTAATTTCACTATCAAGTAATTTTACTATCAAGTAGTATAGTATTTTAATAATTTTAAACTGGGGACTGGGGATGAGGGAGACAAGGGAGACAAGGAGATAAACAAAACTCCTAACTCCTAACTCTTAACTCTTAACTCAGCACTCCTAACGCACTCAGCACTCCTAACGCACTCAGCACTTCTAACGCCCAATGCCCATTCCTCAGTACAATTTATTGCTTAGTGCTGACTAGCAAAATACCGTTGATTCTCCTAGAGAAAGATACCTAATGACTCAAATTCTGCCAAACTTAAGGTAATGGCAGGTTTTGCGGAGGTGGAGCGATGACAGATAGTGATGTAAGAATTGTTTCTCTGATTCCCGGTGGAACAGAGATTTTAGCGGCACTAGGGTTGGTTAATGCTATTGTGGGGCGATCGCACGAATGCGATTACCCTCCAGAAATCCTCAATCGCCCCATTTGCACCGAAGCACGGTTAAACTCCAATGCCTCCAGCAGCCAAATTCACGATGAAGTCAACAATTTATTGCAATCTGCTCTCAGTATTTATGAAATCAAAACAGATGTTTTAGAGCAATTGCAGCCTACCCACATTCTCACTCAAGACCAGTGCGATGTTTGTGCTGTCAGCTTACATGATGTTGAAAAGGCAGTTGCTACACTCATTGACAGTAAACCTCAGATTATTTCTTTACAACCCAATATTCTCCAGGATGTTTGGGCTGACATTGAGCGAGTCGGCAACACCTTTGGCGTAGACTCGGTAAAGGTATTAGAAAATTTAGAAGCTCGCGTCAAAATTTGTCAGCAAAAAATCCAAGGACTTTCTTTAAATGAACTACCTACTGTCGCCTGTATCGAGTGGATTGATCCTTTAATGATCGCCGCTAATTGGATTCCTGAATTAGTGAACTTAGCAGGAGGACAGTCTCTATTTTGCGCGACAGGTCAGCCTTCTCCGATCTTACCGTGGGAAACACTATTAACAACTAATCCCGATGTAATTGTTTTTATGCCTTGTGGCTTTGATTTAAATCGTACTCGCCAAGAAGCCAATTTATTAACTCAACGTCCAGAGTGGAAAAAACTACACGCTACCGAAACTGGTAGAGTCTACATTACTGATGGTAATTCTTACTTCAATCGTCCAGGGCCGCGACTGGTAGATTCTCTAGAAATTTTGGCAGAAATTTTGCATCCAGAAATTTTTCAATACGGCTACAAAGGAACTGGTTGGGAACGTTTGTAAAGAAGAATTCAGAACTCAGGAGTCAGAATTCAGAATTCAGTATGAATTCAAGTCTTTGGAGAATTTCAATCCTCCACAAAGAGTAATTCTGATTCCAATACAATTCAGATAAGCCCAAAATACTTGTAGAGACGGCGATTTATCGCGTCTCGAAAACCCAAAATTGTTGCTAGTCGCCCTTAACCCAAGCGTATTGATTCTGATTCCTAGATTCTGAATTCTTCTTTAGGGTGTTTCCTCATAATCTGCCGATGGTTCATTGTTAAATAACAACAGTCGTGCAGCAAGAATGGCAAATCCTACAGCTGCGATCGCTTTTAAAATACGTGTAGGTAATAATTCGGCGACTGCACCCCCTGCTAACGATCCCAACAGGCTTGTCAATAGCAATGCACCTGCTGCACCAAAAAATACTGCACGCGGAGAATTAGAACGTCCTGAAAGTGCGATCGCTGCTAGCTGACTTTTGTCACCCAATTCTGATAAAAAAACTGTAATAAAGCTCAATCCTAATAGATGCCAATCCATATTATTTTAGGGGGAATGGGAGTTGTTCTAATGACCAATGACTAATGATTAATGACTAGTAAATACATCCCAAAACAGCATTAGAGAAATTACTAACAACATCATACCGGCTGATTTTTCTATAGTTTTCGGGCTGAGTCGGCTAGCAATCCAACTACCTAAAAGTACGCCTAATAAGCTAGTGGTTATTAGCGCCGCCGCCGAGCCAATAAATACCACCCACGGCGAATGAGATTGTGCGCTCATTAACAGAGTAGATAGCTGAGTTTTATCTCCAATTTCTGCTAGAAAAATAGTTACAAAAGTCGTACCAAAAACTACTAACACTGATTGCTGCTTTTGGCGACTATCGGCAATTACAGGCCCAACTGACGGAGCGATCGCAGGAGTTAAGTTAAAATCAGTGCTGTCTTTCAGTTCTAGCTCGATCTCAGTCTGAGATATGCCAGAAATCTCCAAAGGTACAGAGTCAAGTTTCACAGGCAGTAGTTTTGGTTGCTAGGGTCTTTTCATATTTTTATCATTTTCTCATATTTTTGTCATAAATTGCAACCTCACACAAAAAAAGGAGGGTTGGATATCAAAGGCCAACAGCTTTGTCGAAGCGTAGTATTTCTAAACTGCGATCGCCATAAACTCCTTCTATTTGCTGGCGACAGCAGTCAATAGCAAAATCGTTGACTTCTTCTGGTTCAACCCCATACATATCTTGAAACACTTCTGATTCCACACGGCAGAAGCGCGGACGATTAGGGTAGATGCCACATTCTCGCGTGGTATGGTCAAAATTAACGCACCATCCCCCTTCGCCTACCATGCTGAGGTAGAGTTCTAGTTCTGGTGGTGAGAGGTAGTCTTCCAAGTCTGGACGCTCTGCTGGATCGAGATTACAGCAAGCTCCACATTGTTTTACACATTGCCAAGTTGACATTTTTAATTAGGGATGAGGGGATAAGGGGGATGTAGCTTTAGCTTCCCGCAGGGTGGGAGATGAGGGAGATGAGGGAGACAAGGGAGATAAGGAGATAAACAAAACTCTTAACTCTTGTACAGACAAAGATTCATCGCGTCTCTACTCTTAACTCCTAACTCAGCACTCCTAACGCCCAATGCCATTATTTTATGCTTTCATGTCTTTTCTTATAATTTTGTTAAGTAAATTAAATCTAACAGTCCATAGCCAGATATGATCTATTGCGGGTTTTGTAATTAAGTTATTGAATTTTTTAAGGCAATTGACAGGAGAAAAGGAAAAATGTTTGACGCTTTATCTGGATTGTTTAACGCTTTTACCAGTATCAATTGGGAAGTTATTTTCCAATTGCTTTCCGTGGCGCTAATTGTGATTGCTGGCCCAGCAGTAATATTTGTGCTGGCATTTCGCAACGGCAACCTTTAACAGTGCTGAGTGCTGAGTGTTGAGTAGAAGAAAATTTTGGAATTTAAAACTCATAACTTAGCACTCAATACTGATAACGCCTGAAGTGCAGCTTGGATAATATTGTCATACAGTGGTTGAGAGATATCAACTTCTTTGGCGTTTTGACGATCAGTACCCAGCAAACCAATTATATGTCCTGGCTGCATCACTAAGACTTTGCCTTCAGAATTTTTAATTCTTAATTCTGCTTCAATACCGTTTTTATAGAAACCACAAGTATAGTGTCGTTGGTTGTACTCAAAAGTTGTGTTTGAGTGGGTAGGTGGTGAAACAAAAAATTGTTGAAGTTGAATTGGCAGCCTGACACCGATTAACTCTAGCTCAATGCTGGTGTTACCGTTAAAGTAATTTTCTCGCAGTTTGTAAGCAATATCCACTCGTGATGGTAGGTGGAAATAGTCGCCCCAACGCCAAGCGATCGCTTTGATTTTATACTGCTGATTATCTATAGTTTGGGCAACTGTCAGTTTGATGTGACCTTTGCCAACAATTTTTTGCTCAACGACTTGGACATTAGATGTCCAGAAAACTGGATCGGGATTGTCCATACCGCAGGGATGTAGAGCATTAAGCTGCTGATAAAGCTGTTGATTGAGATGATTGAGGTTAACTTCAGCATCAATTTTGAGTAGAGGCTTGAGATGTTGGGGTTCAAGACACTGGTTAGCAAACTCAATCAAACGCGATCGCAACATCTGTAAATTTTCTGCTGGTAGAGAGAATCCCCCGGCGGCTTTATGTCCACCAAATTTGCCTAGTAAATCGTGACAATATTCCAAAGCTTCAAATACATGAAACTCTGGAATTGAACGTGCTGAACCGCGTATATGTTCCTCATCTTCATAAGTCCCGATAAACACGGGAACACCGTAGCGTTCCACCAAGCGGGAAGCGACAATCCCAATAACACCATGATGCCAATTTGGTTGAACAACAATTAATACACGGTCTTTTTGTAGAGATGTAACAAATTCTGTCTCTACATAAGCGATCGCTTCTTGTTCAATTTGCTGACACATTTCTTGGCGATAGGCGTTGACTTGTTCGCACTGCATAGCTCTTTCTAGCGCCACCCCCATATCATCTGTAGTCAGCAATTCAATTACAGTCTGAGGATCGCCAATTCGACCAATAGCATTAATTCGCGGCCCCAGACGAAATCCGATATCTTCAGGCTTTAGCGATTTGGGATTTTGAATTTTGGATTTTGGATTGCCAATTTTCTCCTCTGCTCCCCTGCTCCCCTGCTCCCCTGCTCCCTCATCTCCCCTAGCCTGTACGCCACCTACCTGAATCAACGCTTGTATACCAGGTAAGTTGGATTTGGGTAAATGTTGTAAACCACGTTTTACCCAACGACGATTCACGCCAGTTAAGGGGGCTAAATCTGCGATCGTTCCCAGCGTAAACAGTGCTAGCATCGGCTGAATCAAGCCCTTAGTCTGGCCTAGCTGTTGTGCTAGAGAAACTGCCAAAATATAAGCAACACCAACACCAGCAACACCCCGATAAGGTGAAGATTCGTCTATTAGTTTGGGGTTGAGGATAGCGTTAGCTGGCGGTAATTTTTGGGGAATGTCGTGGTGATCGGTGATAATCACTGCAAGACCAAGTTCTCTAGCTCTGGCGACTGGTTCAAACGCAGAGATGCCATTATCTACAGTCAGAATTAGCCCTACACCTTCGCTGTGAAATTCTTCAACTATGCGTTTATTAATACCGTAACCTTCGTGCATTCGGCTGGGAATAGCATAATCTACTTGTGCGCCTAAAGTGCGGAGACTGCGTAAAAGTAGAGCAGTGCTGGTCATTCCATCAGCATCGTAGTCACCACAAATAGCAATTTTTGTTTGAGAAGCGATCGCATTTTGCAACAATTCCAAACTAATCGCTAAATCTGGGAAATCTTCTAACGGCGAAGGTAAAACTAAAGACTCTGGATCTAAAAAGGCTTGTACCTGTTCTGGTGTTTCCATACCCCGATTAATCAACAACTGGCTGACAATCGGGGAAAGATTTGTCAAAACCGCCAGATTTTGGGCAAATTCTGGTTTTTGGGGATAAATCTGCCAGCGCTGATCGGGTAAGCGGCGGCGAGGCTTGGATAATTCAGATACAGGTCGGTCTAGCACAATAAAAGTTAGGAGTTTTCAGTTATGAGTGTAAAGTTACTAATCATTTATCGTTGTGATAAATTAATATCAATTAATATAATTAAAAAAATACTTGTACTGCAAGGATTTTAGCAACTGCCTTATATAACTCTAGCTCCTGACTGATGAGTAAATAAATGTCGTTTCTCTATTTAGTTTATCTCAGTATTTTCTCACAAATAATTTCTAATCGCTATAGTTGATTAGTATTTACATCACCAAGGAAGAGATTCAGAATTAAAGGTAATTTGTCTTTGTACTATAATGTTTCTTTTAAAATTGATTTTGCTTACAGGATCAAAAATAATGCTAAACTTTGGAACATCTTCCAAACTACTTACTACTACGAGAACATAATCATTTCTATATTCTTGGGCTTTTAAGAATTCTTTATTTGTTAATCTGATACTACCATAAGTAGACTTAACGCCTTTTATTTCAGCTAAAAATGCTTTTTCTTGAACGTCTACCTGAAAATCGTATCCATCTCCAAATGTTCTCGCATCTTCTAAAAAAGCATTGTTAAATTCCTGAATACTTTGGTAGTTTTTCATAAAAAATAGTTCTGCCGCTTTGCCAGTATCTTGTAATTGTTTAAATTTGCTCTTTAAAATAGGGCTTATAGAGTTTATATCTATAGTTTCTATACTATTGATTTTTTTGTATAAGTATAGTTTGACAACACTTGTGTAAGATTTACAATCTTCTGATCCAAAGAGCGAATCAATTAGTATTTTCCGATGAATATACGTATTTCCTTTCTGCCACCATCCTTTTCTTGCATTATCAAAAAAAGGATCAAATAAGTCTTGTCTATTTTTTACTGTTCCTACAGTTTTAGCAATGTCAATTTTTACAAGGTACAGAAAAAATTCTTGCTTAGTTATAAAGCCAAATTCTCGAACAAAATCCATATCAAATTTCGACAAGCCATATCCAATTAGATTAAGAATTTCATAATTTTCATGTTTATTCGTATTATCTAAACTCATACATCTAATTGTTTTTTATAACAAAATAGCTTAACTGAATGATACTGTCCTATAGAAGACACCATTGTGTCACTGCTGACACATAGTAAGTCACTGGAAATAGGAGTTTTGAATTAAAAGTTATTTCTTAACTCATAACTCATAACTCCTAACATTTCTGTTAAAACACGTTTATCTTACCATCATCGGTAATATACAACGAGCGATCGCCAGGAGAGCGCCAAGTCGGACGGAGTTCGAGCCGCAATGTGCCAAAGTTAGGTTTGGAGACAATTGCTTGTAGTGATAAACCCTTTTCGCTCCAAAATATCAGAGATGTATTTGGTTCTGTACCTTCTATTTGTTCTAAACTTAATTTCTGCCCTGGACTCAACGATATTGCATCAGTCGCGGAGGGTTTTTGGATTTTAATCAAGTTGGGTGTGCTATTTACGACTTCAACGCGGATGTGCTGCCCAGGTGTAAACTGAATTGAGTGTGACCCACACTTAGAGGCACAGGTTCGAGCTAAAGTGGTACTGGGATTATTGATTGATGTAACTAGAACAGTAGCTGCAACTAAAGCAAATGACAGAGGCTTAAACATAATACACAGTATAAGTACTAAACTGAAATTTTACTTTAATTAAGTACTGTTAAGCCTCAGCATATTTTCCAGAATTACAGAACTGTTAATAGGCAAGTTGCAGAGATCGAGAAAATCTGGCGTTGCTGAATAAGGGCATGATTAAGGCTGACGCACAGACACGGTGATTATTTTCTATGTAAATTTCAAAATCATCCCACAATTATGCAACGCCGAAAATCTTTCAGTGTTGGTAAAACTTGTGTAAGATAAACCTGTTCTCACCCAAAATAGTAAAAGGCAAGTATTAAAGAATTAGCTATACGATGGCAAAACCCGCAGATGTCAGCACCAAAAAGTTAATTAGTCTTGCACCCGATAACTGGGTGAAATGGGTAACACAGATTCCCGATATTGTGGTTGGAGAAATTCTCAATTCAGAATTTCAGTGGATTAGCAGAGAAAGTGATGTTTTAATTCGTGTTGAAAGTAAACAGTACGGTGAATTTTTGGTTCTCAACGAATTACAATTGCGTCCTTCATCAGAAATGCCGCGACGGATGCGTGCGTATGCAGCCCTGACGGAAGAAAAATATAAGTTACCAACTTACCCAGTATTAATTAACATTTTGAAAATTGGTGATGAGGAAATACCTAATAGATTTGCATCAAATATTGCTGGTTTACAAGCACGTCAAGATTATCGTGTGATTAATTTGTGGGAGGTTGATGTAAAAATTGTCTTTGAGCAACCATTACCCTCATTGCTGCCGTTTGTGCCGATTCTTCAAGGCGGAGAGAACGAGTCTACAAATAGTGCGATTCGTTGATTAGTGAATCACGGTAATCAGTCCGTACATAACTAATCCAGCCCGTCAGCAGATTACTGACACTAAAGGCTGAACTCTCGGAGTGATACAGGTGTAAGTCCTGTCATTCAGACTCAGAATTGACTCCTTATCTGCCCACACTGACCAGACTCGGTTTCTGGAGGGTGAAGCTCTTAACTGGGCGCAATCAGACGACCGTTGCGGGTTGACACTGGCGCTAACAGGGAGTTCCTATGATGAAACAGAGCCTAAAGAAGCGTCTTAAGTCTAGACAGGGCGCAACACAAAAATCCCTGACCTCACTGGAATCAATTCCCGCCGTCTTGAGTTGAAGAACGGCAAGAGTCTAGGGAACCCAGTAGTCGAATTGGCTACATCTAACGGAACAATCAATCTTTCCGAGGGAACGAATAAAAACGATTTGTGAGTCCTGGGGCTTTCGTTCCCCAAGTAGGCTAGACGAGAAGCGGAATTCTTACAAGTCGGGTAGGACAGACCGTAATTGGTCTGAGGTGTTCAGAATACACAAACTAGAGAAGAGTATGATTAGGCACAGTTACAAAACTAGTGAATCATGGGTAGCGTTACCCTGGAAGAAATTCCGCCGTAACCTATTCCGCCTCCAAAAGCGAGTGTACAAAGCGGTTCAAGTTGGAAACAAGCGGAAAGCTAGGTTACTCCAAAAGCTTATTCTAAAATCTACCTCGGCTCGATTTCTTGCAATTAGACTTGTATCTCAGTTAAACGCTGGTAAAGAAACGGCTGGTATTGATGGTAAGAAATCCCTCTCATTCATGGAACGCTTCAACCTTGAAGAACTACTGAAAATGAATAACGGAAACTGGAAGCATCAAGGACTACGGGAAATCCCCATCCCTAAAAAGGACGGGACTACCAGAATGCTTAAAATACCAACCATCGCGGATA
>NZ_JABXKI010000220.1 GCF_017115095.1 Nostoc sp. NMS4 | reverse complement strand
GTTCCCTCCCCTTTGCAAGGGGAGGGTTAGGGTGGGGTAAAACCTTGGTTAATCAACTATTTCAGACTTGTGTTTACACCGTAGCCAATAAAGGGCAGGGTTAGGGTGGGGTAATTCGAGAACTGAAAGAGTGTCTGATAGTTTTTTATCAAGCACGTTTTTGCAATGATTTATATTCAAATTCAGCAACACCTAGTTGCTTTTTAAAGTAAGCACGGTAGAGTTCACAACGCGGTAAGATGCGATCGCCTTTATAAGCGATCAAACCCAAGCTTTCGAGCTTATGAGCGTCAATCGGATTCAGAGGAATGCTTTGCTTTGCGCCTACAACGTCAACATACGCCTTTACTAAACTAGGATTTTCTTGTAAGATTGCCCAGTGTCGCCAGAGATGATAACGATAGATACCACCGTTAGCGATCGCATCTTGTATCAGTTCTTCTAAGGTGATTCCTTGACAGCATAGATAATACAGAGCAATTCTAATCAGTGCTGGATGTCCACCCACCAGAGACATTAGTTGATTAACTTCGTTATTAGAGATCCAGCCTAAACCATGCCGTTGAGCTAAGTATTTTATTTGCGGCTCAGTAAATTCTGGTAGACGGATAGGTAATCCAATATTAAACGGGGAGCGGTTGATATCCAGCGAAACATATACTTCTGTGGAGTAAACTACCACTAGCCTTAGTTTCTGCAAGTTTTGATCTTGTCGTGCTTCTTCATACCAAGAGCGCAACAAACCAAAGAACTCTGGAGCAATTTCGGGATATTCAAAAAAGCGATCAACCTCATTTAACACTAAAACTACTGGACTGTTGCACTGCTTGAGCAAATAAGATTGCAAATATAAACTGCAACTCAACTTACAACCTATTTCCTCATCCCAGTTGTCATCTAGCTTAGGTTCAATACCTAATTCTGTTGCAATTTGCCAGCAAAGAGAACGCAAAAGCTTATTTAAGTCTCTCAGACAGCTTGAATCGATTTGGTTGCAATTCAACTTCACCAAGCGATAATTTTGCATCTGGGCAAAAGCTAACAGCCGCAGCACAAGAGAACTTTTTCCCATTTCTCTTGGTGCGCGAATCCGAATTACACAGCCTGGTTGAATTACTTCTCGATAAACTAATTCCTCAATGGGGGGACGATCGACATAGAAGGGGGAATCTAGAGGTACGGGGCCATCTGGGTATGACCAAAGATTTTCGAGTTGGTTATAGTGTTGAGTCGCAAATGAATCTAAGCATGAAGACGGAAATAATTTTTTCTCTCCTGTGTCTAAACTCACTGAGATAGCTTGAGAGGCTTCAGTATGATTCGGTTCACTCAGGATTCCGTAGTCTTCCCTGTGTAACTCTAAGTTAAAGGCACTAAAGCACAATTTCAAGGTTTTTTGATCGACACCTGTATTCAACGACCATAATCGGTTTAGAGTTTTGGTAGATACTTTCATGCGATCGCCTAAATCTTCTAGAGTGAAGCGATGTCCATTGTTCTGTATCTTTTCCATAGCCAGAATCGCCCCTTGTAAACGCTTCAGCCCAGCGATCGTTAGGACAAGTCCCCGCCTTCGCGTACTCTTAGATTGCTTCATATCACTAATTATCAATCTGCTTTCTTTATTTACTGTCTTAGCTATTTCCTCATTGTTTCACGTTTTTAAACAGTTATTCAACAGTTACTTACCTGTTGTGTAAATACTAGTATATTAGTAAAAAAATATACACTAGTATTCAATAGCAGTTAGATGAGTGGGTATAAACAAACATAACTATTTGGCAAATTTACCAAGATTGTAAGTTGTCATTGCGAATGAAGGGAAGCGGAATGTTCGCGGAGTGTCTCGTAGAGAAGCGATCGCAAATCAAAGTACAGATGTTGCGATTATTTTGCTTCACTGCATTCCACTCGCAATGACAAATTATGTTTTTGACAAACCGTTAGTAGTTGACTTTATTTCTAACAGCTTACTCAGTGTTACTGAAAAATATTTTTTATCTGGTATTAATCTGAATTTTGCAGTGCAGACACATCCAACAAGGTGTAGGCGATTTATACGAAAGGCTCTGATGCTAGCACTAAGGGAGAATACCGCACTGACTCCCCTTATCTCTCAGATGCGGTACTATATATAACACGCAGCAGGGACGTACAGCTAGCTGTACATCCCTACTAAAGAGCAATATTTAATGCAACCGAGAAACCCTACAATTTATCATCAGCAAGAGTGAAGGCGTTACCCAAACATCGAACTTAGTTAAGGATTTTTTTGCCTGTTTGTGCTGCACTATCGCCTACATCACTAGCAGTTTTCTTAGCACCTTCTACGTATCCAGAGCCAAATTGTTTAAAGGCTTCTGCTGACTCTTCTCCAACCTTTTGAAGTCGTTTAGCAGGAGAACCTTCCGTTTCACGAGCTTCTTTATTCCACTCGCCGATTGTTCTCGGTCTTTGAGAATCATCTTGCTGTATCTGTTCGCTAACTCTTTCCTTTAAGCCTGTGTTATTCTGCCCAGAAGCAACATTCGTCGTCAGCACTAAAAAACCAACTATGACAACAGCCAAAAAACCTTTTATTTGAAGTCCTTTAAGCAAGGAACTGATCTGAGTAATAGTCCTAGAAATCAAATTTATCATGCCAACTAGCTTGTTTTTTGGAGTACAAATAAAGATTAACTATAAAACAATAATTATCCTTCTAACAAAAGGCATATCTCATTTATGAAAAATCTGGGATGAGACTATACCAATCATCCGCAAGCAAATCAACTAAATCAAACTATTCATAGAGGTGAAAAATAATCTAAAGACGTAGTAATGCTAGTTCTGTACAAGGGTTCTGGATAACGCATACCAAATGTAGCACTAAATACATTTTTAATGCTACATTTGGTTTTTAATACAGATAGAAGTAAAAAAAACATATATCTTTGGTTGTAAAAATTATCAACCTTAAAAGATAGATGCTTAATGGATAATTCCTAAATAGTTACTAATAACAATCAATAGTCACACGACTTTTAGGCTAGTACACTGTGGCGGAATTTCGCCTACCTTTAACAAGTTGCTTGAACAATTTGTCTAGTTAATTGAGATGGTAGCTAGATTTCTGATGTCCTGTGCTAGAGACATTGTTTATCTGACTGAGTGGATTTATCCCGTAATCCCTAGATATTTGCAGGGCTTACTGACGAAAAACTACTCGATATTTTTCCTCAACACGAGAACTGCTTCAGGTGGAAAGCCAAAGGATGAAATACTGGATCACAAAATTAGCAATCTGTATAGTATTCCTGTATAGCTTGTTGCTATCAAATGATTATGCAGAAGCAAACCAACTTTTAAATACTTCTAATATTGATGTGCAGCAATCAAATGCACTTCCAGTAGTTGAAAATGTAGCAAGTACTGATAAGAATCTTGCTGACATTAAAAAGGAAGATTTGTGCCGATTTAATGGGATTGTTAATCGGATCGATAAACTAGAGGGACTCTTCACACTTTATTGTAGCGAGGATTCGGGAAAAGTTTTCTTAGAACTTAAGCCAGAGCAGCTAAATAAAGATTACCTAGCTATCGTGACATTGGAATCAGGCGTTGGGGAAAGTGGGATTTATAGTGGATTACCTCTTTCTGATTTTATCTTTTACTTCCGACGAGTAAATAATAGATTGCATTTTGTTTTGCGTAATGTAAAATTCCGTACAGATAGTATACCAGAACAGCGATCGCTTGCTCGTTCATTTAGCGATTCTGTTCTTTATTCACTCGAAATAGCCACTATAGATCCAAAAAATCAAAATATTCTGATTAACCTGAATGAACTGCTAATGCAGGATTTTCCAGGATTAACTTCTATGTTAAAATATTCTTTACAAGCTGATTACCGCTTAGATGCACGTAAGTCATATTTTGGTGATGTTAACAGCTTCCCAGAAAACGTAGAGATTGATTCGATTTACGACTTTTCATCAATAGAAGGCTCAAATTTAGTCACTGTACCCGATAGCAGGGCAATCACTCTAAAGGTACACTACAGTTTTTCTCAACTGAGAGAAAACAATGGTTATATTCCCAGACTTGCTGATGATAGAGTTGGATATTTTACTACTGCTTTCCAAGATTTCTCTAACAATAATCCTCACGAATCTTATGTACGTTACATTAATCGCTGGCATCTAGAACCATCCGATCCTGAAGCGCCCTTATCTCCACCCAAAAAACCAATTGTCTATTGGATTGAAAATGCTGTACCACTAGAATACCGCGATGCGATTCGTGAAGGCGTTTTGATGTGGAACAAAGCATTTGAAAAAGCCGGATTTCAAAATGCCATTGAAGTGCAACAAATGCCAGATGATGCTAATTGGAAACCAGCAGACGTACATTACAACACTATTCGCTGGTTCAATTCTTTAGATGCAGGTTTTGCCAAAGGGCCGATGCGCGTCAACCCATTCACCGGAGAAATATTGGATGCAGATATCATTGTAGATGCCAATATGGTGCGTTTAGTTCAGCAAGAATATCACGCACTGATGGAGGCAAATTCATGCCCAGAAAAGACGAAAGGACACGAAGAAGCGGGGAAATTCTTGGATAGATTCTTTGCGTCATCTTCCTCTGCTCTCTTTTTCTCCTCTGAGTCCTGCTATGGTATGGAGTCTTCAAATCAAGCAGCTATGGGGGCGTTGGCGTTATCAATTTTGCCAAACACCACACCTAATAGTGAAACGATGAAAGAGTATGTGCATCAATATTTGCGTTCTCTCATCGCTCATGAAGTCGGACACACTCTGGGTTTGCGCCACAACTTTTATGGCAGCACCATGTTAGCGCCAGAAGAATTAAATAATACTGAAATCACTCACACCAAAGGTTTAGTGGGTTCGGTGATGGATTATCTACCTGTGAACATAGCACCGCAGGGAGTACAGCAAGGTGACTATTTCCCAGGAGTGATTGGGCCTTATGACGAATGGGCAATTGAGTATGGTTATAAAAGATTTCCATCAATAGCACTTGAGGTAACTATTCCAGAATCAGAAAAAAGTTTTTTAGACCAGATTGCACTAGCATCACCTCAACCAGAATTATCTTATGCAACCGATGAAGATATCTGGGATATCAATCCTTTAGCAAATGTTTGGGATATGAGTAGTGATGTGCTACTTTATTCGCAGTGGCAAATGGATAATGCTCGTTTTATGTGGCAGCGTCTTGATAAGGGTTATCTATCGAAAGGAGAAAGCTATAGTAACCTGCGCCTTAAATTTAATAAAGTACTTAAATATTATTTTCGCAACGCCACTTTGCTTTCTAAATACATTGGTGGACAATCGTTTCGCCGTCTTCATACCAGTAATGATGCTGCTTGGGCATTTGTACCAGTTTCACTTTTAAAACAACGTCAAGCATTGACAAAGTTACAACAATATGTGTTTGCTGAAGATGCTTTTAGCTTTTCACCACAATTGCTCAATCAACTAGCACCGTCGCGTTGGGAACACTGGGGTAGTTCTGCACCGAATAACCGCCTTGATTATCCAATTCACGATCGCATTTTGAGTTTTCAAAGTGCGATATTGCGATCGCTACTAGACAGCGATCGCCTGAATCGGTTACAAGATATAGAATTAAAAACTCTACCTGGAGAAGCGCTTTCCATACCAGAATTGTTCGACACCCTACAAACAGGCATCTGGACAGAAATTTTCGCCCCAGGAGAACCAAAGCCAATTTCTAGCATTCGCCGTTCATTGCAACGAGAACATCTAAATATTTTGTTACAGATGATGCTGGGTACTACTAATACACCTGAAGATGGGCGGACATTGGCTTGGTATGAATTGCGCCAACTGCAAAAAGCCATTGATGTCAGACTCAAACAACTTAGTGAAAGCCTTGATATTTACACCTTAGCCCACTTAGAAGCTTCTAGCGATCGCATCACTAAAGCATTAAACGCGCATTTACTTTCTAAATAGTCATTTGTCATTTGTCATTTGTCATTAGTTATTCTCCCCTACTCTCCACTTCCCCAAGATACCGTTGCAATAAACCAATAACAACTTCCGGTACTTCCAAATGAGGTAATATTCCAGCATCTGCGATCGCACAAAAATCTTGAATTGCTCTTGGATTTAGATTTGCCAAGCGTTGTCCTAATTTGATGTTGGTAAATTGTGCCTTTTCTCCCCAAAAAATGACCGTGGGAACTGTCAGTTGTTGAATATATAAACTCAGATCGAAATAAAGATCGCCCCGCAAAAAAGCCAAAGCAGCAAACTTGGCATTAGGTTGTTGTGCCGAGGTTAAATAAGCCTCCACCATCTCTTGCGATACTCGTTGTGACTTCGCAAAGAGAAAACTTTGTAAAAAATTTCGGACTGCAATTTCATTTTCAGCACCAAGCATATAAATAAAATTGTCCAACAGAGGCGCATTGATTACCGAAAGCGGAAGTCTGCGTCCAGCACCCTGCCCAAAATCATCAAATCCAGAGGGAGAAACTAAAAGCAGTGTTTTGAATAAATTGGGTTGAACAATAGCTAGGCGGATAGCAAAAGCGGCTGTCAGAGATGAGGCTACCACTGTCACCGGCTGGTGACAAGTTTGGATGATAAAATCTGCGATCGTGCTGAGATAATCCCTAATTTTATAATCCCGCACTGGATGCGCCGATTCTCCCCAACCGATGAGATCGGGGGCGAAAATGTGGTAATTAGAGGCAAAAGCCGGGTAAACTTTAGACCATTCATAAGCAGACGCTCCACCACCAAAGTTATGGAGAAATAGTAGTGGGGGTAAATCTTCAGTGTCAGCGATCGCCCAAGGTGCATTGGTTTGGGTATAGTAAACCATTGCCCCTAATGATGTATGGATGACTTTATGTCCAAAGCCAGGAGGTTGAAACTGAAGCATAAAATTAAAAAGTTGAGTTTATTTTAATTTGCGTACAGTCAAACTAATTCAGGAGTCAAAATACATCTATCTGAAATAGTTCAAGAATCAGGAGAAGATTGGATGAATATATCAATTAGACTGGATTACTTCTAAATTCTAACTTCTGACTCCTGGGTGCTTATTTTGTAATTGCTCCCCTGCCTCTTTTTGAAATTACTTCAGGAGTGCTGTTAGCGGTAGCGAGGCTCTGAGCCAGTGCTGAATGGCACTAAGTTAAGATACAATCCTTGCCCCAACTTCCAGCCTGGAGGCCTACGGTGTATACACAAGTCGAATTACCCCCCTTAATCCCCCCGATGTATTGGGGGGAAAAAGAAATCTAGTTCCCTCCCCTTTATAAGGGGAGGGTTAGGGTGGGGTAATTCGGCAGACTGGTTGTGATTCGATAACTGTGTGTACACCGTAGGACTGGAGGCTGGGAACAAGGCTACATACTTCTTTGGGCTTTTCTTAGTGCCATTCGAGCCAGTGCTGAGGCAGACAAATAGTGAAAGTTAAAACAGAACAAGGAATAGGGAACTCGCCAAACCAAAATATATAAAAAAAATTAAGAATGTGATTAAATATCATAGCAATCATTTTGGAGTGGGATATCTAGCCCACAATAAAAAGAAAGCGATTCAGGGATTGAGTGAGCAAGTTATCCACTCTGCTGGCAACATGAGGATACTCAAGGTCTACCAGCAACGCCTCTACACCAAAAAAAACCCCCAGTCGGCGTTAACCTACCAGGGGAGTTAGTTATCAGGGTGCATCTACCAATTAAATGTTCTCAGGTTGAACACCATACTCCGGATAAATTTGTACAAAGGTCAGTTATTTTTTTAAATAAAAAAAACCCCAGTCGGTGTTAACCTACTAGGGGAGTTAGTTATCAGGGTGCATCTACCAATAATCTTTTCTAGGGCAACCAGCATCTTCCGGGAAAAATCAACTAAATCAGAATTACGCTTTGCGGTACTAGCGATCGCTATTGGTAACGTAACTAGTAGAAAAAACCTCAAGTGGGTGTTAACCTATCAGGGGAGTGAGTTATCAGGGTCAGTTGTTTTTTAAATAAAAAAACCCCCAGTGGGTGTTAACCTACTAGGAGAGTGAGTTATCAGGGTGCATCTACCAATAATCTTTTCTAGGGCATGCCAGCATCTTCCGGGAAAAATCAACTAAATCAGGGTTGATGGCGATGTCTACGACGGGCTATGATGCTAGTACCCTACAGGGAAGCTACGCGATCGCTATCGGTGACGCAACTAAAAAAAACCCCCAGTGGGTCTTAACCAACCAGGGGAGTGAGTTATCAGGGTGCATCTACCAATAATCTTTTCTAAAATAAATGGGTCGCAACCGGATAAATTAGCAGAGGTTGAAGTTGTTACTGTTTGTCGAGCAAAGAAAAACCTCAGAGGGGTTAGTTATCAGAACAGACCTACCAATTAATCGGTGCGCTGCTTGACAAAACGGGTGTGTCAGGTTTCATAAATAGCACTCAATGCTTCATAAAAAAAACCCCAAGTGGGCGTTAGCCAACGAGGGGAGCTAGTTATCAGGGTGCATCTACCATTTAAATGTTCTAGGTTGAACCACCACGATCAGGATAAATTTGTTAGAAAATTGACTTTTTTCCTGTGTCAAAAAAACGAGAGTGGATATTATCTGAATTAGCGGAGTTAAAGATCGAGGGACATCCATCTATTAATCAAGTATTCTAGGATTAAGCACTATTTTCTGGTAGAGAATATCTGCGTCAGAAGTTGCTGTTGTTTGCCAAAAATAAAAAAACCCCCAGTGGGTGTTAGCCAACTAGGGGAGTTGAAGATCAAGGTGCATCTACCAATTAAGTGTTCTAAGCCCAGGTAATCCGATCCGGATAAAGTTGTAAAGGTAGGAAAAACCAAAACAGCACCGAATCAGAAACATTCAGGGGCGTGATGCATCTAAATTATTAGAGGAGCGAAAAATCGACTTGAAACTTTCGCGTTTCAAACCAGATTTAGGAGGCGGACAGGAGAAGTTGTGACCCAGGAATTCCATATTTCCGTAACCCCAGTAGGGCAAAATGACTACTTGGTGCGGACGGAACAAGTCGCGCCTGGGGTACCATTGGCAGAAGAATTGGTGACTTGGCCTATAGCTGATTGGTTGATGGCTGCTGGGCATTTGATGAATGACCCGTTGAATTCGGTGTTGCAAGGAGATCCATTTACCTCTGGCGGCCATGAAAGCGATATAGCCAGAAACTCGGTGAATTTGGTGGCGTTGGGTCAACAATTTTATAATGCCCTATTTAAAGGCACTCTCAGAGATAGTTGGATTACTGCTCAAGGTATTGCTCAGAACCACCAACAAGTACTGCGCTTACGTTTGGGGCTAAAAGACACTAGGTTAGCTCGTTTGCCTTGGGAAGTGATGCACGCTGGCGATCGCCCTCTGGCTACTGGGCCTTATGTGGCTTTTTCTCGCTTCCAAAGTGGAATTTTGGGGGCTTCGCCTTTGCGATCGCTGCGGGGGGCTACACCACAAGAACAAGGTGGTGTCAAAGTATTAATGGTAATTGCTTCTCCCTCAGATCAAGTCCGTCTTGACTTACAGAAACAGGAAGCGATTAAACTGCAAGCGGAACTTCACCGTCAAACGTCACGACCTGGTGAAGGTCGCCATCGTTTCCCTGAAATTGAACTCACTGTATTAGACCAACCAGGACGGGAAGAACTGACGCAAGCCCTAGAACAAGGCAGATACCACGTTCTCCACTACTCTGGTCATAGTAATTTAGGCAGCAATGGCGGAGAAATTTATCTTGTTAGTCGCAGAACTGGCTTAACGGAAATCCTGACTGGGGACGATTTGGCAGGTTTGCTCGTCAACAATAACATCCAAATGGCAGTGTTTAATTCCTGCTTGGGCGCTTATACACCAGCGTCCAATCCCTCTGGAGATACTGGGGAACGAAACTTAGCAGAAAGTCTGGTGAAGCGCGGAATTAGAAGCGTTTTGGCAATGTCAGAACGGATTCCTGATGAAGTGGCGTTGACGCTCACACAATTGTTTTATCGTAATTTGAGTCAGGGTTATCCAGTAGATTTGTGCGTCAGTCGGGTACGCCAAGGATTAATTTCTGCTTATGGTTCTCACCAGATGTACTGGGCATTACCGATTTTATATCTTCAGCCAGAATTTGACGGTTTTCTGAGTCAGGAAACTGAGTTATCTGCAAGTGCGGAGTCGCTGAATCAATATAGTTCGTCTTTAGGGGCAACTTCCACGATGTACTCTGCTATGGCTGATGATAGCGAGATACCTTTAGGAATGGAAGACATGATTCCTTCTGGTTTGACACGTGACTCATCTGGGTTGGACTGGCTGGGTGAAGATACTTGGGGCGATCTGGTTGATGAAATTGAGTATGACGATCCCAGCTATGAAGAAGATTCTGCGATCGTTTCAGATTTGTTTCGTCAGCTAGATAACCAAAAACCTGCAATTGAACCGGATCAACAAATTAGCGAGAATAGTCTTCACCAAAGCCAGATTTCAGAAGAAATGACTTCCCCAGAAGAGTCAGCAGACTTGTGGGGAGAAGTTCCACCACCGCCACCTGCAACTCCTGGGAACCTTGAAGAAAATTGGCAAAATTCTAATTTTTCGCAATCGCAACCAGCCCCACCAAGAAATCGTACCCCTCGCCGCAAGCTGTGGCCGATTGTGGGTGCTGTGGGGATCGGTGCGCTAGTTGCTGCGATCGCTTTAAATTGGTGGTGGCAAAATCGCCCCCAAGCACTTAAAATCCCAGAAATTCCCGCCCAGTCTTTACCTGATTCTCGACGATTTCAAAAGCAGCCCAACATCGATTTAGAAATAGAAGCCACTGGAATTGTCACCGCCACTGCTACGGAAAAATTGATCCAAGGTGACTTAAAAGGTGGGTTATTAGCTGTCGAAGAACTACTCAATCGGGGCGCACTGGCTGCGGCTGACACTTCCTTAAAACTAATTCCCAAAAAACAAGCTGACGATCCATCTGTAAATTTTTACAAGGGACGATTAGCTTGGCAATCTATCCAAACTGGAGACAATAACTATAGCCTCGATGATGCCCGCCGTTATTGGGAAACTGCTGCGAAAGCTAAACCCGAATCGCTTTTGTATAATAACGCTTTGGGATTTGCCTACTACGCAGAAGGCAATCTGAATCGAGCCAATGATTCTTGGTTCAAGGCTTTGAATTTAGCTCTCAAAGAACATAATACAGGCTCAAAATCCCCAAAGACGGTAGTGCCTGAAGATGCTTTAACCTCTTATGCTGGTTTAGCTCTTGGATTGTATAAATCTTCACTTACTGAATTTAGTGGCAAGCAGACCCAATATTTGAATGAAGCGATCAAATTGCGGCAAACCGTTCTCAATTCCGATCGAGAAAATTTCCAGGTAGATAAACTAGCTAAAAATTGGCTATGGACGGAGAAGGCGATTGAAGATTGGCGATCGCTCCTTCAGAAGAAAGGTGAAAATGGCGGTTAGAAACCGGTTCACCTGTTAAGCTAACTCCAAGAAATAAATTATCCAATATTGTGGGGTGGGCTGAAAAGCCATTGGTGTCAAGTTAAACCTGGATTTCTCACCACATCTCATTAATTAAATAAGTAAAGAGTAATAAGTCATGAGTAATGAGTAAAGAATCTTACTTATTACTTATTACTTATTACTTATTACTTATTACTTCACCCGCGAGGGGAGCAGGGGAGGTTGTGAGAAATGCGGGTAAAGCAGATGCCCAAATGTCAAGTGACATAGCAGCAGTGC
This sequence comes from Nostoc sp. NMS4, assembly GCF_017115095.1. GTDB lineage: Bacteria > Cyanobacteriota > Cyanobacteriia > Cyanobacteriales > Nostocaceae > Nostoc. The sequence continues at coordinate 15,439 of NZ_JABXKI010000220.1, read as the reverse complement.
GTCGTGTCGCTGACGCACTGCTTTGACCAAACCCATAGAAAGTTGATGCTCGACCAACCAAGGAACGAGTTGTAACTCTTAAATTTTGGTGGCTTTTCGGCCTACCCCACAAGAATTAATTGAATATTTTTTATTTTGAAGTCCCTAAATTTTAACGGCATCAAACTTTATATGTTTAAAATACTCAAATACATTAGTATTCTTCTTTTTACCGTTTGTTTGCTATTTGCTTGTAATAGTTCAGCCCCAACCAAATTAAAACGCCCTCCTTTGAAAGTGATATATGCATCTTTTGTTGGGGAACATCCAGGGATCATTGCTCAAAAGAAAGGATTTTTCAAAGCCCAAGGGGTAGATGTGGAACTAATTCATAAACAATACCCCCAATTGGAACAAGCAAACTTCAATGCGGGTAAGTATGATGGGATTACATCATCTTTGGGAAATTTTATCATCTTGAGTGCCACAAATCCAGATATACAAGGCGTGATCGTTATAGATGAATCAATAGGAGCAGATGTAGTAGTTGCCAAATCACAAATTAAAACCGTCGCTGATTTGAAAGGGAAAAAGCTAGGTGCAAATTTAGGCGGTTTTAGCGAAGTTTTTGTGACTGAAATGTTGAAAACTGCCAACTTAACCAGTGATGATGTGAACTTGGTTCAATTAGAGGCTTTAGAAATTCCTCAACGCCTGAAAAATAACACTATTCAAGCTGGACACACTTGGGAACCCTATCTCTCTGAAGCGATGAAATTAGGGGGGAATATCCTATTTACTAGCAAACAAACCCCTGGCTTGATTTTAGATTTGATTATTTTTCGCGGTGAGACAATCCGCGATCGCCCCGAAGACATTCGGGCATTTGTGCGAGGATGGCTGCAAGGCTCAGACTACTGGAAAGCAAATGTTGAGGAAGGAAACGCGATCGTCAGCAAAGCGTTAAACATCCCTCGCAATACAATCTCTCTAGAGGGAATAAACCTAACTAATTTAGCTGAAAATCAAAAATATTTTCAATCTAGCAACCCTAACTCTATCTACAAAACTGCCAAAATATATGCAGACTTTTTTATCCGCTCTGGAAACATTACACGTATTCCTGAGCTAAAAAGTTTGTTCAATTCTTCTTTCTTGAACTCTCCCCCTTAATTTAAAGCTATGCGGCACTCCTTTTTGGGCGGCATTCGTACAAAGTTAATCGCCTCGTTTCTCATTGTTGCTTTGATTCCGTTGCTGTTATTGGCATTTATCAACAAACAGACAACTGAAAAAGCATTAAGTGATAATGCCCGACAAGCCCTATCTGCGGCGGCTAACGAAACCACTAACAGAATAGATGCCTTTATTGATGGAAATCTTAATGCCGTGCGCGTAGAGGCAATTTTACCAGGTTTAGCACGCTACCTCAGCCTAACTCCAAAACAGCGAGATGACAGCCCCGAAATGAAATTGGCGACAGAAACATTAATCCGTCTCAGTCGCAAAGATATGCTCAATATTCTTTCTTACGCTTTGCTCGATTTAAACGGTAAAAATGTATTGGATACACGTACACTGAATATTGGCGAAGATGAATCAGTTCAAGATTATTTTAAAAAACCGCTACAAACTGGTTTATCTTTTGTTTCTAGCATGAAGCGGTCGCTGACAATTCCCGATCTTATTACCCTCTTTTTTAGCAGTCCGGTTCGCAATGCCAAGGGAGATATATTAGGTATATTACGTGTTTCATATAATGCTACTGTTGTTCAGCAATTAGTAACTCGACAAACTGAACGGGCTGGGGCGCAATCTTTTGCTATTCTTTTAGATGAAAATAATATTTATCTGGCACATAGCACTGCTCCAAAACTACTTTTTAAATCAATTGTACCTCTGCCTGATGATGTTGTAATTCAACTGCAACAGGAAGGTCGTTTGCCTAATTCTCCTCTGAAAGAATTGGCAACTAACGAGTCAAAACTTAAACAAGCATTAGATGATAAACAATCGTATTTAATTGCATCTTTAAAAGCAACAGGTAGTCAGGTTAATCTAATTGCGATCGCTCGGTTGCAATATAAACCTTGGTCTGTGTTGTTTGCACAACCCCTTGCTGTTGCTCTAGCACCTGTCAAAAAACAAATTCGTGACGCAATTTTTCTATTTGCATTTATCGCTGGATTAGTAACAATCATCGCTTTTGTCATTGGACAACTGCTAACAAAGCCAATAATTCACCTTACCAATATAGTTTTCCAGTTTACCGCAGGTAACTTAGATATTCGTGCCAAAAATAACTCAAAAGACGAAGTAGGTCTACTGGCAAAATCCTTTAACAATATGGCACTTCAGTTACAAACATCTTTGGAAACTTTGGAACAACGGGTACAGGAGAGAACAGCAGAGTTAGCCATTGCTAAAGAAAAAGCTGAAGTAGCAAATCAAGCTAAAAGTTTATTTATTGCTAATATGAGTCATGAACTGCGATCGCCTCTCAATGCTATTCTAGGTTTTTCTCAATTAATGTTACGCACTAACAATTTACCTGCTGACCATTACGAAAATGCTGGGATTATTTATCACAGTGGTGATTATCTCCTAACGCTGATTAATAATATTCTCGATTTATCAAAAATAGAAGCAGGTAAAACTACTTTTAATCCTAGAGATTTTGACCTGTATCGTTTGCTAGATGAATTAGAAGATATGCTGCATTTACAGGCAAGTAATCAATGCTTAAATTTAATATTTCAACGTAGTGAAAATGTCCCATGTTATATTTGCACAGATGAATTAAAACTCCGGCAAGTATTAATTAATTTGCTTGGTAATGCCATTAAATTTACTCCCAAAGGAACAATTAGTTTAATAGTAAATAATAGTAGTGAAGAAATCACAGATATTTTCACTCTTGATTTTAAGCTCTCTGATACAGGAGTGGGGATTGCAGCAGCAGAATTACCCAAACTATTTAATGCTTTTTCTCAAGCACAAGCCGGCAAAGAATCCCAAGAAGGAACTGGTTTAGGTTTAGCAATTAGCCGCAAGTTTATTCAGTTAATGGGAGGGGATATTTCTGTTGAAAGCGAATTAGGTAAAGGAACAACTTTTAGATTTTATATTCAAGCAAAGCTAGGTCAACCAGTCAGTAACAATACTTTAGAAATACATCCACAAGTATTAGGACTTGTACCGGGGCAACCTATATATAAACTATTAATAGTAGATGATAAATCGATTAATCGCCAATTATTAATTAAACTTTTACAACCATTAGGCTTTGAGATGAGAGAAGCTAGTAACGGCAAAGAAGCGATCGCTATTTGGAATGAATGGGAACCCCACCTGATTTGGATGGATATGCGAATGCCTGTTATGGACGGTTACGAAGCTACAAAATATATCAAATCTACTACCAAGGGGAATGCTACAGCTATAATTGCACTGACCGCAAGTGTTTTAGAAGAAGAAAAAGCGATCGTTCTTTCAGCCGGATGTGATGATTTTCTCCGCAAACCTTTTGCAGAAAATACAATTTTTGATACCCTAACTAAACATCTTGGTGTCAAATATATATATGCTGAAAATAATTATTCAAATTTGGAATATACAGAAAAAAGTTATTTAACATCTAATAATTTAATTTGTATGTCTCAAGAATGGATTAATCAATTCTATGAAGCTGCTTTAGAAGCAAATACCAACCGTGTCATAGAATTAATTAGCGATGTTCCCAAAACAGAAGCCTTTTTAATCCAATCTTTAACAAAACTTGCTCGTCAATTTCAATTTGAGGAATTGGTTAATTTAGCTGAACCCCTGAGAAGCAATGAATCTTGATTCTGATAAAGAAAATAAAGGTAATATTCTTTTAGTAGACGACAACCCCAAAAATTTACATTTATTAAGTGATTCTCTGATCAAACTCGGCTACACTGTTCGCAGCGTCACAAGCGGGCGGATGGCACTAAAAACAGTAAAAGTGAAGCAACCAGATATCATCTTTTTAGATATCAAGATGCCAGAAATGGATGGCTATCAAGTTTGTAGAACTTTGAAAGCGGATGAAGTTCTACGCGCCATTCCTATTATTTTTATTAGTGCTTTAGATGATGTTTTTGATAAAGTGATAGCCTTTGAGTCAGGAGGCATAGACTACATCACTAAACCATTTCAGATGGAAGAAGTTGTCGCGCGTCTAGAAAATCAGTTAACCATTCAACGCCAGCGTCGGCTTCTAGAACAAGAAAATATTAAGCGTAGAGAAACAGAAGAGATCCTGTATCAGTCTAGGGCAATGCTAGCCAGCATTTTGAATAGTTCACTTGATGGTATTGCCGCTATGCAAGCTGTTCGCAACCCTGCAACGGGGGAGATTGAGGATTTTCGTTGCTTGGCGATCAATCCTGTTATTGCTAAAGCCTTTGGAAGAAAATGTGAAGAGATAATTGGCAAATTAGTACTGAAAAAACTTTTAACAAATTTAGAACCAGAACTTTTTAATCACTTCGTTAATGTTGTCGAAACAGGGGAAGCTTTAAAACAGGATTTTTACCATCCATTAGGCAATTTTTCCTGGTATCACTTTGTCGCAGTCAAGCTAGATGATGGTTTTGCTATTACCATACGCGATATTACTGCACGTAAACAAATTGAATTGGCTCTCCAAGATGCAAATCAGAAATTAGAACAACTGGCAAATTTAGATGGCTTGACTCAGGTGGCTAACCGTCGTTGCTTTGATGCACGACTGAAAACAGAATGGAAACGCCTTGCACGAGAACAACAACCCCTGTCACTGATTATGTTTGACGTTGATAAATTCAAACTTTACAACGATTACTATGGTCATCTTGCTGGCGATGATTGTTTAATAAGGATAGCGCAAACAGTGCAACAGACAATTCATCGCCCTGCCGATTTGGTGGCGCGTTACGGTGGAGAAGAATTTTTGGTACTCTTGCCCAATACTGACTTAAGGGGAGCAATCAAAGTAGCGGAAAGTATTCAGCAAGCAATTCATACTTTGGCTATTCCCCATGTAAAATCTGATGTCAAAGATATCATCACCGTTAGTTTAGGAATTACCTCTCGCATACCCAATTGGGACATCAAACCATATATACTCATTGCCTCAGCAGATAAAGCACTGTACCATGCCAAACAAAATGGGCGCGATCGCTATTGTGTATAATATGTAAAAAATCTTGATTATTAAGTATTTATTGATACTTGTAGCTTGGTTCGTCAACTTCAATCTCTAATTTTTATTTAGTATTTATACTCAAAAAAAATCTTTTTGGATTGCTTTTTATGCTATAACATGAAGTGCAGAATGTGAATTATATAATAACTTTACGTAAATTTAATATTATTTTTTGTTCAAGAAAATTGCTAAACGTTAAGATATTTTAGGCCTATTGTTTAACAGTAAAAGATTATATGCATTTAGACTTAGACATAATTACAAAAATTGGCTACTTTGGCGTGTGGGGGATTATCTTTGCAGAATCTGGTTTGCTAATTGGTTTTTTTCTGCCAGGAGATAGTTTGCTATTTACTGCTGGATTTCTCGCATCTTTTCCAAAATCAGGGTTTAACATTTGGGTTTTGGTTTTTGGTGCTTTTGTTTGTGCAGTTCTTGGTGATAATGTTGGCTACGCTACAGGACACAGATTTGGCAGAAAATTATTTCAGAAAGAAGATTCATGGTTATTTCATAAAAAACACTTGGTAAAAACCCAGGATTTTTATCATAAGCATGGCAAGAAAACGCTAGTTTTGGCGAGGTTTACACCGATTATTCGCACTTTTGCGCCGATTGTGGCTGGACTTGGTGCGATGCATTACCGAACATTTATGTCTTACAACTTAATCGGTGGATTCTTGTGGACATTCGGAATCACCTTTTTAGGGTTTTTCTTAGGAAAATCTCTACCACCGGAACAGGTAGATAAGTATTTGTTACCGATTATTGGGTTAATTATAGTTATTTCTTTAGTACCATCGGTTTATCACGTAATACAAGAAAATCGAACAAAAAAAGGTTAAAGACGCTAAGGATTAATCGCAGAATTAGCCATTTTTACTAAAGAAGTGCGATCGCCAGCTTTCAACCCAAAAACATATTGCACACCCTGTTGTCTCAAAGTCAAGGTAGCATCTGAACAACCAGCACCACAAGTAAAATCGACAAAATAGCCAGTAATGCCCTTAGCTAAGGATACACGTTTCCCAGTCAGGCGGGGTGTTTTGTAGGTTACAGCTTCAGCCGTAACAACGCCTAAGCGACAAGCAGAAGCACCATTACAGTCGGGAGTGAAAGCCAGTGAAATATCATACTTTTTTTGGGTAGCAGTTTCTATAGTTGCGTAAATTGGATTTTCCCCATCCGATTCAGGAATAAACTTCGGTAAAAGAATCCGAATTTGAGTCTTTTGCTTTAATTTAGGCAGAATAGACTTAAAAACGGGGTTTAGCTGAATTTTACTCTGTTGTGCTATCAGTTGGGACTGATTGTTTATATTGGCTATGACTGACTTGTGAAAGCTGCTAAGATTGACTAATAAAAATACGGCACATACAGCACTAGTATTTCTGAAGCTTAAAATCATCTTTGAAAAGCTGTTTCATCTAAGGTACTTATTTGTAATACCCAGTTTTAGTATAAAACTACGCATTTAAGCAAATATACCTAGCGAATGGAATTCGCGGCTACACAAACCAAGTCCGCCTACGCGGACTCAAAGAATTTGAAACCCACGATCGGTAGCTTTTGTCTATATAGCTGCGAACTCTATTCGCCAGGGCAAGCGTGTTTTTACACTCATTGAGATACTCCCAAATTGCCCAGTTGCCTATAGACTATGAATTATAAACTACGGACTATAGACTAATGACTTCGGGTAGCAATTTGATTGTGCGTTTTGCCGAACCAGCCGATTGCAGCGTATTGTTTAAATTAATTGAGGGACTTGCAGAATATGAAAAATTATCTCACGCGATCGCTGGCAATGCTCAAGCACTTCAGGAGCATTTATTTGGTTCCCGGAGGTATGTAGAGGCAATATTAGCAGAATCTGCGGGTGAAACTGTTGGCTTTGCCCTATTTTTTCATAATTATTCAACATTTCTGACTAAGCCAGGAATTTATCTGGAAGATTTATTTGTTTTACCAGAATATCGCAGACAAGGTATTGGTAAGGCTCTCCTGACTAAAGTAGCTCAGATAGCTGTAGAACGTGATTGTGGGCGATTAGAGTGGAGTGTCTTAGATTGGAATGAGTCAGCCCAAAAATTTTACCGTAGTATGGGAGCATCTATATTAGATGATTGGCGAATTTGTCGCGTCACCGAAGATATGCTTACTCAATTAGGTTCTATCAAATAAAAAATAAAGGATGAAATAAGACAACTTTATCTTATTTCATTCTTAAATTTTAATGATTTTTTTTGATAAAATATTCAAAATCACATATATTTTTCTTTTAATCATCAGTATAAATGTACATTTTTGCAAATCAGCAAGCTAGAGTATTTATGTAGAAAAGCACATTCTTGTTACATTATAGCTCTGTGCTAATAAATCTAAATCTAAAATCGCTAAGATTCAAAATCCAAAAACTTTATTTAATAAACTAAAGTTTGACAGCTTGTCGTTTGACTATGGCAGCCCATCAACTCACAATTATGGAGGATATTGCACCGAATAAGCTGTTATTGGAGAGAGAACGCGAAATGAAAAAAATGATTACAGTCATACTGTTAGGCATAGCAATCTTCACCTTTGCCTTCAGTCGTCCAGCATTAGCAGCAGATGTTGCTAGTGGAGCTAAAGTATTTAGTGCCAATTGTGCCTCTTGTCACGCCGGAGGAAAAAATCTTGTTCAAGCTCCGAAGAACTTGAAAAAGGAGGCTTTAGAAAAGTATGGTATGTACTCATCGGAGGCGATTATCGCCCAAGTTACAAAAGGTAAAAATGCCATGCCAGCTTTCGGAAGTCGTTTAAAACCTAACCAGATTGAAGATGTAACTGCTTATGTGCTTTCACAAGCAGATAAGGATTGGAAGTAGACTAAAATCTAACTTCAAAAATTAACAATTAGCGGGGCTTTTTGTCCCGCTAATTTTATAATTGCCGAAATTCTCAAACAGGATGCTTATAGCAATTTTAGATTAAGAGTATTTACAAAAATACTGTTCCAAAAATATTCGGTTCGCTCACGTACAGAAACTGTAGCCGAGTTTATTATGTGGATATAGGCACTGCACAATAACTTGCATTACAGGAAATACTGATGGAACGCTCGAAAATAATTGCCATTCTTACAGGTGCGATTTCGGTTATTTTAGCGATCGCTTACCTCATCTTAGTCCAACTCCTGGACTACCGGGACATGAAACCCGCCCCCATTAGTCAAGTTGTCTCGCCAAGTGCTGTTACTATCTCTCATATAGCAGAATTCAGAATTCTGAATTCAGAATTCTGAATGGGCTACGCCCCGCTACGCTAACAGTAGTAAAACAAGCTTTATACCTGGATAACAGACTTAGCTTCTATACCTCACCTCCTTGAAATCTGCTGTATCATGTCCGCATTTCTTAGAGTTCCCTAATGTAGGGGTTTAGCAAGCTAAACCCTTACGTTTTTAGGCGTGGGTTGTGCGATATATAATACCAATTTAAAAAAAGAATGCGACAAATAGACCATCTGTAGAGACGCGATGAATCGCGTCTTTACCCAAGGATGTGTTGCAATCATTATGAATTGGTATAAATGTTTGTAACAAAGCGGTGCAGCAAGCATTGCAACGAATTTTTAATCAATCGCATATCAGTGCTGCCAAAATCTAAAGATAATGTTAAAATTTACATAACTTATTAAATCTCAACCAAGCAGTTAACAGTTAGTTAATGCTAATCGTCAGCAGGACTTTCCTCTTAGTTGGAAACGTAATTAGTATGCCGAAGGACTACGACAATTGGCAGCTTGAAACAGATAAAGGCTACCAACAGCAAAAAGCGCTTAAACGCTACAGATACCTCAAAACTTTGAAAAAGTCTGAACTGACTCTAGATGACGAAATGTTAATTGAAAATTTTAATACTGCATTTCAATTGTGGTTTTTCCCCGGAACAGTAGTGCGAACACTGGAGTGACTGGCTACCATTAACTAGTCTAAACTCCAGTTGTGATGAAGGAAATAACGGGGCGATCGCCAATTTAACTAACCTTGGGGGTTTAAGTCCCCTAGCTAACGACGCAAGAACAAATTGAAGCCTAAATCTAAATCCCCGGACGCGACGCTCGAGTACTCGCTAACGCTGCGCTATCGCAGACTCGCTAACGCTTCGCTAACACAAAACGTAATTACGAATTACGAATTACGAATTACGAATTACGAATTACGAATTATTTAACCTACCTAACAGAAAATGCCTCATTGAACCGCCGTGTCACAGGCTCAGTGATGAATGTCAAAATTGACTTTTTACGAGTGACAATTTCACCTGTAGCAGCCATCCCTGGTGTAAATTCTACTTCTTGACCCCGAACATTTACTGCGTGTTTATTTAGCTTAATTCTCGTCGGAAAAACTAAACCCAATTCTTTATCAACAATTGCATTGGGACTGACTTGCATCACTTCGCCCTCAACAATGCCAAATTCTTGGAAAGGGAAAGTTGCCATTTTGACTTTTGCCTTCATTCCCTGACGAATAAACCCAATATCGCGGTTGAGAACTTTCACCTCAAGGAGCATTTCTTCCCCTTCCGGCAAAATTGACAGCAATTCTTCACCCGATTGTACTGGCCCCTTGGTGGCTTTGACTCTATAAATCGTACCAGCAACGGGAGCCTCAATCGTTTCTAAAGCTTGCTGCTTCCTAGCTTGCTCTAATTGACCTTGAACAGTTGTCAGTTCTTCTTTACGCTTATTAAACTGCGTCAAAATTTCGCTTTGGCGTTCTGATGCTACACGCTGGGCTTGACTGCGTGCAGCGTTGTAAGCTTGTTCTGCTTGGCGAATTTCTTGGACTTGAGCCGCAATATCTTTTTCTAATGATGTGGCTTTATCTTGAGCCTCTGTGATTCTATTCTGGGCGTTGGTGACTTCATCTTGTGCTTTGGTGATTTCTGTCTTTGCACGAGTTAATCTTTCTTGTGCATCCAGGTAATCAACACGAGGTACAGCGCCCGGAGTAATTAGAGTGCGTAAACTTTTTTCCCTTTCTTCAGCAAGGGCTAAATTACTTTCAATTTTAATTCGGATGCTATCTGCGTTAACAAGGTTGGTTTGAGAATTCGCAAAGCTGGTTTTGGCATTAACTAAGTTGTCTTGCAATCGAGTCAAGCGGACTTTGGCTTGATCGATGAGTGCTAGTTGGCGATTTGCTTCAGCTTCCGCCGCCCCTTGACGCGCTTGGTAGTCTTGCAGACGGGAGTTTAAAAGTTCATCTTGCAGTTTCGTCCCAGTAGTTTTACCTCCGGTGCGTTCTGCATCCAAACGTTGTAAATCGTCTTGAATCAATCTGGTAGATTTGGCTAGGCGGGAAACATCGGTTATTTGCAAGTCTGGATCTTTTTGAATTAGAACTTCACCTTTAGTAACGCGATCGCCTTCTTGCACTTTAACAGCAACAATTGAACCTCCACCCAAAGATGTCACCGGTCTTACCTGTGTAGAAGCAATTAATTCCCCTGGTGCTGTTGCTACTTCGTCTATTTGGGAGAAGTACGCCCAAGCGATCGCTCCAAAGACGATGGCGCTCATCGTTCCCGCTAATAATCTAGTGTATAGGGGTGGCAATTCCTGTACTGCTTTCCCCAACTCATAAGTAAGTTGTTCCTCTGGTTGGGCGAATCGCTCTTTTGTCTGACGTGCTTGAGCAGCATTTGCAGCTAGGGAAGATTTCATAGAATTTTAGATTTTAGATTTTGGATTTTAGATTATCGGTAATTGGGGATTGGTAAAGCTTTTCCCAGTCCCCATTCCCCATTCAAACTGCTAAATAGCGCCGCAAAAAATTTTCTAATGTCTCTAATTGGAAGTTAAAAATCACCTCTAAATTGGCAATTTCATCTTTTGTGCAGAAAAATTCATTTGCTAACAATGTGCGATAAGTTCCCAAAGCTTTTTGGATTTGGGGATTAAATAAACCCAATGCACCTTGTAACCCATCAATGACAAATAGGGGTGAGTTAATTATTACTGGTTCTTTGGCGAAAATCCGACCAAAAATCCGGGGAATATCTTCTCGTAATAAAATCTCCGGTCCTCCGACGGGTAAAATCTGGTTACGAGCGCCTTCAACTGTCACAGAATCCACAACTATCCTTGCCAAATCATCGGTACTGACAATTGAGGTACGGTTTTTGCGATCGCCAACCAGCAGATACAATCCCGTTTCCCGAAATCGTTCTACTAGTGGCAGCAAGTTAGATGCTAATCCAGATGGGCGCAAAATAGTGTAATTTAAGCCACTAGCTGCCAAATATCGCTCTACTGCTCGTTTAGCTTTAAAAACGGGAGCATCTTCATAACCGCGATCGGCTCCCAGTACGGAAATGAAAACAAAATGCTCTACGCCATTGGCTTTTGCTTGGTCTATAAGTTCAATATTGGCACGGTAATCTAAAGATAGGGCATCGCTATCAGAACCGTGGGCGCTGATAATATACCGCACACCCCGACTAGCTTTCTGGATATCTTTTTCCTCTAGCAAGTCACCAATGAAAATTTCTGCACCCCGATGTTCTAACTCGCTGTAGCGCGAATTCAGGCGGACAAATACCCGCACAGACTGTTCTCGTTGTCGTAGGAGTCGCACAACTTTGCGACCAATTCCTCCCGTTGCACCAGTTACCAGAAACATATAAATACCTAAATTGAATAGTTACAGCGTTTATAGTTGTCAAAATGCTCGATATATGATCAATATATTCTCATGCCAATAAGTCACACTTTATTCATTTTAAACCTCCTCTAAGTTGAAACCCGTAGTTTTTCCTTATTAGGTTTGATAGCTATGAAAATTGGTAACTCGAGTAATACCGATTCAAACAGTTTAGGCGATTGGAGCGATCGACTTACACAAGGATGGACTTTATCATCTGCGTGGTACAGCGAACCTACTTTTTTGAAACAAGAGCAAACAGCCATCTTCCAACGTACATGGCAATATGCTGGAAATATTCAGAGCCTTACTCAGCCTGGAGATTATCTGACTCACCGATGTGGAGATGTGCCTATCCTTATTGTGCGAAATGCTGCCAATGAATTACGGGCTTTTATAAATATTTGTCGGCATCGTGCCTGTGAAGTTGCTTCCGGTGCTGGTAATACGAAAATGCTTCAGTGTCCTTATCATGCTTGGAGATATAACCTAGATGGCGTGCTGCAAGTTGTACCAGGCTATGACCTTAACCCCGACCTGGATCTCGCAAGCTTGGGTTTGTTACCCGTCAAAGTAGATACTTGGGGTCCATTCATTTTTGTCAACTTGGACTCCGATGCTGAACCATTGAAAGCTCATCTGGGAATATTACCAGAACTGTTGTTATCGTCTGGTGTGAACATAGAAAAACTGCGATCGCGACAAAAATTTGTATCTGAAATGTCAGTAAACTGGAAAGTCATTGCTGAAAACTATTTGGAATGCTATCACTGCACTTTTAATCACCCCAGCCTTCTAAAAATTTTAGATCCAGATGCCTATGCTCTAAGTGCAGTTGGCAATGCCTTGATCGGCAAAGTACCTTTGCGTCAAATTCATTCAAGAATGCAAAGTAACGCTAGTCCCTATGATACTGATGGAGATGTTAAAGAGAGTCTATTTGTTCTGCTTTGGCCAAACTGTACTTTTACAACGATGCCTGGGCAAGGCAACCTGACTGTTTATACTTTTAATCCAGTTACCCCCCAGAAAACCCATACATTTTGTGAATATTTTTTTGATAAAGATGCAGATGAAACCTTCATTGAGAGGTTTATTGATTTTGATAATCGGGTTGGGCAGGAAGATGTAAAGCTTCTAGAATCAGTTCAATCTGGCTTGCAGTCTGGAGCAATGTCTCATGGACGTTTACTATTAGATCGGGAATGGTTGATTCAATATTTTCAAAAGTTAGTTTATCGATCGCTAACTGGAGCCGTCCCAGCACGAGGGTCTGACCAGTTTTTTTCCACAATTCTCTGAAAGCCTCTTGACAAAGGATTTACAGCCTTAACTTGTCACCAATGAAATTAAGTACCTATGCAAAATTAATTGTATACTCACATCGCCTGAAATGGTTGTCAATCGGTCATTCCAGGTTAAATAAATGTGTAATTAATTTTGCACGACTACTTACATGGTAAAGTTTGGGTGAATTACAGGATCAGCATCATAGCAATAAATATTCAAGGGCGATCACTTCCTCAAGCTTGTGGGTGAACATTAAGTTAGCGAAAGGAAAAATTATTATGGCATTTCAAAGAATCAACAGGCTTGCTTGCAAACAAGGTGAAACACCCACAAATTCTTCATCTTATTTGACACCAAAACCCTTTGCGCCGATTATTCAACATCCAACACCAGATGTCCATCAGCAATCGCAACAAACTAAGGGATTAGTTCAAAGAAAAACGAACTTGTTAGAAATCCCTGGTTTAATGGCATCCCCAAAAAAAGTAGTACAAACGAAGTTGATAATTGGAAACCCTGGGGATAGGTACGAGCAAGAAGCTGACTCTACAGCGCATCAGGTAGTACAACGAATTCATCAACCCCAAGGCGAGAAGCTTCAGCGAGAGTCTGTGGTTGAAGAAGATGAACTGCAAATGAAAGCACAAGGCAGTATACAGCGAGAATCTCTGCCTGACGATGAGGAATTACAAATGAAAGCGACAGTACAGCGTCTTTCAGGTGAAGGCATGGCGGCATCACCTGATTTAGAGACAAATATACAACAAGCTCGCGTTGGAGGACAGCCATTAGCAGATAATATTCGGCAACCGATGGAGCAAGCCTTTGGGGCAGATTTTAGTGAGGTAAAGGTGCCTCCCAACATGGATAATATGAGCCAGAAAAGCAGTGAGTTTGTCCAACGTATCAAAGCCCGGATGTTAGAGCGATCGCACGGGGATCAACTACAAATATCACCCCGAAAAACGAATTTGCTCAAACGACTAGCAGTAGATACACAGCCTCAGATGATGCCATTTGAAATATTGCATAGAGCACCTGAAACTGTTATTCAAAGAAGAAAAATTCCTTTTTCAAATAAAGAGATCAAAGGCTCTGAAAGATTTCCATTTTTTAAGTTTAAAAACTATATACCACCATCAACGCAAATAGAAGAAAAAACAGCAATATCAACAGAACCAATAACAACACCGGAAGTAACAGGAACGCAAATAGAAGAGAGAGACTATGAGGTAGAAGCAGCTGCCTGGACAGCAGATATGCAAATTAGGAGAGGCAACAGAAGGGGTAGTATAGATGACACAGAATATAATAGTACGGCGATGGTGATGTTTATGATTGATTATCTAGAAGTAATAGAGGAAGAATTAGTAGAAAAGCTTGCTCAAGAAGGATTGTTAAATCAACTATTCGGAAAGCAAATAGTAACTATAATCGGAAACAACACATACCTTGTAGCAATACTCGCAGAATTATTCAAAGCAGGAAATTGTGATCAATTTGCAGCCTCAACTTACACATACCTGATGAAGCATACCAACCAAAAAGCTATTTATCTAGCGTTTATAACGGGTGTTCATGAGGGTAAACATTACGCTCATATGTTTACCATCACATCACCTCAACTTGTTAAGGAACCGGCTGATTTAGACCCAGAAACAGCAGTAGTAATAGATGGATGGAATAATTACAAAGTCCTAAAATTAGCGCAGTTTTACAACGGGGAGAACCCGTATAGAGCGAAGATTGATGCCTCCAACATTGTCTTTAAGAAGAACAAACTGTCTACAGGAGAAGGACTATTTACAAATGAGGTGATTAAATACATACGTGATGCAGCACAAGAAATTTACACAAACTATAAGCCAGAATATGAGAACTCATTACAAAATCTGCGCAATGGAACGCATAAAATAAATTCAGACAATATTTTTGAATTCGACAGGACTGACAGGAATGTACAGGATATGAGAACACAGATGTAAAGCATATCCCTCTTCTAACAATACTCCGGACAGTTAACAATCTTTTTGGGTTATCTCATCAAGATTATTTGTCGTGTTTTTTCATATACATCCAGTCAAAAATACAACTTTGTACTTAACTATATATTTTAGCGATCGCTCGTTTTTTATCCGACTTCAGAAAATCGCGTTGCTCCCTCCCAGCCACAACATAGACATGGTTCTCTAAATTGCTACTTCGATTGACTTTGATTTCTACAAGCCGCACACTCGTGACTTATAGTCATGAGTTAGGCGCTCCAT
>NZ_JABXKI010000106.1 GCF_017115095.1 Nostoc sp. NMS4 | reverse complement strand
ATTAAGGCTGACCAAGAAAGTCTTTTTTACCAAGTTCTACACCGCAGTGTCTGAGAATGTCATAGGCTGTTGTGACATGAAAATAGAGGTTTGGTAAAACAAAATAGAGGAGATATGGCATTCCTTGAAAAGATATAGTATTGTCACGCATCTCAATAGTAATTTCTCTCTCCTCTGAACCGTCGATTTGCTCAGGTTTAAATGTGTTTAAATGAGAGATTGTTTGATGAATGCGGTCAATAAGTTGAGGGAATGTAGTTTCATTGTCCTCAAACTTGGGTGCTTCTACCCCTGCTAGTCGTGCAGTACCTCTGTTTACCATGTCAGAGGCAATTTGTACTTGTTTTGATAATGGAAGCATATCTGGGGATAGACGGCTATTGATCAACACAGAAGGATCGATTTTTTTTGTTTCTGCATAAGTAGCACCTTTTTCAAGAATAGCTATAAGATTATTCAGTGCGCGAATAGACACGGGTATTGAAGCTTTATACATTGATATAGTCATTAATATTTCTCCAGAAAAAGTTAAAACGACTTTGATCTACCCCATCTAATCTTAGAGGGATTGACTGTAATTTGGTGTCAAAAATAAGGATTTACCATTTAATGTTAGAACATAAACCACCAAACCTAGTGACTGTAACTTCTTTAGAAGTTGGCTGAATTTTTCTTTGCTCGGAGTGATGAAAGAGCGCTAATGTAAAGAATAATTACTAGATAAGCTTACTATGTACTCGATAGTGATAACTTCTTGAACTTGATATATAAATCAGATTTGATTTTTGAAGAAATAACCTACTTTTAAAGCTTATGTATGAAAAAATTGCTATTCCTATTTTAAGTCTCATGTTCGCCACGCTCATACCTAATGTGGTAGTTGCTGAAAGTGTGATGAAAAAAGTAGCCAGAACAGGGGTGTTAACAGCTGGTACTAGTAGAGATGCGCTACCTTTTGCCTATGTGGATAGTCAAGGAAAGTTAAATGGCTATTCTGTAGATATGCTGACTTTGATTAAAGAGCAATTAGAAAAAGACTTAGGAAAAAAAATTAAGCTGCAATTAGTTGCTCTTAGCCCCTCTGAACGGATTCCTAAAATAGTTAATCAACAAGTTGATATTGTCTGTGATGCTAGTAGTTTTACATGGAAGCGAGATAAAAAAGTAGACTTTTCTGTGAGCTACGGTGCGACTGGAACTCAATTATTAGTTAAGAAAGGAAGTAATCTAGGTTCCCCTGAATCGCTGATTGGTAAGCGAATTGGAGTGCTGGCGGGAACGACAAATGAGCAAGCGATCGCTCATGTACAACCCAAGGCTAAACTAGTATATTTTAAAACTAGGGTAGAAGGATACACAGCTTTGCAAGAAGGTACTATTGATGCTTTCTCATCCGATAGCATTCTTTTAGAGGGATGGCTGCAACAGCAAAAAAATCCAGATGCTTTTGCGATCGCACCCGATCGCCCCTATTCACGAGAAGGCATCGCTTGTATGGTTCCAGAAAATAACTCAAAATTCTTGGATACAGTCAACTATTCTCTAGTCAAATTCATGCAAGGATTTGTGAATGGAAATCAGCGATATGTCACTATTTTTGACCGTTGGTTTGGATCTCATGGTGCTGTAACGCTCAATCGGGATTTACGTGATTTGGTAATAGAAACTATGCAATTAGTCATAGAATTTCGTGAGGAAATTCCCAAAAGTGACCTGTGAAATAATGGGTTTTCTCCACAAAATTATTATCCAAAAAAAACGAACCACAGAGACAAGGCAGCGCGGTCTTGGGGGTTTCCCCCATGAGCGACTGCCGCGCAGAGAACACAGAGAGAAGAGAAATAGAAAGGATTTTTGTGTCAGTTTTGGGATGTTTTTTTATTTGGAAGTCCCTATAGAAGTCGCCCGATCGCGGAATGTTTTATCACTGAGGGGAATGATTGATGCAAGCTCCAATAGATTTTGCCGACATCACAGCAGAAACTCCAACGCTCTCAACCGTTACCGCCGAATACCAAGTCATCCAGACGCAGTTTAACCAGGCTCAAACCTCTGAGCAACGAAAGTCTATTCTTGAGCAGTGGGATGCCTTGCGACGCAGACTCAGTACGTGGAAGGAACTCACGCAACTGCACTTTCACCAAGACACGCAAAACCCAGAGTACAAAACTGCCTTGGATTATTGCAGTGAACTTTCACCATCTCTGCTCGCTCTTGAAATAGACCTAAAACGGCAACTGATCCACAGCCCTTATCGCGCCGAGTTAGAGCAAAGTTTGGGACGACAAGCCTTTTTGCTGTGGGAAGCAGACATCACGACTTTTGAGCCGACGATCGCGGCAGATTTAGTTGAAGAATCCAAACTTACCAATGAGTACACCGAACTGATCGCCTCGGCAAAGCTAGAATTTCAGGGTCAGCAGGTGAATTTATCGGGTTTGCAACCTTATCTGCAAAGTAAAGATCGCGATATTCGCCACCAAGCAGAACAGTGTCGCTGGCAGTTTTTTGAGCAGAATCAAGACCGCTTCGATCTACTGTTCGATCGGTTAGTGAAACTGCGCGATCGCATGGCAAAAAAATTGGGCTATGAAAATTACATTGCACTAGGATATCCCCGAATGCGACGGGTGGATTACGATCAAACCGATGTCGAGTGCTATCGAGAGCAAGTCGTTCAAGAAGTCGTTCCCCTAGCGATCGAGCTAATTGGGCAACAAGCTCAACGGCTCAAGCTAGACACCGTGTATTTCTGGGATGAGTCCGTCTTTGATGCAGAAGGCAGTCCGGCTCCAATTGGCGGTCATGACTGGATGCTAGAACGGGCGCAAGAAATGTTTGATGCCATGAATCCATCGCTGGGTAGTTTTTTTAGGATGATGGTTGAGCAGCATTTATTGGATTTGCAAAACCGTCCCCAAAAAGCCGGAGGCGGATTCTGTACAAGCTTCGCAACCTATGATCTGCCTTATGTCTTCGCAAATTTCAATGGCACAAAAAACGACGTGCAGGTGTTGGTTCACGAGATCGGTCACGCCTTTCAAATGTGGCAAAGTCGCCATTTGCCAGTTTTCGATTACCTCTGGCCTACCCTAGAATCGTGTGAAATTCACTCCATGAGCTTAGAGTTGCTCACCAGATCGCAGATGGAAAAGTTTTTCGGCGATCGAGCCGAGCAATTTCGTAGGCAGCAGTTAGCCTGGTCGATTCTGTTTCTGCCTTATGGTGTGGCAGTCGATCATTTTCAGCATTTGGTCTATGCCAACCCAGAAGCAACCCCCCAAGAACGACATCAAATGTGGCAACAGATGGAAGCTCGTTATCTGCCTTGGCGTAAATATGGAGATTTGAACTACCTTAACAAAGGCGGACTCTGGCAAGACAAACAGCACATCTACTGTTCGCCGTTCTACTATATAGATTACACTTTGGCGGGGTGTTGCGCGTTGCAGTTTTGGGTCAAAGCAGAAGAAGATTATTCACGGGCGCTAGCAGAGTATATTGCCTTATGCGATCGCGGTGGTTCGGCATCCTTTCGAGAATTAGTGCGATCGGCAAATCTCATTTCTCCATTTGAACCAGGCGCACTGACTCAAGTTGTTGAAAAAGTGCGTTCCTCTTTGAAGGTCAAGCGATCGCAAACTTAGGGTTGAACTTCGCGCAGCCGTCGTTCCAGAAAGCGGCGTTCGCTGTCATTTGTTACCAGTAGCAGCGCGAGGGCGTAGCTTTGTGCGGCTGAGGCTGAGGCTCCCATGCGGCGCAACAGATCGGCGCGGGTGGCGTGAAATAGATGGTAGTCATGAAGTTGAGGGGCAAGCCCATCGATGAGTCCGAGCGCCGTTTGCGGACTCTCGATCATTGAGATTGCCACCGCCCGGTTTAGCGACACAATCGGCGAAGGCTGCAAGCGTTCGAGCAAATCGTAGAGGCGGACAATTTGTAACCAGTCCGTTTCTTCTGCTTGTGCTGCTTGACAATGTAGTGCTGCGATCGCCGCTTGCACAGCAAACGAACTAATCTCGCCCCGCAGTGCCTCTTCAACGAGCGGTAACGCCTCAGCAATCTGCTGTTGATTCCAGCGACCACGATCCTGATCTTCGAGCAATACCAGATCGCCCGCCTCATCCAAACGGGCATCGCGCCGGGAGTCGTGCAGCAACATCAGCGCCAAGAGTGCAGTCACTTTTGAGGGCGGTTGCGGTGCCATCAATGTCCTCACTAGGCGACCCAGCCGAATTGCTTCTGTGCAGAGGTCAGCCCTGACTATCATCTTGCCCCTAGTTGCCGCGTAACCCTCGTTGAAAATCAGATAGATTGCCGTCATCACTGCGTCTACCCGCACAGAAAGATCGTTCGTGTCCGGCACTTTATAGGGAATACCTGCATCCCGAATCTTGCGCTTGGCACGCACCAAGCGTTGCGCCATCGTTGCCGTCGGCACGAGAAACGCCCGCGCAATTTCATCCGTCTCAAGTCCGCCCAGCATCCGCAGCGTCAAAGCAACTTGTGCCTCGATCGCTAGTGCTGGGTGACAGCAAGTAAAGATCAGCCGGAGCCGATCGTCTGGAATTTCATCTGTATCCTCAGTTGGCTCCTCGTGGTTTGGAATCAACCCGGAGACGGCGTACCATTCCAGCTTTTCCGTCAGCCGTGTCCGCCGTCGGAGGCGATCGATGGCTTTGTATCGGGCTGTTTTGACGATCCACGCACGGGGGAGATCGGGTACGCCGCTAGACTGCCACTGATTCACGGCGGCTATAAAGGCTTCCTGTACCGCTTCTTCAGCCACGTCGAAATCTCCCACCAACCGGATGAGAATGGCGACGATCCGCCCCCATTCAGCCCGGTAAAGGGAAGCGATCGCTTGATTTACGTCTGTTTTTGCGTTTGGGATCATACCTGAGATCAAAAATTTTTGGCGAGGTGTCGATTTTAGTCACCACCGTTCGACTTACTAACAAAGGGAAACAAGGGAGGTAAACCTCGATCGTACTAAACGATTAAAATTTTTGACGGAGTGTCGATTTGAGTCAGCACTGTTCGACTTACTAATAAAGGGAAGCAACAACGGGAAATAAAGGAGGCAAACCGATGAAATATTTGCTGCTGATTTACCTGGAGGAAAATGCCCTGAGCGAAACCGAGCGGGAGAAGTGTTATGTAGAATCCGCACAACTAGCACAACAACTCAACTCGAAGGGGCAGTATCTCGCTACCGCCCCGCTCCACCCTGTCGCCACCGCAACTAGCGTTCGGGTGCGCGATGGCAAACCGCTAGTGACTGACGGGCCTTTCGCAGAAACCCGCGAACAATTGGGCGGTTTTTTTCTAATTAATGCTGAGGATCTCGACGAAGCGATCGCGATCGCCGCCCGAATACCAAGCGCGCGTGTCGGCACTGTCGAAATCCGCCCTGTGATTGAAGTTGCGGGCTTGCCAGAGAATTTGTAACTGCACTCAACCTCAAACCAAAAGGAGAGATTCTGATGACAACTAAAAATGCGATCGCCACTAACGAAGTTCAGATTCGCCAACTGATTGCCGAGCAACAACGCGCCATCTGCGCCAAAGATGTTGACCAAATCATGTCCCACTATGCCACCGAGGTCATCATCTTCGATGTTAAACCTCCCTTCCAAACCCAAGGGAAAGATGCTTTGGCTCAAGTATGGTCAGAATGTTTGCCTTACTTCCCCGACACCTTTGAGATTGAAACACGAGACCTCAACATTACCGTCAGTGAAGACTTAGCAGTTGCACACTGGCTATTTCGCTTCACAGGAACCCAAGACCATCCGGCAATGCAAACGTGGATGCGCGTCACCTCTGTTTGTCAGAAAAATCAAGGCGAATGGCAGATATCACACGAACACCTCTCGGTTCCATTCGATCCACAGACAAATCATGCTGTATTCACGCTCAACCCATAGCCCAATTCACTGAGCTAACCCAAGAAACACCGATGTCAGCAGACTACTTAACTTGTTATTACTGGAGGCGCTTACAAGCGTCTCCTTGAGACTCAAACCTCAGCACTTTTTCGTCGTTCCTTCACTCTGCAATAATTCAAAATAATAACCCATGAGTACTCAAATTTTTGTCAATTTACCAGTCAAAAACCTCAATCAATCGATCGAGTTCTTTACTCAACTCGGCTTCCAATTTAATCCTCAATTCACTGACGAAACTGCCACCTGCATGATTGTGTCCGAAAACATCTTTGTCATGCTTTTGACTTATGAGAAGTTTAAGACGTTTACTCCCAAAGAAATTTGTGATGCCACAAAAAGCACAGAAGTGCTTGTTTGTCTATCTTCTGATAGCCGAGAACAAGTTGATGAAATGGTTCACAAAGCTGTCGCTGCCGGTGGAACAATCTACAATGAACCGCAAGATCACGGTTTTATGTATGGACATGGATTTGCTGACTTAGATGGCCACATTTGGGAAATTATCTATATGGAGCCAAATCCAATAAATCTTGGTTGAAAATGCTCCCAACATAATGCATTTGCAAGGTTTGAGTAGCGACAAATAGACCATTTGTAGAGACGCGATGAATCGCGTCTTTACCCAAGCATGTGTGGCAATCATTAATTGAGTTGATATAATTTACGACAGCAGAAAAGTATTGGGCGAATAGAATGACTCTGTTGGCGAATTGCGATCGCTATCGAGCCTCTTGATTCTAATCGGAGTAACGGAAACGTTTCCAGTTCCGCTCCTGACTTCTGACTTTTTCTTCAATTCTCCACAGGTGTTAGTTTTAAAGGATACAATGGCTCAGATCCATTTAATTGCCAAATTCTAAATACCAATACAGCAGCTACAGTTAGCCATACACAAGAAAATGATAAAGTCATACCCGCCAGAGGATTAGTTTGCCAATAAATTACTGTCACCACTACAGCAGATAACCAAGGGCCTAAAATAACTACAGGAACAGCAGCACCTAATCTCCGTTCTACAGTAAAAATTGTATTCCAAGTATCCCCTAAAGCCAGATGTACCACAAACAAAATGAAAGGCAGCACTAAAAATTGGTGATTCATTTGCTGCCAAATCAATACAGAAGAAATTACCCGCAAAACGGCAATTATCATCCAAACTATGGGAAATGCTAAAGGTGGAGGAGACCATTTTGGTCTGATTACCTGGTCATAAGTCTGACGAGAACGGGTATTATCTAAAAGAGAAAAAATTCGTGAGCGGATACTTAATAGAGCAAAAAATAATCCAGTTAAGAAAGTGCTAAACCAACTGGTAAAAGAAGAATTGTTATCAATCAAAGTTACTAGTTTTTCCATTCCCAGCAACACAATAACCATCACTACTATCTGTAGGATAGTTCCTAGCGTATAAACTAAAACTGCTCTGATATCTAGTTCTTTTGTAGTAGCTATTGATGTATTTAGAGGCTGTTGTTGATTAAGAGTTTTTACCCCCATCACTGTATTGACAAACCGTTCAAGTATCCCACTATTATTGGATTGGTTCATAATTCCGAGATTGTGCGTAGTTTGTAATTCGTCTAAAAGTAAACTGCTGTAACTGACTTCAATTATAGTTTACCTTGAGTAATGACTTTCCAATAATCAAGAAAATGGCTCATTTCAGGGTTCTTAGTCGTAAAATTTTTAGAACCGTCGTTCTCAGAAATGATCATGTAGTTTCCTGATTCCAGTTGAGTAATAAACCAATTGAGGAATGTCCCTAAATCATCTGCAAAGACAAATTTGATATCTTCATCTCTACCAAAATTGATAACTTGTCCGACAGTTCCTTGATTGTGTGGATCTAAATCTATACCTAAATGATTTCCACCCCAATCGAAAGCAAAGGGAATCCACTTTTTACTAGCATATATTTCTTTAACTTTTTTTGGGGTGTAAGATTGACCAAGAATATGTTTATTTATCCCTTCATCAACAAGTTCTGCCCAGACTTGCCAATTTCTATAAATTTCTGACAGAGACAAGAATTCTAAACCGTAAAAAATTCCTGGGTACGCTCTACTCACCTGACCGTTATGCCACTTATATAATTCTTTAAATGATGAGGGTAACTCTATTTGGATTTGATTTTCTAACTCTAGAATTTCTTCATCAGTTGCTGCGGTGTTTAAAGTATCTAACATTTCCGGCAAATGCTTTTTAAACCATGTTTCAATTCGAGTTAATATCTCTTTCATAAAAACTTATGGTAAATTTGAAAAAAACGATTCTAGCTTTATTTCCCACAATTTCAGTAATTATATGCAGCACTGAGTATCTTTGAATACTTAATTTTGACGTTAACAAAAATTAGAATGCACAAATGCTCAAATCTGAAAAACTTTGCCAGAGTA
This sequence comes from Nostoc sp. NMS4, assembly GCF_017115095.1. Taxonomy (GTDB): domain Bacteria; phylum Cyanobacteriota; class Cyanobacteriia; order Cyanobacteriales; family Nostocaceae; genus Nostoc. The sequence continues at coordinate 19,077 of NZ_JABXKI010000106.1, read as the reverse complement.
GAAATAAGGGTTTTGACATTTACCTATGTGCAATTAAATGACTCAAATATTTGAAGGTGCAACGAAAACAGACGATTATATCCGTGTTGCTCAACTTGCAGAAGTTCAGGCAGCAGGTAGTTTGTTAGTCCACAAGGAAAAGCATACCATTGCTTTGTTTTACTCAAACAATACAGTTTACGCAATTGATAACCGTTGTCCTCACATGGGCTTTCCCTTACAAGGAAGCACTTGCAAAGATGGTATTGTTACCTGTCCTTGGCATTATGCGCGTTTTGATCTTGCTAGTGGTGGAACCTTTGACTCGTGGGCTGATGATGTTCCTTGTTTTCCAGTAGAAATCCGTGATGGTGAAGTTTGGGTAAATTTAGCGCCGCCACTTAACCTTCATACCCATCACCGCCAACGTCTGCAAGACGGTTTAGAACAGAATATTTCTTTAGTGATTGCGAAATCAACGCTTGCACTGTTAGATATGGGGGTGAATTCGACAGAACCATTTCTCATGGGGCTGGAATTTGGCACTCGTTATAACAAAGCAGGTTGGAGTACAGGTTTGACTATCCACACCTGTATGATGAATTTACTACCTTATCTCGATGCAGAAGATAAACCCCGCGCTTTATTCCACGGATTGTCAGCAGTAGCGAATGATAGTGCAGGTGCCCCACCAGAGTTTGTCGTTCACCCATTACCCAACTCGAAAGTAGATTTTGCGACTCTCAAAAACTGGTTTCGCCAATTTATTCAGGTGCGGGATGCGGAAGCAGCACAAAGATGTTTAGTATCTGCTGTTCGTTTAGGAGCTAATTCAAAGCAAATAGCAGATATGCTGTTTTGTGCTGCTACGGATCGTCGCTTTCTTGATGTTGGGCATACCGTTGATTTTATCAATAAAGCATTAGAAGCACTTGATACGATCGCTTGGCAAGCAGCAGAATCAATTTTGGCTAGCCTAGTTTCGGGTTTAGCTAATGCCTCTCGGATGGAAGAATCGAATTCCTGGCGCTATCCTGTAGATTTGGTGGCAATATTAGAGTCGGCTTTTGAGCAATTACCGACTGTATTAAGTGTGGGAAAATCTCGACAAGGAAGTTGGTTACAAGCAGATGAACTAGTACCAATTTTATTGGGTGAAGACCCACAAGCGATCGCAAATTCGCTATTAAATGCACTGGCAGCCGGTTGTACTGAAGAACAATTAGCTGGTGTAGTTACTTATACCGCAGCATTACGAGTAGCTCGTTTCCACACTAATAATGAGTTTGGAGATTGGAATTCAGCCCACCACCCATTTACCTTTGCAAATGCCGTACATCAAGCTTTACGAAGAGTGCCAACAGTCGAACTACTAAGAGGTGTCTTTGATGCGGCGATGAGTGTGTATTTAAATCGTTTTTTGAATGTTCCACCAGCACGGCTGCCAGAACCCAAAGACATCGTAGAAAATCCCGAAAAATTACTCCAGCAGCTACCAGATTTATTAAATCGTCAGCAGCAAGTAAACCAAACAGGGCAATTAGTTGCTAATTATTTATACAGTGGTGGTAGTGCTGAAAAACTGATGGCAAGATTGGCTAAATTGATGCTACGAGAAAATCGTGATTTTCATGTCATTCAAGAAATAGAAGCCGCTTTTCGTCAATATTCTTTCCTCGGTCAAACTTCGGCAGGAATTCATATATTAGTGGCTGCATCTCGGTATTTAGCCGCTCATTCTCCGACAATGCGATCGCAAGGGCAAACTTATCAAATTGCGGAACGTTTACATCACGGCGATCGCTTATTTGAAGAATAGTCACCGGAAGGTGGAGAGTTTGTCAAGAAAACTCTACCAACAATGTACCCACATCGACAAACGTGGGTGCATTTTTGGTAAGAATCGCAATGGGGATTTAATACCAACACAAAACTTATCGATTATAGAACCGAGAGACTTAAATCCACAGAACTAGTTATTAGTAGCAACCCAACATATATCGCAACATATATCAGGATGTTGGGTTACGCAAAGCCTCCACCCAACCTACAATTTTTTTGCAACATTAAAGCCATGACAGTCGATTACAAGACTACCGAGATTTTTTCAGAAATCAAATATGATTCCTATATAAAAATCCTCAAAGGATAATTTTCGATAGTAATATTTGCTAGTTATTAGCGGCATTCATTAGATATTTCTGGAAAATAATTGTTATCCATAAACTTTGTAAATACCTAACAGTGTTACGTCTTTACATTCTCTTATCATTTCTCTGAATTTAAAAAAGATACGAATTTATGCAAAACTGTACTTATACCAATTTAATCAATGATTGCAACACATCCTTGGGTAAAGACGCGATGAATCGAAGACGCGATGAATCGCGTCTCTACCAATGGTTCACCCGATTGGGTGAATGCGATCGCCACATCCAGAACTACTCTGAAAGTAGAGGCACTTTTTTTGCTGTTAGCGATGTCTACGACGGGCTACGTCTACGCGCCGACAGCTAAAAACTTTTACAATGGCTATGATTGCCTTGAATATTATGCCAATTGCTTATATATCAAAGGGTCTAAGAGTGGATGAAATTGTAAAATCACCGCAGAAGCCAGATTTTCTCACAGAGAAGATCCCTCTGTTGGAAAAAATTTCTGCCAATTTACCAGGGATGATTTTCCAAATTCTGCAACGGCAGGATGGTTCTGTATTTATCCCTTATATTAGTTCTGGTTGTAAATATTTGTATGAATTAGAACCAGAAGCTGTACAGGCAGACTTTCAGGTGTTATGTAAACTGATTCATCCCCAAGATATAAAAGCTTTTACAGAATCTATTGATGTTTGTCGCAATACTTTTACAGCTTGGCATTGGGAAGGTAGGATCGTTACGCCTAGTGGCAAACTTAAATGGATTCAAGGTACTTCGCAACCCGAATTACAAGAAGTAGGGGATTTTCTTTGGCATGGCTTAGTTATGGATATTACAGACCGAAAACAAGCCCAAGAAAAATTGCAAGAAAGTGAAGCACGCTATAAAGCAATTTTGGATGCTATTCCCGATTTGATGTTTCGCATCAGCCGCGATGGAGAGTATCTAGATTTGAAAAGTGAAGACGCAAATATCACTCTTTCGAGAGAAGAAATACTGGGAAAAAATTTGCAAGAGTTATTGCCGAGTGATGTTGCAGCCATTAGCCAAGTAGCGATCGCTAAAACTTTAGATTCTGGAATTTTGCAAACTTGTGAATATCAACTACCAACATATTTGGGAATCAGAGATTATGAGGCGCGGTTGGTAGTAAGCGGCGAAGATGAGGTATTAGCAATTGTCCGAGACATCACAGATCGCAAACAAGGAGAAGTCGCCTTACAAAATCTTGCCCAAAAATTTGCCAAAGCTTTTAGTTGCAGCCCCGATTCAATTACTATAAGCACCCTGCAAGAAGGACGCTTTATGGAAGTTAACGATAGTTTTGTAGAACTCTCAGGTTATGGGCGAGATGCAGCAATTGGTAAAACTTCTTTTGAGTTAAATCTTTGGGTAGACGATCGCGATCGCCTAAAATTAGTGCAAGAGTTGCAAAACACGGGAGTTGCTCGCAACTTAGAAATTGAATTTCGGCAAAAATCTGGTGAGATCGTGACAACCCTGCTTTCAGCCGAAGTCATTGATTTAGATGGTACTCCTGCCATTTTAGCAGTACATCACGACATTACAGAACGCAAACAGGTAGAAGCGCAATTTTATTTATCAGCACAACGCGATCACTTGTTAGCTGAAACCTTAGTGCGAATTCGCTCTTCGCTGAATTTAGAGCAAATTCTCCAAACCACCGTGACAGAAGTTAGGCAATTTCTCCAAGCAGATCGGGTTTTTATTGGTTTAAATAATACCAGTTTAGGAGTCAGAACTCTTGCCGAATCAGTAGATCCCAAATATCCATCAATATCAGGTTGGTCTACTAATGATGAAGCTTATTTACAAGAATTAAGAAACTTACTAAAAGATAATCTTGTGCGTGTCGTTGAAGACGTAACGCAAATGACAGTATCTCCCAAAGTAAAAGCGCACTTTCAAAAATTCCAAACTAGGGCGGCTTTGACTGTACCAATTATGCTAGGTAATGAATTATTTGGTGCATTAATTGCCAATCAATGCTCAGGGTTGCGTCATTGGCAGCCAATAGAAATTGATTTGTTAAAGCAGATGTCAGAACAGGTAGCGATCGCCATTCAGCAAAGCCAGATATGCCAAAAGCTAGCAGAACTCAACACTAATTTAGAACAGCAAGTACAAGAACGAACAGCACAGTTGCAGCAGAAAATGCAAGAGGTTGAAAAATTGCATCGTGTCAAAGATGTAGTTTTACACACAGTTGCCCACGATTTACGAACTTCAGTGATGGGTAACTTGATGGTGTTAAAGAATTTGTTAAATCAGGGAACTGGGGAAGCAGGGGAGGCAGAGGGGCAGGGTGCGGGGGGCAGAGGGGAAAACTCTTCTCCCTTGCTCCCTACTCCCTGCTCCCCTGCCTCCTCTCAATCCCCAATTCCCATATCTCGCTCAATCATCGAGCGGATGATTCAGGGCAACGATCGCCAACTGACGATGATTAACTCATTGCTAGAAATTAATTCCTGTGAAAAACAGGGTATTGAGATCAAACTCGAACCCGTGCAATTTAGCACCCTACTGACAGAAACATTCGCCCACTTAGAACCCATACTGATCCAAAATCAAGCGACTCTCAAGAAATTGGTTCCCGCAGACTTACCATTAGTAATGGCAGATGGGACTCGATTGCAGAAAGTTTTGGCGAATTTAATCACACATCGCTTGCAAAATAATCCACCAGGATTAAATTTTACTCTCAGTGCTACTATTGAGGCGGGAATGATTCGCACTCAGATTCAAGATAACGGTGTGGTCATGAGTAAAGTAGAGTGCGATCGCCTCTTCGATCTTCATGTCCGCGATCCTCAAGACTCTTGCTCTACAAGCATTGGCTTAAAAATGTATCTTTGTCGGAAAGTTATTAAGGCGCATGGCGGCGAAATCGGGGTTATTAGTAACCGCAAGCGTGGGTTAACTTTCTGGTTTACACTACCTCTGTTCACATCATCCGCAACAAATCGCCCATAAATCACCAAAAAATGAGAGGGTGTTATTTATGGCAATGTTGAGTAAGGAAAACACCCTCAAAGTATGGGCAAAGTTGCTCGGATGCTAATGGCTACTCCATTTACAACAGTCCAAAGCTGGTGGAGAAAAACCTTTTCCTTTTCTGCACCAACAACAGATGAAATCACTACTCTTTACAGAGCTTGGCGCGATCGTTTCTTATGGCAGAGATTACGTTTATGGTTATGGCTGGCGCTGATTTGTCTGTTGTCTTTTACTTTGCGAGACATTTACGGTCTGTTTTTTCCTTTTGCAGAGTTGCAGCAACTACCAGAAGTACTGAGAACTCAGCGCTTAGTAATTAATGTTGCCATGCTTGCAAGTATAATTATTTGCTTTGCCTTACATAAAACTAAATTAGGTCGTCATCATCCAGATTTATTATTTTTGGGGTCTTCTTGGTCAATTAGTTTAGCATCGCAGTTGTTTGCGACTCTTAGTGGTTTCGCGCTACCCGATACCATTGGTTGGTCGCTGCTATTTTTGAGCCAAGCTGTGTTGATGCCCGTTTGCTGGACTCTTCACTTGCTGACCCAAGTGAGTGTGCTGATTTACTATTTTGGTGTAAATACGGCACTTGGGCTAAAAACACCAATCCCCGACCACCCAGGAATATATAATGTAACGTTCATTTTATACATTTTCTGGTTTTGTATTATATGTGACATCGGCGTTTATTTATACGATCGCTTGCAACGTTCCGAATTTTACGCCCGTCAAGAACTAGAATCTGCCTACCAAAAACTCAAGGTTGCCGAAGCTAAATATCGCAGCATTTTTGAAAACGCCGTTGAAGGAATTTTTCAAAGCAGTCCCGATGGACGTTACATTACGGCAAATCCGGCTTTAGCGAGGATTTATGGCTACTCCTTGGTAGATGAGGTGACAGCAAATTTCACTGATATAGAACAATTGTACGTCGATCCGAACCGTCGGGCAGAATTTGTCCGCCTGATGGAAAAGTATGGCAGCGTTTCCGAGTTCGAGTCGCAAATTTATCGTCAAGACGGGAGTATTGTCTGGATTTCAGAAAAAGCCTACACAGTCCGTGATGAACAAGGAAAACTACTTTACTACGAAGGTTTAATCGAAGACATTACCCAGCGCAAGCAAACTGAAGAAGAACTAAGAGTGTTTTTCCATGCAGTTTCTCACGACTTACGCAACCCAGTGCTGGGTACTTTAATGGTGCTGAAGAATTTGCTGGCACGTCCAGAGGAAAATATTGCGATTTCACGGTCAATTTTAGAGCGAATGATTCAAAGTAGCGATCGCCAACTGAACTTAATTAATTCGTTGATGGAAACTCATATCAGTGAGGTGCAGGGTGTTGTTTTACAATATCAACACGTACAAATACTGAGAGTAGTCGAAGCTGCGATCGCTGATTTAGAGCCATTGCTGACACAAAACCAAGCAAACTTGGTAAACCTGGTGTCCGCAGATTTGCCATTAGTGAATGCCGATCCCACGCAACTATGGCGAGTTTTTTCTAACTTAATCGTCAACGCCCTCAAACATAATCCCCCAGAATTACTTTTGACAATCAATGCTATCCGTAAGGATGACATGATTTATTGTACTGTTAGTGATAATGGCGTGGGAATTAGTCAACAACAAAGCGATCGGCTTTTTGACCTTTACTTTCGGGGTGCAAGTATCGGCAATTCTGTAGGTTTGGGATTAGGGTTATATCTGTGTAAGCAAATCATCCATGCTCACGGCGGCAAAATTGGTGTGAACAGTGCATTGGATGCAGGGGCAACATTTTGGTTTACATTACCAGTTATGAATTAGTTGCCGGTCGATTTCTTGGAGATTCTCTTGGAACATAAGAGTTCTTAAATATACTTATCAAAGACGATTTATTAACGCAACAATGCTAGATCCGGGCGTAATTGAGCAGCACGGCGCAAATAAACATGGCGTAATTTATTTTGGGGTAAAGGCGTGTTGAGGTGAATTAACACGCGAATGCAAAGTTCCAAACTACCGGCCACTTGCATCTGTTGCACATCTAACAAGGGTACTTCATTCCACCCTACACGACGACGCGCCACCGCCGCCGGAAATATTGCATCTAAGTCAGAAGTTGCAGAAAAGGTGACACTGACAATTTCAGTAAAGTCTAATGAATTGTTTGCTTCTAAAGCGTCTAATAACTCATCTACAGCCTCAGCAATTGCTTCAACAGAATTATCACTTGCTGTAGTTGCGCCTCGAAGCCCCCGCATCCGCCATTGTGAAGGTGTAGCTAACAAGCCAAATTCTTGGTTAGGATGTTTTGAAGACATGAGCTTATCCATATTAATTTAAGTAAAATAAGTTAGAATTTTTAGCTGCTAATTATTATTCAGAGATATGTTTACCTGTTATCAAAACAGAATTCAGGAGTCAGGAGCCAGAATTCAGAATTGAGTTCTGTACGAGTGGCGAATGAATAAACGGGTTTAAAACCCCCTAAACATTGAAAACTTAGCGGTCTACAATTAGTAGCGGGTTTGAATCCCCCACTAATATTATTCTGACTCCTGACTTCTGACCTCTGACTTCTGAATTCTTCTTCAAACAGTAATTAACCCTTAAATGTTAGGGGAGCATCCACTTTTGGAAGAAACATAATTATTTGATACCAAAAGCCCTCGCTGGCAGTATATTGTCAGCTTCTAGTACATTTGCCTTAGATGCGCGTTTGCGCTGCAACAGAGAAACTACACCTAAAGTACCTAAACCTAATAAACCTAATGTATAAGTTGGTTCGGGAACTGAAGCAGCAAGAGTGTCATAGGTGTAGCCATATTTTCTGATATCTAGAGTATCTGCGGGTGTCACAACATCACTATTTAAAAAACGTGGCAAATAGGATAGTATATCTCCTGGACCGATCGCTCCTGGTGTAGATAAATTTCCATCCCAGGGCCACATAGGATCGTTAAGATTGTGTCCAAAAGGCTGATCGGTAGAAGGATAAAAAGCACTACCTTGGTGATTGTTGTTTTGCCATTCTGCCCAAAGACGATCCACATTGGCATGATGCAGCCAAAAGACAGGATCTAAAGGCGAACTAGGAACGCTACTCATAGTGCCTAAAGGCTGAATCGCAGGTACACCAGTCATTGGGTCAACCCCAATCACCTTTACTCCACCGACTAATCCATGAATGTAGTTATGCAAAAAAGCCCCGCCCGTTACTTTCCCATTTGGATTGATGGAAATAAATCCTTCTAAAGCTGGACGAAATAAATCATAGTTATTGATAGCAAGAGCTTGATCTACATCTTTCTGGGGTATGGGATAAGCATCACCAGGAGGTAGTCGCAGAAACCGTAACAATGATGAACCAAAAGTTTTGTCTGTACTATCATCGAAATGCAAATCCGGGTTAAGTACCCATCCACTGGCTTCTGAGAAATTACCAGACTGAACCGGACCCCCTTCAAAAGTCCCCGATCCAGGGATGTTTATTTTTACTCCCGAACCATTGGTTCCTAAAAAGTCGGGTTGAAAGATAACGTCAATGGCTTTAGGATCAGTCCAATCCCAATATGGGATTGTAACGTTGGGGTTAACCGATTGCAAAGCTTGTTCAAATCGATTTAAAAATTCACGATGCCACGGTAAAAATCCGGCATGATTGTGTGCAGCATCAACCATAGCTGCTGGTCCTGTTGAATCTTCTGACATCATTGCCATTGCACCCAAATGGGTAGCAGCAAATTGGTCATAAATACTAATTTTGCTACCTTCTGGGATTATGTTTTTTATCGCTTTGACAGCATTAACAAAATCTGTTTTTTCCTGGGGGGTAAGGTCAACAACGTTCTTTCTGACAAGAGTGGCAGCTATTGCTGGGTTACTAAATAGGCTGATGACAGAAGCGATCGCAGCCGCTACTGTTGTGACAGGTTTGTAAAAAAAATTCATTGTTTTGTTGACAAAATTATAACTTTCGTTGAAATTCTGGCTTTTAGCTCTCTTGAGAATTATACATTGGCAATCAAGACAAATACATCAATACCACAAGGAGAGGAATCCTCGGACTGAATAGGTGATGCGAATGCTCACTTATGCAGTCCGGGGAGTGACAGAACTAACCTAATGTTTTTGCATATTCTTTTGCACGGGTTAAGCAGTCATTAAGAAAACCGGCGTAAGCATCCAGAGCAGTTCTACCAATTTTGACCATTGCATCAAGATGTTCGGGATTATTTTGCAAAAAGTTCTTCAAAAGTCTGGCATTCAATTGGGTGTGTCCCACATCTACAGAAACATGCTCTTCCATAAAGCTTAAACCTTCATGAACTTGAGAACCCAATATTTTTTGACATTGTTGAATTAATTGCGAACCGTAGCGCACGGACAACATTTCGATTTCATACTCAATTGCTACTTGAGCAAAGGGAGTTTGACTGGCGATTACATCTTCATGCAACTGGCGATAAAGAACAACATTTTCAGAGATAGGTTGTGCAAGAAACCATTCTGCATCTAGTTGGGGTTGACGGCGTGCATTCCAGTTATTAACCAAGGTGTGAGTATCTTGAATCATCATTAAGTGATGACCTGCTTCCTGTTCTGCATGGGTAGAAAGTAACTCACCCAATTCTGTAAATCCCAATTTTTTGCAGCTTTCTCCAGCCCGACTAATCCAGTCTTCAACTGAATCTGTCATCGCTACGCCTAAAGAATTGAAATTGATCAAATAAAGTTCCAAAACTGTAGGATCGATATCTAGAGATAGAATTTCTTCAAAGTTTGATTTTTGCTCAAATTGAATCCGCGCACTTTCGATATTAGATTCGTAAATGTCGTATAGTTCGCGTCTTACTGTTGTTGTTTGTGACATGATTGATCTACCTAATTAATAACGGTTTATTGGGCTGTTATAAAAGTTAAACAATTCAGGTTTAACTTGTTTTTTTCATCAGAATAAATAAGCTTCTGATAAAAACTTGTTGTGCAATATAGCTCACTGGAATCAGATCAATATTTAGTTCTGATTTTCAATTTCGTACTCTCCAGGTAGCTTTGCATTATACCATTGAGATGGAATATCCATATCTGGAATGGTGAGGCGATTTTCCATTGGCTCATGGTCTGCTCGATAGAATTCGTGAATCTTAAAGAAGGGAACCGGTTTAATAGTACGAGTGTGAATATCTAAAGTATCAGAAAAATACTTGAAAATTGACACATTCGCACAAGAAACAAGAAGATGTGGCTTTGACTGATTCTCTTCCAGATGAATGAAGTCTTTGGAATGGGATGCACCCATCAATAATTTACCAATTCCTTGTTTTCTCCATTCATCTTTGACCACAAATTTACTCAATTCCCGGATATATTTTCCCGAGTATCTGTTTGCGGCTCCGGCTTCTAATAAGAGTTGATCAATTTCTTGTTCTGTAACTTTGCCATATCTTTCAGGATTTGTATTGTGTAGATATAATCCCATACATGCAACGAGCTCTTCATTAACTAATCCCATCAAATAACGGTGAGGATAAAGTTCAATTTTGGCATCAGGGTCAAACTGGGTTTCGGAAAAAGTAATACCCAGCTTTTTGTAATAAACTTCTGCGATTAAAGACTGACATCTGCGAGTTTCAGAATCAGATTTGGCAATTTGGAATTGCACTATCAATCTTTTTGTATCTGGCGATTGATCTAGTACTTCAATACTCATCTTTACTACCTTAAAATTACATTCTTGAACAATTTATATTTCCAGATTAGGCTGGCATTTAACAAGAAATAAAATTACATAATATTGTTTTATTCTTGCTAAAAACAGATTGATTGGATAAATTAAATATCCAAAATTGTATTAGATACCTAGCTCTGCACCTTAAATTATTTAGGGTGTAGTTCTATATCTAAAAAAGTTCAAGAACTAAGATTTTGAAGTATCTTGTCTTGTGTAAATTTCTGACGTAGTTCTCTTTTTAAGAGTTTACCAGTTGGGCTTTTTGGAAGTGAATCTAAAAAATTAATAGCATGGGGAACTTTGTAATTTGCGATTCTGTTATAACAAAATTCTAGAATCTTTTCTTCTGTAGTTTTATGACCATACTTAAGAACAATGCTTGCCTTAACTATCTCACCTTTGATTTGATCGGGTACACCATAGACGGCAACTTCTGCAACGGCTGGATGTTGATAAATAACATTTTCAACTTCAGTAGGATATACCTTAAATCCAGACAAGTTGATCATGTCTTTTAAGCGGTCAATGATGTAATAAAACCCGTCTTCATCCATACGACCAATATCACCAGTATGGAACCAACCATTTTTCATTACCGCCGCAGTTTCCAAGGGTTGATTCCAATAACCTAGCATGACATTTGGACCCCGAACTATAATTTCACCCAACTCGCCTGGTTCTACTTGATGACCATAACTATCAACAATCTGGATTTCTACATTATCAATTGGAGTACCAATCGAACCCAGTTTGTAATTCAAGTCATTGTTATAAGTTGCAAATGGCGATGTTTCTGTTAAGCCATAACCTTCATAGATAAAATATCCGTATTTTTCATGCCATTTTTGAGCTATTTCTAATGGCATTGGTGCGGCTGCTGAAAAGTAATAACGTATGCTCTTTAACTTATCCACAGAGATATCTTTATTCAGCATTTTGATAAATACTGTGGGTACACCAAAGAACATTGTCACTTGATGTTCAGTTAAGCTTTCGAGAACTTTATCCAGGTCAAAGCGGCGGTAAAGAATAATAGTTGCACAGGCACTAAAACCAGTATTTAAAATGGCATTTTGACCAAAACAATGGAACAGTGGCAAATATAGGAGTAAGCGATCGCTACTACTAAGACGATAACAACGATTTGCTGCATAGCTGTTCGCAATGACATTGCCATGAGTCAAGATCGCTCCTTTAGGAAAGCCTGTTGTACCGGAAGTATAGAGGATACAAGCAGGAGCATGGCGATCCATTTCTAGCGCAGGTGCTTTTGGAGAAGCGTTAGCTATTAGTTGTGCTAAACTTGCTCCCTTATTAGCTTTCCCTTCCGCAATGAAAATATGTTCTAATTCGGGTAAGCCTGCCTCTGATATCTGCTCACTTTGGGATTCTGTGGTAATGATAGCTTTGGCTGCACAATCGTTGAGAATGTAACTAACTTCGGCAGTTTTCAACATCACATTGATGGAAACAGCAACAGCACCAATTTTGAGAATACCAAGATAAGAAATTACAAACTCTGGAATATTTGGCAAAAACAAAGCCACGCGATCGCCTTTTTTAATCCCTAATCCTTTTAAACCATTTGCTACTCGCCCTGCTAACTCATCTAGCTGTTTGTAAGTAAAAGATTTGTCTTCAAAAATCAGGGCAATCTTATTAGGTAATAAGCGACTTCCTCGCTCTACATAATGTGCGATGTTCATAATTGCAAGTAAGTAAGAAGAATATTGTTGAATGCGGTGATGATTAACCTCTGTATGATGCTTTAGGCAATAAAATCATCACTCAAACTACTCAATTTCAGTTGACAACAAGATTGTTAATTGCAGCGACAATTTGACCGCCAGAGGCGATATCAGATGCAATCCGAGCAATGTGTAAATCTAGCCCTTGTTCGTGGTCATTCCAGATGTAAGGACGGTCAGCAGCAGGTGACTGTTCTACTACATTCTTGATTGCTATATATAAATCTCTCGTAGCAGGTGATAGGCAAGCACGGGCATCATAATGTTTGGCGACTGCATAAGTGCGTAAATCAACTGCTTGTACCCCAAACATTAGTGCGATCGCCATATATTGTTGGAAAATTTCTACAGAGCGTCGGGCTAAATTTGCCGAAGCGAAACCTTGACTATTGATATTTTGATTAAATTGTTCCGCATGGGTAGGAAATCTGTCGGCTATGGAATTTCCGTAGAAGGTCAATAAGGGCATGATAGAGTTTCCGGCTATTTGCAGACCCTTTAGTCCCATGTTCACACTACGTTCACTGTTCCCTACTAAAGATGCTGACAATCCGTTATTAAATTCTGGTGCTACCAGACAGGCTATTTGTACATCTAAATGTTTAGCCAACAACCCAATGTAGTAACGTAGCTGATCCATACCGATGCTGACATATTGTCCCAAGAAATTACCTCCGTGATAACTAGCTTGGTTTTCGGTATCAATCAGTGGGTTATCTGTCGCAGAGTTAATCTCTACTTCAATTTGTTTGCTAATCTGCTCAATACCATCGATAATCGGCCCTAAATATTGGGGTAGACAGCGTAGGGAATAACGATCTTGAATTAAATGCGTACCTCGATGATCGTGAGAACCATCTAACTCTTCCCGAACTAAGGAAGAACCTGCAAGCAAGTTGAGCATTTGGGAAGCCGCCCATTTTTGCCCTGGATGGGGTTTTAACTGATGAATGAATGGGTGGAAGGATTGATTAGTTCCATTCAAACCTTGAATAGCTAAGGCGTGGGCCCCCATTGTTAGGGTTAATAAGGTTTTGGTATCGTAAACGCAGTTAGCTGCGATCGCAGTCATCACAGAAGTACCATTCATCATTGCCAACCCTTCTTTCGGAAGTAGTTGCAATGGCTCTAAACCAAGCTTTTTCAATGCTGTAGGAGCATCCATTTCTGTACCGTTAAAATCAACGGTGTAGCTAGGATCTAGACCAATCATTGCTCCAGTAATGTAAGATAATGGCACTAAATCACCACTTGCACCAATAGAACCAAATTCATACACATGGGGTGTAACACCAGCATTCAAAAACTTTTCTAAACGCTGAATCAGTTCTAGACGGATACCAGATGCACCATACAAATGTGAATTGATTCGCAACAACATCGCAGCCCGGACATCAGCTAGTGGTAATCTCTGCCCTGCACCTGATTTGAGAAACCAAACAAGGTTATTCTGTAATAAAGACGCACACTCAGGCGAGATCACAACATTTGCCATACCGCCAAAGCCGCTAGTCACACCATAAATAGCCTGACCGGTTTCAACGGCATGAGAAATATAGTCACGAGAAGCTTGGATTCCTTGTAATACTTTCTGATTATCGGTAACACGTACCAAAGCATCATGACGGGCGACGCTAACGACTTCATCAATTGTCAGGTTTTTTTCACCAATAATAATTGTTTTGTCTATTTTTCCTGAAAAAGAAGGTGAATATTTAGAAGTCTTGTCTGTGTTTAAGGATACTGTATTCATCGGAGTTTTTTGGCTCTAAAATTGCAGCTAGTCGTAGAAATATCTTGTTTAATCAGTGTGATTAGGCGTTGCTGTCAGAGACTGGATTTACTTGCCTTAGCCTAACTGAAACATTTGTATACTTATCAGAGGTAAGGTAGAGTTTTATGCAAAGATATTGTCTAAATTCAGCAACGCCACTGATTTAAACTTAGACGAAGCTAGAAACTCGTGTAGTGAGCTTTTGCATTGCAACTGTACTATTGCTTTTAGACCAACGACCAAAGAATTTGCTGATGCTAGCTAATTCTTGCATTAATTCTTCAAATGCTTCTAATGTCAAAGACTGCGGCCCATCAGAAAGTGCTTTGGCTGGGTTGGGGTGTACCTCAATCATCAAAGAATCTGCACCGGCGGCAATAGAGGCCATAGACATAGTTGAAACAAACTCTGATTTACCAGTCGCATGGCTAGGATCGATCATGATTGGTAAATGAGTCAGGGTTCGCAATACTGGAATTGCAGATATATCTAAAGTGTTGCGGGTATATTGCCGGTCAAAAGTGCGAATTCCTCGTTCGCATAAAATTACATTGGGATTACCTGCTGCCAAAATATACTCGGCTGACATCAACCAATCTTCAATAGTGGCAGCTAGTCCCCGCTTCAAGAGTACTGGCTTACCAGCAGCACCAACTTTCTTCAGCAGTGAGAAATTCTGCATATTACGGGCACCAATTTGGATCACATCTGCAACTTCTGCAACCTTGTCCAACTCAGCTGCATCCATCAGTTCTGTGATAATTCCTAAACCGGTGGCTTCTCTAGCTTTTGCGAGTAATCCTAAAGCACTCTCACCATGACCTTGAAAAGCATAAGGAGAGGTACGAGGTTTATATGCACCACCTCGTAGAAACTGCGCTCCAGACGCTTTTACGACTTGCGCTGTTTCAATAATCATTTCTTCGTTTTCAACTGAGCAAGGCCCTGCAACTACAACTAAAGGATGGTTTTGGCCAAAGGTTACAGGGCCATTTGGTGTGGATACTACTACTTCGCTATGTTCTCCATAGCGGAATTCTAAAGAAGCGCGTTTAAAGGGCTTTTTCACTCGGATAACTTGTTCGATAAAGGGACTAATGTTTTGAACCTGTCTAGTATCAAGTTCTGCGGTTTCACCTACTAAACCAATAACTGTTTTGTGCTGACCTTTGCATATTTCTGCTGCAAATTCACGATGACTAATTTCTGTAGCCACGCGCTCAATTTCAGTGGATGGAGTACCCAGTTTCATGACTATAATCATAGTGGTTAATTTCCTTTAAAGATTTCAGTTCATGGATTTGTGAAAGTTCTTTATGTGTGTAACTTTGCTGATTGAACCCTCAAATACCATATCAGGCTGCTTCTAAGAATTTACGCAAGTTAATCAATAATTTACATTCGTTTACATTTAAAATATTGGCAAAATAGTGAACAAGAAAGTGGCATAAAAGCTGTAATCACAAGCATTAGAGGTATGATTACATTGGCTTTGAAAATGACTTTATTAGTTACGGCTTAGACTAGAACGATCGCAAAAAACCGAAGATTAGACGAAACTCTCTATGCTGACATTTACCCAACTGAAACCACCTAATAGCGATGCCGCAGTTACTTTTACTCTGGCGCTGACAGCAGAAGAACGCACCCGCAGTCGTCATCGCTTTGAAACTGAAAATGGTAAAGTTGTGTTTTTCCATTTACCCAGAGGAACTGTCTTACACGATGGCGATATTCTGCAAGAAGAAACCTATAGTAGTTTAATTAGAATTACTGCCAAACCAGAACTAGTACTAACTGCCGTTGCCCAAACACCACTTTTATTATTACGGGCGGCATACCATTTGGGAAATCGCCATGTACCTGTAGAAATTACTCCGACTTATTTACGCTTGTCTTCAGATTCGGTTTTACGTGCGATGTTGGAACAACTGGGGTTAGAAGTTAAAGAGGAAATTTTACCGTTTCAGCCAGAATTGGGAGCTTATGGACAACACAATCATGCTCACTGATAGCCACCTTTTGAGTATTTTGCAGCTGGCTAGCCCCGCTTTGCCTGTGGGAGCATATAGTTATTCTGAAGGCTTGGAAATGTTGGTAGAAAATGGTACGATCGCTAACCACACACATCTCAAAGATTGGTTAAAAGCAGAGTTACTCTACGGGGCAATTCGGTTAGAGGCGGCGGTGATGGTGCGATCGCAGCAAGCGGCAAAAACAGGTGATGTAGAATTGCTATGCCGTTGGAATCTGTGGTTATCGGCTGCGAGGGAAACAGAAGAATTACGCGCCTCTAGTTGGCAGATGGGGCGATCGCTGATCCAATTACTTGGTAAACTAGAACCACAGATTGTACCGATTGTCAATGCTGTGGGTAATCCTTGTAATTATGCGATCGCTTTTGGTATTGCCATTGCCCATTGGCAAATTAACATCAAAGCCGCATTACTGGGATATCTGCACAGTTGGGCAAGCAATTTAATTACTGCTGGCGTGAAACTGATTCCTCTTGGACAAACAGCAGGACAAAGACTATTGCTAGATTTACAACCATTATTTAGTGCTGCGGCGTTAGAAATTCTCGCGCTGGAGGACGATCAACTCGTCTGTTGTAGTTGGGGTTTGTCGCTAGCGAGTATGCAGCATGAAACGCAGTATACAAGGTTGTTTAGGAGTTAGTCATTGGTCATTAGTCATTAGTCATTGGTCAAAAACTAAGAACTAATAACCATGTACAAAGGACAAATGACAAAGGACAAATAAAAATGAATGCATTTAGAGTGGGGGTTGCTGGCCCGGTGGGTTCGGGGAAGACGGCTTTGGTGGATGCTTTGTGTAAGGGGTTGCGTGAGCAATATCAGATTGCGGTGGTGACAAATGATATCTATACTCAAGAGGATGCTCAGTTTTTAGTGCGTTCTGAGGCGTTGACAAGCGATCGCATTTTGGGTGTAGAAACTGGTGGTTGTCCCCATACTGCCATCCGCGAAGATGCTTCGATGAATTTGGCGGCAATTGAACAGTTAGAGGAACGTTTTATCGATTTGGATTTAGTATTTTTGGAAAGTGGCGGTGATAATTTGGCTGCTACTTTTAGTCCAGAATTGGTGGATTTAACGATTTACGTCATCGATGTTGCAGCTGGCGATAAAATTCCTCGCAAAGGTGGTCCCGGTATTACTAAGTCTGATTTGTTGGTAATTAACAAAACTGACCTTGCGCCTTATGTTGGTGCAGATTTAAGTGTGATGGAACGAGATGCTAAAAAAATGCGCGGTGATAAACCTTTTATTTTTACTAATTTAAAAACTCAGTCTGGGCTGACAGATGTAATTAACTTTGTCTGTCAAAATATCTGTTGAAAAAGAATTCATATCATGTCCGTTTAATTACTTATTAAACCAAAACTATGCTTTGTCTTCCCTCCCCTTGCTAAGGCTACGGTGTGTGTATACAGAAGTCAAATTACCCCCCTTAATCCCCCCTTGTAAAGGGGGGAAACAAGAAATCTAGTTCCCTCCCCAATGCATCGGGGAGGGTTAGGGTGGGGTAAAACCTTGGTTAATCAGCTATTTCACACTGGTGTGTACACCGTAGCCTTTATAAGGGGAGGGTTAGGGTGGGGTAAAACTGACGCGAAAAACTAGGTGAGTAAACTATTTCAGACTTGTGTATACACCGTAGGGGGTGGGGTGCAATGACTGTGAGAATCATAACTAATTGATATGACTCCTGAATTCTATTTCTATAAAGCCTTCAAATGACGACTTCGCACCCGTTCAGCACTACCAGTCGGAATCGCAGCAATTAATTTTTGCGTATATTCTTCTTTGGGTTCTTGGTAAATGCTTTCGGCTGTGCCTTCTTCAACAATTTGACCGCGATTCATAACTAAAATGCGATCGCTCATAAATTTTACTACACTTAAATCGTGAGAAATAAAAATATAAGTAAGCTGAAAGTCTGATTGTAATTCTTTGAGAAGATTTAATACCTGCGCCTGTACTGAAACGTCTAGCGCTGAAACTGATTCATCGCAAATGATAAACTTAGGATTTAATGCCAAAGAACGGGCTATACAAATCCGTTGGCGTTGACCGCCAGAAAACTGATGAGGATAGCGGTTAATCGCATCTACACTCAACCCCACCCGTTCTAATAGTTCGATTACACGCTGTCGTCGTTGTTGCTTATTTTTCCCAACGGCGTGAATTAACAATGGTTCCATCACCGCGTCCCCAACCTTCATCCGAGGATCGAGGGAACTAAAAGGGTTTTGGAAGACTATTTGCATTTCCCGCCGCAGTTTTTGCAACGGTTCTCCTTTGAGGTTAGTAATATCTTGTTTCTCAAAGATAATCTGACCACTCATCGGTTCAATTAAGCGCAGCAAGCTTCTGCCGAGGGTGGTTTTGCCACAACCAGATTCTCCCACTAAACCTAATGTTTCTCCTGGTTTGACATCAAAAGAAACGCCATTAACTGCCATATTGTAGCGTTTTGTACCACCAAATACCCCGCGCACCGGAAAACCAACTTTCAGGTTACGGATTTGCAGCAGGGGTTCTAACTCATTGAAGTTTGCCAATCTTGCAGCAATTTCTTCGCTGGTAACTTCTGTGGGTTGTGGGGGTTCTTTCGGCTGAATTACTACTTGTCCCGTTGCTGTTTCTTCTACAC
>NZ_JABXKI010000276.1 GCF_017115095.1 Nostoc sp. NMS4 | reverse complement strand
ATAAAAAATGTTTGTAGTAAGGACTTTAGTCCTGGCTTTGGGGACTGAAGTCCCCACTACAAACTGTTTATTATGGGTGATTTAGCAGACATCATATAACTTCCGATTTCTAATTCCCAAATTCTGCTGTATCTGCCCCTAATTGTTCCCATTTGGACGCTGAATAATTGTCTCCACTACTCGCCGCTTGGCTTTGGGATCGATACCTACTAAGCGCACATATTCACCGCTATATTCTGTCAAAGTTGCCTCTAAATTAGAGATGGCATCAGACTCGGCATCAATGTGACTATGAACACAACTTTGCCAAGAACCTGTGCGAAAACGGCGCTCGTCTACGTGTTCAATACTAATTTTGTAACCTTGAGACAATAATTGCCGAATCTGTTCTTGTGTCTCTAAAGTTAAATGTGGACTTGATGCTTGCTGTTTCTGGAATTTATTAGTTTTTACTTCTTGGGTTGCGCCATTTGATGGCTGACTAATAGGCGTTACAGCAGGTGGCGCGGATTGAGAATTTCTACCTCGATTGAGTCGATTATAATCATCAACCAAATGGGAATTTTCCACCCGTTTTTGTTCACCAACCAAGAAGTTACCAGACTCGATTAAGTGAGACAGCCGGAAATCTGGCTTTTTAAATTCTGGTGGACCTTCAAGGCTGTTAACCACACTCAAGGATATCTGCTCAAAGCCGACTTTATGAATGTAGTTGCGGATTTGTTCGTCATAAATGCGCGATCGCAAAGCGCTAAAAAAGTCAATAGACTGATTGACAAAAGTATCAACTAGCTGTTCAACTTCCTTCTGTGACAATCCATCTGGTTCAAAAATCCCCTTGACAATTCCCACTTTGTCATCTCTATCTGGTTCCCAGTAGAATTTTTCCATCCGCCCATCCCGAATTAAGGGTGCATAGAGGGTAGAAAAATCATTACCTGTAACAATAATCGGCACACGATGTAAAGGTGTAGAATCATAGCTTCCCGGCAACTGCACATCTGTGGGATTATCAGCAATATTCATCAGTGTGGCATTGACCAACTGTGTATTTACAGTATATTGAGTCCCTTCATCAAAGCGTCCAGCACCGGCATCTAAATCGTTAATCATCAGTACACACATTTTGCCACGTACTTTGATCAGTTCTGCTGTTTCCCGATAGCGCAACCGAATCAACCGCGCTGGATCTCCCGCATCTGGACTTTCCAATTCACCGCCAGATACGTGAGTTACTTCGATACCCATTTTCTCGAAGACTAATTGACATTGAAATGTTTTACCTTCTCCTTTGCGCCCATGAATACCCAAAATCACGGGAACTCGCACACCAGGAAGCTTCAGAAAATTTTTGGTGATGTGGACAGCAAGTTTGTCCAAAAAGCGGGGAGCGATGTAGTAACCCATGAGCTTGTATGATGAAAAATTAACACTTCTAAGGTTAATGTTAAGTTTTTTTGGGGATAGCGATCGCTTTTGTTGCAAACAAGCTTGTTCACTAGAGGATCGCTGCAATATGCGATCGCTGTTTCTTGCTTCTAATTTTTACTCCTTTTTCTCATATTAAGGATATGTCTCATAAATAACTATCTGAGGTTGCTCAATTGTGCCATCAGGCATGATAGTATCCCGTAACTTTGCATAAATCAGATTTGTCTTCCAAAGGTTTGCCTTACTCAAGTTTGCTTTGGTTAAATTTGCCCATGTCAAATCTGCACCAGTTAAGTTGGCCTCAGTCAAATTAGCTTCAAGTAATTTTGCTCCTGCAAGATTTGCTCTGGTGAGATTTGCAAAACTTAAGTTAGCTTCAATTAGCGATGCTTCAGTTAATTTGGCTTCATTTAAATCTGCTTCTCTCAAATCCACATCACATAAAGAAGCACCCCAAAGATTACTACCGATGAATTTCACCCGCCATAAGAAAGTTCCGCACAAATTTGCTCGTGTTAAATCAGCATTAGTCAAATTGGCTTCACACAAAGAGGCTTCATACAAATTAGCTTCACGTAAGCTAGCTTGCATCAAATTTGCGCCACTTAAATTAGCACGAGTGAGAACACAGCCAGACAAATTTGCACCACGCAAATCCGCTCCGATAAAGTTAATACCACTTAAATTAATTCCTTTCAGGTCGATTCCCCTCAAGTCACATCCACTGAAATCTCGGCGCTGAAAATATTTATTTGTGATTTGACTTAAAATAAATTCTTGCTGTTGAGCATAATTTTGCATGGTATTCACCTCTGGGTGTAATTGATCTCAAAGGTTCAGTATTGTACTTACCGTATATTGAGAGTACACCGCAAACGGAGATCATCTTAGTAAATAATCAAAAATAAATTGGCCAAAAATCCGCAATCACCTGAAAATGCGTTTCTTCAGTGGTTTTTAAAACAAAAAATGCTGACATTAAGTCAGGAAACCATGTCTAAGAATAATCGGTAATTCGATCTGGAGCGTAGGCGCAGCCCGTCGTAGACATCGCACTCAGTTATTTACGTTTCCTTGAACCTTTTCTTTTGCCATCCGGTCTAATAAATACAAGCTACAAACGGATGGAGGAGAGCGCCTCAGGTGTTAGTTGTGCCAATAAAGCTTTCAAAAAATAGGCAATTATCCAGCAAATCCGCAAGCGAATCTGATACTTATCTGATACAGCAGTGCTTGCAAGGTGAAATCCAAAGCTACGGGCTGCTTTATCGTCGCCATCAGCAACGGGTGAGATCGATTTTATATCAATGCGAACCATCCAGCCTAGATGATTTGGTGCAAGAGGTATTTGTCAAGGCTTGGAAAGGATTACCCAAGTTTCGGCAAACAGCAAAATTCTCGACCTGGCTGTATCGAATTGCTTGGAATTTAGCTTGCGACCAGCGACAAGCAGAAGTACAGAGACGGACTCAATTAAAGGCTCTGACAGCAAATACTCCTACCCAACAAGAAGCCCCGGATTTGATGGCTCTGCATTATCAAGACTTGGTACAGCAGGGGTTGAGCAACTTAAGCTTTGACCATCGCACGATACTAGTTTTGCATGACTTGGAAGAAGTACCGCAAAAAGAGATCGCAGAAATTCTCGATATTCCTCTAGGAACGGTCAAATCTCGTTTATTTCATGCTCGCGCTGCTATGCGTCAATTTCTCCAACAACAAGGAGTGCAACTATGAGTCAGTTTCCCGATGATGATAAAAATCTGGTTAATTTTCTTCGCCAGCATCGTCCGCCAGTCCTCCCACCTTCCCCTGATTTAGAGCAGCAAATTTTACAACAGGTGCAAACTTCAACAGTTAAACCTCAACGCCGTCTTACAAAGCTGTGGTTAGTTCCATCTGTTATAGCTGCTTCCTTAGTGGCTGCTGTGGTTAGCGACCGTGTTGTAGCACCAGCCAAACCCAATGCAGCTGAATTAGCCAATTTGGAAGCTTTCATTGATAGTAATTGGCAAGGCACTGTCAGCGAACATACAGAAAGTTATGTATGGCATTTTACAGATGATAGTGCTGATTAATTTACTGAATTATAGGAGATAAATTCAATGATTTTACGTCGTTTGTCTCTGGTAGCAGCGATCGTCATTGCTCTTGGTGGTGCTAGCGCTTTTGCTGAAGCTAGCGGTTCATTTTTACCTCGAAACTTGGCGCAAAATTCTACAAATTTACCACCTCAGCGTCGTCCTCAATCAGGTTGGCTTCAGGAATTGAATTTGACATCTCAACAAATCCAACAAATTAAAACGATTCGCAGTCAATCCCAAAATCAAATAAAACCCAAAAGACAAGCAGTGCAGCAAGCACAGCAAGAATTACACGATTTATTAGCAGGAAAAACCTCTACAGAACAAGTACGAACAAAATACAACCAACTTAAAATTCTGAGACAGCAGCTTGCTGATACTCAATTTGAAAATACCCTGGCGATTCGTGAAATTTTGAGTTTAGAGCAACGGCAGAAGTTTGCTGACCATCTGTACAAGCCGCAACGCAATTCTTCCAATCGTCCAAGTAAGTAAAAATAACTCTATGACTGCGAAGCCGAAATTCTTGGTGATGTCGCTGTTAATTTTCTTCTTAGGGATTACGCCCAGTAACGCAGCGCCTCAATCTATCGATCCGAAAGTTTCACATATAGTCAACCGCCTGAGTTTTGGGCCTCGCCCTGGAGATGTGCAACGGGTAGAGTCTATTGGTGTAGACCGCTACATTAAAGAGCAACTTTCACCTGATACTATCCCAGAATCGGCAAGCCTTAAAACTCAACTGGCGCAGCTAGAAACTCTCAGCCTGAATCCGATGCAACTGTTGGCTTATGGGACAACTGGGCAAAAACTCAGCCCCGAAGCCAAGAAAGCCGCCCAGCAAAAATCTAGAAAAGTTCTTCAAGAAGCAATTCAAGGACGATTATTACAGGCTACTAACAGTCCGAGGCAACTCCAGGAAGTCATGGTGGACTTTTGGTATAACCATTTTAATGTGGATGCAGCTAAGGGACGCGATCGCCTTTTAGTCGGAGCCTACGAACAACAAGCCATCAGACCCTATGCTCTAGGGCGCTTTCGTGACCTTTTAGGTGCAACGGCTCACCATCCAGCCATGCTATTTTATTTAGACAATTGGCAAAATACTGCTCCCGGTAGCCCTGGTGCGCGTGGTAGATTTCAAGGGTTAAATGAAAACTATGCCCGTGAGTTAATGGAATTACACACTCTCGGTGTAGATGGCGGCTATACTCAGCAAGATGTCATCGCTCTCGCAAAGATTTTAACTGGTTGGGGAATTGCTCGTCCCAATCAGCCCAACATTAATAGTAACGGATTTTACTTTGATCCCAAGCGCCACGATCCTAGCGACAAAGTTTTTCTCAAAACCACTATTAAAGGCAGTGGTGAGGCTGAGGGCGAACAAGCCTTAGATATTTTAGCGCGTAGCCCTGCTACAGCCCGTCATATTAGCTACGAACTAGCTCAGTATTTCGTCAGCGATCGCCCACCCACAACTTTAGTCAATCGTCTAACACAACGTTATCTCACCACCGATGGGAATATTCGAGATGTCCTCGATACTTTATTCCACAGTTCCGAATTTTGGGAGACAAAAAACTTTAATGGCAAGTTTAAAACACCCTATCAATATGCTATCTCTGCGGTGCGAGCTACAGGTGTTGAAGTCAATAACACCAGACCAATATTTAATTTACTCCAACAGTTGGGGATGCCTGTTTATGGTTGCCCAACTCCAGATGGTTACAAAAACACAGAAGAGGCATGGTTAAACCCTGATGCTATGACTCGTCGGCTTAACTTTGCTACTGCGATCGCTAGCGGCAGATTACCACTCTCAAGTGCAGCTAACAATGTAGTCGGCGTAACTCTATCACCCGTGAAAGTAAAACCATCTCCTGTAGATAGCTTACAACTCACCAATACATTAGGTAACTCTTTATCTAGCAAAACCCAAAGTGCGATCGCATCTAGTCCGCCACAACTCCACGCAGCTTTAATCTTAGGGAGTCCAGAATTTATGCGCCGTTAAAATAATTCGTAATTCGTAATGGGGATTTAAACCCACGGAACTAGTAGTCTATGTCATTAGTTTTTCTGGGTTAAGAAAACGAACCACAAAGGACGCAAAGAGCGCAAAGTTAAGAGGTAAAGAAGTGGGACAGACCACTAGTTAACAGCAAAATCTCAAATTTGCAGCAAACCGAAGGACAATTTTTTAGCTAGATGAACAAAAATTATGTTTATCGACTGATTTGGCAGTCTTGATAACTCCATAATCCGAGTTCGGAATAGAAAATTTCAGCCTCAGAACTCGACCATTTCAGTTTGAAACAAGAAATTTCAGCCTCAGAACTCGACCATTTCAGTTTGAAACAAGAAACTTCGACCTCAGAACTCGACCATTTTAGTTTGAAACAAGAAACTTCAGCCTCAGAACTCGACAATCCATACCCAGAACTAAAATAATTATGAAAAGACGTAACTTTCTTCTCCAAGCAGGAATATTTTCCGCATCAGCCATAACCGCAGTTGGAACTAATGCTTGGGTTGCTAGATCCGCCAGCGAGAATACCAATCAAAAACGCTTGATTGTGATTTTTCTACGTGGTGCAGTTGATGGCTTAAACGTAGTGGTTCCCTATTCGGAGACAGCTTATTACCAAGCCAGACCCAAAATTGCGATTCCCCAACCAGGGAAGGAAGGAGGAGTTCTGGATTTAGATGGTCGCTTTGGCTTGCATCCAGCGTTAAATTCCTTGATACCCCTGTGGCAACAGAGTAATCTAGCATTTGTCCATGCTTGTGGTTCTCCCGATCCCACTCGCTCTCACTTTGATGCTCAATACTATATGGAAAGCGGTATTCCTGGTACAAAAAAAACTGGGGATGGTTGGATGAATCGTTTATTGGGTACTATTTCCAACAAAACACCCATCCAAGCAGTAAGCGTGGGAGAGATAATACCACAGATTTTACATGGTCGGATGTCTGTAGCTAGCTTACCATCAGGGAGAACAGGTAATAATCCTCTATCACTCGATCGTCCACAAGTAGGCGCAGCATTTGACCGACTTTATGGTGGTAATGATAGCTTAAGTCAAACCTATCAAGAAGGACGAATGGCGCGTCAAGCCATCATGAAAGATTTGGATGATGAAATGAAGATGGCAAATAATGGTGCGCCATTACCTGATGCTTTTGCCAGAGATGCCCAACGGCTAGCCCAACTGATGGTTAAAGACCCTAAAGTTGAATTAGGGTTTATGGCTGTGGGTGGTTGGGATACCCACGTTAATCAAGGTGGTAGTCAGGGACAGTTAGCCCAGAGATTAAAAAAATTAGCAGACGGTTTGGCTGTGATGGTACAAACTTTAGGGACAATTTACCAAAATACAGCAATTGTAGTCATGTCTGAGTTTGGTCGGACAGTCCAGGAAAATGGTAACGGTGGCACAGATCACGGACACGGGAATGTGATGTGGGTATTGGGTGGTAAAGTGCGTGGTGGTAAAGTTTATGGAGAATGGCCGGGATTAGCAACAGCCCAACTTTACCAAAATAGAGACTTAGCGATCGCTACCGATTTTCGAGATGTAATTTCTACGGTTTTGGAACATCATTTGCAGGTTGACCAAAAAACACTAAGTCATGTTTTGCCAAGTTATACCCCAACTCAGAAAATTACCTTAATTTAACAAATGGAGTTTTTACAAAAGAAAGGGATGTGATTAAGCAACGCGATCGTGCCAAAATTAACTGTAGAACTTAAGTCCTGGCTTTGGGGACTTAAGTCCCCACTACAAACAGAGCTAACGAACCGTTCCTCGCATCGCTTCAGCATCAATTGGTTTAATCAGGTAAACCAACAGCAGATTCCAAACAATTGCTGCAATCAAAGGTAGTTTGCGAATTAACTTGACAACTTTCGGCGCAGAACTGTCCTCAATCTCTGCAATTTTCAAGTTGTAACCTGCACAGCGTTGCAGACGTGGGAAAAACTTGGGATGTTCGGTATTCAACATCACAGGAAAAGCCCGTCCTGCGGTTTCATTGGTGTTGCGGACAACTTCGAGATCGAATTCTGTAGCATCAAGTCCCAGTGATTTGTAAAACCCGGAACGTTCATGAACTGTCAGAGTATGGGTAGCAAATACCGATAGCAAGAAAAAGCGACTCCACAGCCTCGATTTCCAGTTGTTCCAGAGTTGCGGTTGAGAACGTAAAAGCGCCTTGAATATATCTCCGTGGCGGTTTTCGTCCTGACACCAACTCTCAAAGTACTGGAAGATGGGGTAAAACTGGTTTTCCGGGTGCTTTTCTAGATGCCGGAAAATAATAA
This sequence comes from Nostoc sp. NMS4, assembly GCF_017115095.1. Taxonomy (GTDB): domain Bacteria; phylum Cyanobacteriota; class Cyanobacteriia; order Cyanobacteriales; family Nostocaceae; genus Nostoc. The sequence continues at coordinate 19,794 of NZ_JABXKI010000276.1, read as the reverse complement.
TGTAACGCCAGTAGCCGATTTTTTCTGAGAGGTAAACGGTGTAAAGTACCCATTCAATCGGGAAAAATGTATAAGTGCGGGTTTTAGTTACAGTCCCTAAATCAAGGGAGAGTTTAAAATCGGCCATTGCTTTGTTGAGAAATCCGGCGTGGCGGGCTTCATCACGCGCCATCAGTTGAAATATTTCCGCTAGCACTGGGCTGCGATTTTTTAGCTTGCGGGATAATTCCTTGAATAGCAAGAAGCCGGAAAACTCAGAAATGCAAGAACGTTCCAAATACTCTATAAACGCCTGTCTTGCTTCACCGTTAATGTGTTCCCAAGACTGCTCAAAGGCTTCATCACGGACAAAATGGTGGCGGTTGTAGTCTGTTCGCATTTCTGCCAACATCGCCAGCAATTCCGTTTCCTGGGCAGACAAATCCAGCTTGGCTGCGGTTTCAAAATCTGTAGTGTAAAACCGAGGGGTGAGTACAGTCTCTTTGCTGGGGGTTTTGATTTCTGGCTTGGGTAGGGTGTTAACCATGAGTAATGAGGCGATATAGTCAATAGTTCTATAACTATAAAGTTATGATAAATGCCTTTATTTTGCTAGACCTATTTACAATCCTTCAATAAATCCGTGCTTCTAGCACCGGGCTTTAGAACCAAATTCTCGGTAAACTCGGAAACAAGGGATTTCCAATAAATAAATATTCTTTCCTATCCCCCTCTACCCCCTGCCCCCTGCCTTGTTCACCGCAGTAATTCCTCAACTTGATGTTGGCTCCACAAAGTTCTGTATAAACCCTGTTGTTTTAAAAGTTCTAAGTGATTTCCAATCTGCACAATTTTTCCCTTTTCCATCACAAAAATTCGGTCAGCCGCCGCCGCCGCCGATAATTGGTGCGTAATAAAAATTACTGTTTTGCGTTCAGTACCACTAGAAAGATTTTTGAGGATTTGTGTGGCGGTTTGATTATCTACACTAGAGAGAGCATCATCCAAAATTAACACTGGAGCATTGACCAACATGGCTCTAGCCAAAGCAGTACGTTGCCGTTGGCCGCCAGAAAGATTAATCCCACGTTCGCCAACAATCGTTTCATATTGCTGGGAAAAATTGTGAATTTCTGATTCAATTTGGGCAAGTTTAGCAACAGATTCTACCTGCTCTTGTTCGCTAACTGGATCGCCGTAGCGGATATTATTTTTGATTGTAGTGCTAAATAGAAAGCTATCTTGAGGAACGTAGGCGATCGCACCTCGCAAATCTGCCAACGCTAACTTAGTAATATCCAGCCCATCTAAAAACAATTGTCCTGATTCAATATCCAACAAGCGTGGTAAAGCATTGGCCAAAGTAGATTTCCCCGCACCAATTGCCCCAACGATCGCTACAGTTTCCCCAGGAGCAATGGTAAAGTTAATATTTGCTAAAGCCGGAGTAGTAGCACCAGGGTAATTGTAGGTAAGATTTTTAGCTGTCAGTTCGCCTTTAAGTTCAGCCACTGGTAGATGTATGGCATCGGCTGCATCTTTAATTTTTGGTGTGACAGAGAGAATAGATTCAAGCCTATCGATACTAACTTCACCGCGTTGGTAGGCAGTAATTGTGAATCCTAAAATGGCAGTGGGAAAAACCAGACGCTCTACATAAATTAACAGTACTAAAAAGTCGCTAACCTGAAGTGTCCCAGAAGACATCCGCGCTGTCCCTAGCCAAATGATTACCAGTGAACTGATATTAGCTAGCCCAGTAATTAGCGGAAACAGTGTATTGCGGAGTTTTGCCAGTTCCAAGTTAGCAGTCAATAGCTGCTGATTTTTCTTGGCGAAGGCTCGACGCTCGTTTGCTTCTTGGGCATAGATTTTAATTAAAGCAATGCCACTGATATCCTCTTGGATGAGTTCGCTGATGTCAGAGAGTTGCTCTTGGACTTTTGCTTGTTGTTTGCGTAAGCGATCGCTAAATAGACTCACCAACAACAGCATAAAAGGGTAAACTGCTAGGGCGGCTAGGGTGAGATCCACACTAATCGCCAGCATTACCGGCAGTGTCAGGGCGTAAGCAAACACCGTATTTGCTAAACTCAAGACCGCAAAACCCAATAACCGCTTGATATTGTCCACATCACTAGTAGCCCGACTAATCAAATCGCCAGCAGTATTACTGGCAAAATAAGCAGGTTCCAGCTTGAGTAAGTGTTCAAAAATCCGTTGTTTCAGGTCAAATTCCACCTGACGACCCACCCCAAATAGCCAAATGCGTGAGGCCATCCGCATTAGCCACATCGCCGAACTGAGCAAGACAATGATTGCTACATCATGTAGTATTTGGCTCAAGACGAAGGTTGTTGAGAGTTTTTCAACACCAGCACGAATCAACCAAGGGATATAAACGCCCAGTGCATTGACAGACAACAAAGCGAAAATACCCAAGGAGGCTTCCCGCCAATGGGGTCGTAGGTAAGCACTGAGTTTAGCGATTCGTCGAGATTGTGCCATTAAAGCAATTGTGCAACTTTATCATCTAGATTAACTGCTAGTCCCAGAAGGCAGGTATGCAGAGGAAATATCGCTTGGATAAATTCAGCTTTTGTTACCTCTTTTAACTGGATAGTTATTGCCCTTCGGTACTAGTAGTCCACCACCGCAACTTTAATGAAGGAAGAAATAAGTTCGTAGTTAGGACTTTAGTCCTGAGATTGAGCGCTTAAACGCTCACTACGAACTCCGTAAAGTTCTCTTGCCTGATTACCGTTGAACACGCAAGAACCTGTAGATTTCAACGAGATAACTTTCCCAAGTTCTTGTTGTCAATTGCAACGTTTCCGAATTTGGTACAAAGTCTTCAAGTCGTAAACCGCGTGTGCGAATATCTTGAGGACTTCCTTGTAATAAATAGGGAGGCACTTTCAAATTATAAGAAAGAATGCTATCCCCCGTCACATCTGAGATGTTCGCTGTGGTGGGTTGCCCTAATGCTACCAGTGTTCCAGATGTTGGTGCAGCAGTTGCTACATATCTTTCACCAGTCATAGCTAGTGGCGCTCTATAAAGGAAATAGGCGACTGCTGGTGTACTTGCTAACAGCAAAATCGTCAGTGCCCAACCGATTAAGTATCCTCCTGGTTTCTCTATTCCACCTGCTTTGATTTTCTGAGCGGCAATAATCATCAGTAAAACAGAGGCTCCCAGAGGCTTGAGTGGAAAAGATAGCATTCTCCACAACGACGCTACAACAGGTTCGTTGGGGTTAAGAAATGATAGGGCTACGATTACCAAGATAACGACTAAGATTAATCGCCCGACAAAACTTCCAGAGGGATAAAATCGCTGGAACAGAGAATATACGATAGTGCCAATCAGCAGCCACAGCAGTACCCGGCTTAACAATAGAAACATAGACTAACTCTCAAATTTTCTGGTGCAGTGAGCCAGTGTGGTGGTGAGACAGTCCCCTTTGATGGGGTTGCCCCCAAGAAGGACTGCCATACATGGTTTCCCTGTATAAAACAACTGGCGACTTCTTACTGATAGCGACGCTAGAAGCGTTACCCGTAAGGCTCAACCTAGAGGTTTCGGGAAATGGATTTATTTTATTGTCAAATTGTAATCGCACTGTTTGACTTAAAATACTTTAAACCTCACACCCAAACACTACCGTCGTAGTGATTTTAGTTCAAATTTTTCACACTGCGTCTATTATTTATAATTTTCCAGAAGACTAATATGGTACCGGTAAACTAAATTAATTGAGTAATCGACTCAAAAGGAAAAACTATGTCGCCTGGAAAGCCTACTATTCTCGTAACGGGAGGAGCTGGATATATTGGTTCTCATACAGTGCTAGCTTTGAAACAAGCGGGTTATAACGTTGTCATACTTGATAATCTGGTATATGGGCATCGTGACCTAGTAGAAAAGGTTTTACAGGTAGAACTGATAATTGGGGACACAGGCGATCGCGCCTTGCTGGATCATGTATTTAAAACCCGTGATATTGCTGCTGTGATGCACTTTTCTGCTTATGCCTACGTAGGAGAATCGGTAACTGACCCGGCCAAATATTACCGCAATAATGTTCTTGGTACTTTGACCCTGTTAGAAGCGATGCTGACAGCATCTGTAAAGAAATTTGTCTTTTCTTCTACTTGTGCCACCTACGGAGTACCGGAATTTGTACCCATTCCAGAAAACCATCCTCAAAATCCGATTAATCCTTATGGCGCTACAAAACTAATGGTAGAGAGGATTCTCTCTGATTTTGATGTTGCTTACGGTTTACAATCAGTGCGTTTCCGCTATTTCAATGCTGCCGGTGCTAATCCCAATGGCTTACTGGGCGAGGATCACAATCCAGAAACCCATTTGATTCCCTTGGTGCTAATGACAGCTTTAGGTAAACGAGAATCTATTGCAATTTTCGGCACTGATTACCCCACGCCCGATGGTACTTGTATTCGAGATTATATTCATGTTAACGACTTAGCAGATGCCCATATTTTGGGATTGGAATATTTATTAAAAGGTGGCGACAGCGAAGTTTTCAATTTGGGTAATGGCAGTGGCTTCTCCGTCAGAGAAGTAATTGCAGCTGCCGAAGAGGTGACAGGAATTTCGATACCAGTAGAAGAACGCGATCGCCGTCCTGGCGATCCTCCAATTCTCATTGGCACCAGCGAGAAAGCCAGAACCATTTTAGGCTGGCAACCTCAGTATCCATCCATTCAAGATATTGTCGCTCATGCTTGGCAGTGGCATCAGAAGCGACATAAATAAGGGCATTGGGCGTTAGGAGTGCTGAGTGCTGAGTTAGGAGTTAAGAGTTAGGAGTTTTATTTATCTCCCTCATCTCCCTGCCCCCTGCCCCCTGCACCCTGCCCCCTGCCCCTACTCCTTCCCTACTCCCCACCCCTCCTCATACTTTGCATAACGACAACTAAGATGCCGATAAATCCAAGAATTGGCAGTGCGATCGCCCAAGTTGGTAATTGTTGAGATTGACCCTCTGCTAAATCACCATTGACATCTCGCAGGTTTCGTGTATTTTGTGTAGACCCGCCTCCTGCTACAGTCACTTCAAATTTGAACTGAAAGGGTTTAAATCTTCCCCCAGAGACAGGTTTACCATTTAGTTGCAACTCATAAAGACCTGGCTTGGGAAAGACAACTTCTGCACCGGGGATACCTTTATAGCGTTCGGCTGTCACAGGTTCTAACTGTGGTTCTAACAACGGTGGCTCTCCGGCGGCATAAGGTTCGGCATAAACAGCCAACTGACAATTACACTGTGACAGGGGAATCACCTTTCCACCTCTGCGGGTAAGTGCAAACCAGGCTTGGCTTGCTTCTCCAGCGCGGGGATTATCGTTTGGTTCAATGTGGAGAGTGCCACCGACATCTCCAGCTACTTCCACCTTATGAGCAAAAGCTGGGTAAAGATTCGTTGTTGATATAACTAAGAAACTCAGGAATAATAAATACTTTATTGTTCCTGAATTCTTCCAGAAAATGCCTTGAGACAGGTAACGCCTCTGTTTTTGACTCGTTGAGATGGAGCCAGAAAATAAGGATGATTTACCGCGATTTGGTTGGGGGAACATAAAACTTTTCTACGGCTAACTTTGACCAAAAAAAGCGCGATCGCACCATCAATACACTGAGAGTAACAATTACCATCAGTACTACCGCTAATTTATTTCCCCAAGTTGATTCCAAAGAACCCAGGTAATGGGAACCAATCAACACAGTATGAATGGCACTCAAAAGCAAGGCTGGCACACCCAATAGATGAATCTGTCGCCAACGCTTGCCTAAAGATTTTTGCAGCGATTCCCAACTTGTGAAAGCGGCGGGGGACATTAATACCAATGCTACAGCACCCGCAGCCATCCCCCACTGAAATTCTGGTGGCAGAAATGAAAAGGCGGCAAAATTCCATTGCAATGAGTGTTCTATCATGTGGACGGTGTGAACCACAGAAAGCACAAAAGATCCCACTCCTAAGCCGCGACGATAACGTAGTGGTGAAGCCCACAAGCCACTAATCGGACGCGCAATTAACGCCAAAATTAAGCAGACTAAGGCGGCGTGTCCGGTGTAATCTACCATTGTGTCACCAGTCCGTAGCAGGGTGATGATGCCAATGGTGAGTGTTACCCAACCGCCTAATCGAAATAACTGACTGCGCCTGTCTTTACTTACCAATGATGTGGAAACGCCTACGCCTAGCATTGTAGGGAGAGTTCCCAAGCCAAAAGCCAGCATAGTTGCCCCACCCATCCATAGATTGCCAGTTTCAGCAGCTTTAATTTGGGCAGCATACAGGAAACCACAAGGCATTAAACCCCAAGTCATCCCCAAAAGCATTGGTGTCCACCATTTGGTTTTTAAGGAAAGCTTCACCATTCCAGTGCTGAGGCGATCGTGTAAGCGCCCTTGTAATAAGGGATGTAACACGGGAATGCGCGGTAGTAAATCGGGTTTTACTTGTCCTAAGCCAAACCAAATCAACATCACACCAGTTAGAATTGCCATCCAGCGCCGGAAGTCGCTGCCAATACCGGCTAACTGCCCACCTTGCAATAATACCGAACCTAGCGCCCCAATACCAGCACCGACTAGAGCATAGCTCAACATTCGCCCCAGGTTGAGCAAGATATGAAATTTTAATTGCTGTTGCCAAGTATCGGGCTTTTCTAGGGTTGATGTCTGTCCCAAAGAGACTGTTTGGGGAATTTTAGGCTGATGAGACAGAGAAAATGCCACTGTTAGAGGGCCACACATCCCAAAGCAGTGTCCAAAACTCCCCAGGAACCCCAAGATTGCGATCAGCAACAAATCTACCATAAAAAAAGTACCGAGTTCTGAGTCATGAATCTGAGTGTCCGAATAAAGATTTTGAAGAAGTAATAAGAAATTTTTTCTTTTCTTCTTTACTCAGTACTCAGCACTCCTCTAGTGCGGAACTTTAAGTGAAGTTGCGATCGCTGTCAAAAGACAAAGCGTCAAACTTGATGTTTTCTCTAATTATGACGATTTCTGGTAATTATTTTTGCAACCTTGAATAATACATTTTGAAGCGTGGAAGATGGGTTAGTAATCACAGGCAAAAGCTTACTACAAACTTCACCTAGCTTTTCGGTAATAGACAAATCAGCGATGTCTACGACGGGCTACGCCAACGCACCTTTCAATAACTTGAGGGCTGTTTTTGCTATCTTCTGTATTGCTCCATCTTTTGGCAGTGGTGCGATCGCAAAGTACAGTCCCGTGTATCACTCTGCTGTCCTGAGCAATGTACCACCAACTGCATAAACGGCATCAAAACCAATTCTTTCTCCCCAAAGTGCTGCATCGGTTTGCTTGGATCGTAATCGAAGACTGGTTTCGACTAAATCATCACCGATTTCGTAATCTCCAGTTTCAACATTAATCGAGATAATTTTGCCAATGTTCTCTTGTGTCTCAACTTTGGCACGGATACTTTTTTGATAGAGTTCCTTTCCACGTCGGGCGACTTCTTGGCTACTGAGCGCAGGGTGGGACATAAATAAATCCCCTGTTTAAGCTGCTAGATTCTTCACTTCATTGTAGAGCAGAAGCTAAGTTAGCTAAGAGTGTCGTGAGGTACGTGCCTGTCACCAATTGACGACAATCCTTTCTCGACTCAGCTTCAACTTTGTGCGGATTCACAAAGTCGAACAGAGTGAGCGTTGACAATACACAAATCGTAACCGTGGCAAAAGTATTACGAATTTTCATTCTCAAATATCAACTTGTAAGTACCAATACCATTGCCCATTTTCGAGGGTTCAACGCCTGTAGAAACGGGATGAATACAACCTAAAGCAGTAAGGTTGGCAAAAATCTGGGTTAATAAATTTGAGTTGTCGTTTGGGAAGACAACAACTCTACTACAGAGGGCCCTCTCTCTTCATACTCTTTTTTTTGGCTAAGGTATTGAAGTACATAAACTTATTACTACATTTCTGCGCTATTAAGAATTGTTAAACCCTTGCGTAACAAGGGTTTTTATGTCATCAAATCTTAAAATGAGAATCAATTGCGCGAATCCCTGTGCGGATCATCCCTTCTTCTGGGTATGACACCAGTCTCAACCTGATTAAATTTCTGTTGAGTATTGTCAAAATTTTTGCCTTGGAGATTCGTTATCGATTCGGCTCCAACTTTATGCGGGTTCACAAAGTCGAGCAGAGTGAGCATTGATAAGACACAAATCGTAACCGTGGCAATAGTTTTATGATTTTTCATTCTAAAACATCTATCTGTACATACATAAAGTTATTACCACACTTTTACGCGTACAATTTATTAAGGTTTTTGACTGTGGGCAATTGTCTTATAAGTCTACCGTCTCCTGCAAGTCCTCTGTAAGAGAAAATGTCAGTAGACCGAAAAGTTTTGCGATCGCTAAAAAATAGTAGTGTGCGATACCGTTTTTTGGGGAATGTAACAAAGCAGATTGCCGAAGCTCAGTGATAAGATTAGCTTATGAATAAGCTCCAAAAAACAACAATCAAGTTTGCAAGTATCCATCACTGAGCGATCGCAAAACTTTTCGGTCTACTGAAAGAGGTTAGAGAGCAATGCTTGATTCTGTAGGAATTGGGAGAGCGATCGCCTCAAAGCAGCAGAGGAGAAAAATGCTTTGAAAAACTCTAAAGTAAGAAACTACCGCACAAAATTTCTTACTTTATTTAGCATAGGCAAGCTATATCAATGGTTTTGAGCGCCATTCTCTAGCACAGCACCCTTGTTGCTCGGTCGAGGTTTATTAAATTTCTTAATGTACAATTTTCCCGATTTGGCACAGTGATACGTTACACAAAATTGTGGGAATTATAAGTTTGAAATACAAATTGTATTCATCCACAAAAACTTGCGTTCAAAAAAAGAGAATATTTATGGAGTATAAAGAGTATGAATCGTTCAATCTTGAGAAACTGAGAAGCCAAAATACTCACTTTTCCCCGAAGCCTCCCTTTCAGCATCAAGTCGAGGCGTTTAAAAAACTCAGTAGTACATTTAAGCTTGACAGTAAAGAACCGAGGAGTGGACTATTAGTACTTCCTACAGGTGCAGGTAAAACATTTACGGCTGTTAAGTGGTCGTGTGACCATGTAATCCCTAAAAATATTAAAATCCTTTGGTTAGCTCCTTCGTTTTATCTACTGGATCAAGCATTCTCTACTTTTTGTGAAAATGCCAGAGATATTTCACATTCTAAAAAAACATTGAATATTAGGCGCGTTTCCAGCAATCCTTCTCATGCCAAAGCATCATCTATACAACTAACCGATGATATTGTCATTATGACAATACAAACAGCTATCAGTAATTTACACCCTAATAATCAGGACGGTTCGGGTAATAAGGTTGAGACAGCTTTTAGAAAATTTATTGAGCATTCTAAAGAAACAGGACTTTTTGTAATAGTTGATGAAGCTCACCATTCACCTGCTTATGGTTGCAGAAATTTATTGATTGGTGAAAAAGGACTTCGAGAGCTAGTACGCAATTCAAATATACTTGGTTTAACAGCTACACCAACTTATACAGATAAGGCTAGAAGAGGTTGGCTACGGGAAATATTTCAAGATGGAGATAAAGGAGTTATTTATCAAGCTGATAAAGAAACTTTAATAGCACAAGGTATTTTAGCTAGACCTAATTACATTGAAGTGTCAACTGGCACGGAGATGGAAGTTGATGATAGATTATATGACCAATTAGTTAAACAACATAAAGACCTGCCTGAATCAATTATCGAAATTCTTGCTAAAGATAAAGATAGAAACAATTTTATCGTAAACAGTTATGTGTCTAAAAAAGATACTTATGGTAAAACTATTATCTTTGCTGACCGTTGGTTTCAATGTGAATATATAAAGAATAAACTTGTTGATGAAGGCATTAAAGCAGATGCAATTTATTCGCATATAGATGCTGATCCAGGTTCAGCAGATGCAAGAAATAAACGTAAAGAAGATGACAATAAAAGAATTTTAGATGATTTCAAAAGTAATAAGCTTGATGTTTTAATCAATGTAAGAATGTTAACAGAAGGGGTTGATGTTCCCAATGTTCAAACTGTATTTATTACTCGCCAAACAACAAGCTCAATTCTAATGACTCAAATGATTGGTAGAGCTTTACGTGGGAAAAAAGCAGGAGGGAGCAGTGATGAGGCAAATGTTATTTTGTTCTTCGATGATTGGAAACGTTTAATTGATTGGGTTGACCCAAGAGATGGGGGTACTAAACCTGATGGTGAAAAGCCTGAAAAAGGAGAACATTATCCACTGGAATATATATCAATTCGTCTAATCGAAGAATTATCGAAGTCAATTGAAAATGATGGAGTTTATCCAATAGAATATAAGAAAATATTTCCTATTGGATGGTATAAAACTGAAATTGTATATGCTAACTCTGATAATAACAATGACTCAATGGAGCCATTTACCGAATTTGTCATGGTCTATGAACATACACAATCAAAGTTTGAGGCTTTTATTAGCTCTATTACTGACCTAAAGCTACTAGATGAATGGTCTAAAGAGTATCTTGATGATAAATGGATGCAGCCTCAAGTTGAAGAATGGATAGATAACTATTTTGACAAGGAAACTGATGACATTGGCAGAAGAATTAATTCAGATTTAATTAAGATTGTTCGTCACATAGCTCAAGATAATCTACATTCTACACCTCCGTATCACTCCTTTGAAGAAAAAGAAATCTATGACTTAGATAAAATTGCTCATGAGCTAATTAATTTTTCAAATCCACAACTAAACAACTATGTCAACCAAGAGTTTTCAAAAGCTGGAATGTTGTGGGAAACTTTCTATAAAACACCAAATCGCCTTCTAATAGCCCTTCAGTTGGTTATCAATAAAATAATGACTGGTGGGTATGGTAGTAAAGTACCTACATCTACATCTAAGATTACACCTCAACCACCGAAGGAACTCACGGAAAAAGAAAAAGAAAAAGTCAAAAGGCGAGACGGTTATGCTTGCCTATGTTGTGGAGTCAAGGCAGAAGGTAAATTACAAATTGACCATATTAAACCGTTTTGTATGGGTGGAGAAACATCTATACAAAATTCTCAAACTCTGTGTGCTATTTGCAATAGATGTAAAGGCAGGAACGAAATTGATTTTCGGTGTAATAAAACAAAATTGAGTAATCCTAAAAATCTGGATTTATCATTTAGAACAGAAAGTCAATATTCTGTAAGAACTCTAACAAGAATAGTTAATTTATTTTACCATTGCAAAGCAGTTGACAAAATAGAATGGGACGGCTCCATTCGTGGCTATAGTATATATTTACACCCCGACAATAATTGTCAATGGTTACTTGAACATAAAGCGGAACTTCTCAAATATGTTCAAGATAGGCTTGGTCGTCAGGCTTACAAAATTGGAGTTACTACAAAGAAATAAATATAGCGAAAGGAGCGATCGCTAATCTCGGTCAAGCAATTCTGAACTAATTTGGTTCAAAACGTTGCCAAGTAGCAGCAAATTTGAGCAAGTTTTGACCTGTAGAACCTCGTCGGATCACAGATTGAGAACGATCGCCACGTTGTTTGATTTCAGCGATCTTAGCAGCAAAATCTTCAGGTGGTTGTGCATTGAGCAGAAACTAGCTAAAAAATAGCGATCGCACTCCACCAACGACCCCTTAATCGATCAGGCTATTCAATCCCCGTTTTTTAACTAGGTGCAACAGCTTAAGAGCAGTGCCACTGGGACGCTTCTGACCGATTTCCCACTTTTGAACCGTTGATAGACTTGTATTCAAAATCGCAGCAAATACTGCCTGGCTGACATGAGATGATTCGCGTATTTCCTTAATTTGCTTAGGTTCTAGCGGTTCAATCTCAGATAAACACAGACTGTCGAATTCACGCAATGTAGTTTGATCTATTAGTCCAGCCTTGTGAAGCCCTGTAACCGTTTCGTGAACGGCTTCAAGAATCGCTGATTTCTTCTTCGCCATTGCAAATTACCTCCAACTTTATCTCACACTCCTAAACCACTCAGTAATCCCCTGAGCGATCGCATTTGCCATTTTCTCCTGTTCCTCTGGGTTCACCACCTGCTCAAATTCATCGGGATTGCTCATAAAACCCAATTCCAGTAATACCGATGGTGCAGATGTCGGACGTGTTAGCGCCAGGTTATCCCAAAACACACCATAAGAAGGTTTGCCGAGTTTTTTGACTACATAGTTGTGTAAAAACATGGCGAGGTTATGGGCTTGGGGTTGATACCAAAATGCGCCGAATCCCTTGATTTTCTCGGCATCGCCATCATCGGGTAGGGAGTTATGGTGTATGGAAATAGCGATCGCAGGTTCTTCTTGACTGATAATTGCCTGACGTTCTGCCAGAGAAACTTCCTTATCATCCTCCCGCGTCATCACCACTGTTGCTCCTCGCTTCACCAACTCGTCGCGCAACAACTTAGACACCACCAAATTCACATCTTTTTCTAAATATCCAGTTGGGCCACTGGCACCAGTTTCTTTACCGCCATGCCCTGGATCTAGTACAATCTTGAAATTAGCTAAAGGCTTGCGTCTTGTGTTCCCAATTTTAGGCGGGTGACGCAAAGCCAAAACCAGGGTCGTGCCGTCGTATCTCAGCTTATATCCCCACTGTTGAGCTTTTTTGAGGTTAAAGGTGTATTTTACTTGTCCTGGAGCTTCCTGTTGCCAATCTAGGCGATAAATTAGGGGGTCATCATCCAGGCGAATAATGTCGGTTTGGGCAGTGGTATTGTAGAGAGTAAGAGCGATCGCTTGCTCACTTTGTTGTACGCTCACAGCTACGGGAACTTGCAAGGGAAAAACTATCTCTGTCGCATCAGGGAGTTGACGGTATCCGACACTGCGAATTATTGTTTGTGGCGGAACTGCACCAGGTAGAATGCGGGTTTCTTTACTATTAATCCAAGCGCCATAGTCTAGGCGCAACCATTCACCTTCCTTGCCTGTAACTGTTGCGCGTGTGCCTTTGGGCAGTGGTGTGAGTCGAGAATAATCGGTGCTTGGACCAGTACGAGCAACGCCTGAGTCTACTGTAACCTCATAAACTGGCAACTCTGCTCTTGAGAGGATTTGAATCTTACCAGATCCTGTTTGAGCGATCGTCTTGCCGTTGAGCGTCAGTTGAAATTGAGGTTTTCCCAGATCGGCAGCTGTTGCCACTGTGGTGCAACCTTGATAGTTGCTTACGCTAGACTGGGCATGAGGCTGATTTTGCCCTGTCAAAGCTGCCAAATTACTTGGTAGTTGTGCCTGTTGAGGTTGCGGTAAAAGGGCAATAGTTTGATTAGCCAGGGTTACAGAGACATTAGCATTAGGGGGTGCGACCCCTTCGGGAAGCTTCGCTAACGCGCTAAAACAAATTAATTCTCCCGGTAGTCTGGCAATGTCAACTGCGGGAGTCAGGGAATCTTTCGCAAAGGCTACCCCCTGTGGTAGTTCAGGGCTAGTGTTAAGCCCAATCACCTTAATTTTAAGTTCTTGATTGTGGTAACGCACAGTAAAAAGATTCTCCCCCAACTGCAAGGGGAAACTAGGAGAAAAATGACCAGCTTTGCTGCGGGTAATTGGCTTACTATTGATCAAAACCTGACCATCTGGTGGTGCAGTACCCAGAAAGAAGATTTTTTCGGCACTCGTCTGGTAGTTTGTCTGGGGAAAAACAACTATGAGAGATGGCTCTGCCAATGCGATCGAGGAGGTGAGAATACAGCCTAATATTACTAATCCTAGAAGGTTTTTCACAGCAAATCACAGAAGATGACACCACAATAACTGTGGCACAATGACGGGATGTATTTTTAGAAGTTGTTAGAAATTCAAACTACTATGACTAAGTTTATCTTTGTTACTGGAGGCGTTGTTTCCAGTATTGGTAAGGGCATTGTAGCAGCAAGTCTAGGGCGTTTGCTCAAGTCGCGCGAATATTCGGTGTCGATTCTCAAACTCGACCCTTATATTAATATCGATCCTGGTACGATGAGTCCCTTTCAGCATGGGGAAGTATTCGTTACCCAAGATGGTGCAGAGACAGATTTGGACTTGGGGCATTACGAACGCTTTACCGATACGTCGATGTCACGCTTAAATTGTGTGACTACTGGCTCAATTTACCAGGCAGTCATCAATAAAGAGCGGCGCGGAGACTACAATGGCGGAACTGTCCAGGTAATTCCTCATATTACCAATGAAATAAAAGATCGGATTCTGCGAGTTGCTAAAAGCACAAACCCCTCTGTAGTGATTACAGAAATTGGCGGGACGGTGGGAGATATTGAATCACTGCCGTTTTTGGAAGCAATTCGCCAGTTTCGTAAAGAGGTGGGACGGCAGAATGTGCTGTATATGCACGTCACGCTAGTGCCGTGGATTGCCTCTGCTGGTGAGATGAAAACTAAGCCAACACAACATTCAGTTAAAGAACTGAGATCCATTGGCATTCAACCAGATATTTTAGTTTGTCGGAGCGATCGCCCCTTACCCAAGGGATTAAAACAAAAATTATCGGGATTTTGCGATGTACCCGAAGAATGCGTCATTACTTCCCAAGATGCCAAAAGTATCTATGAAGTACCGCTAAATCTAGAATGGGAAGGAATGGCAGAACAAGTGCTGAACTTGCTGCAAATGGAACAACGCAAACCAGATTTGATGCAGTGGCAAACCCTGGTAAAACGTTTACATAGTCCTAAGCATGAGGTAGAAATTGCCATTGTTGGTAAATATGTGCAGTTAAGTGATGCCTATCTATCTGTAGTGGAAGCGCTGAACCATGCGGCAATTTCCACTTATGGCAAACTGCGTCTGCGTTGGGTGAACTCAGAAGATTTGGAAACTGAACCAGCCGAAAATTATCTTGAAGGTGTCGATGGCATAGTTGTACCAGGAGGTTTCGGGGTTCGGGGAGTCGATGGGAAAATTGCCGCCATTAAATACGCGCGCGATCGCCAAATCCCCTTTTTGGGTTTATGCCTGGGTATGCAATGTTCTGTGATTGAATGGGCGAGGAACGTAGGGGGATTGACAGATGCCAACAGTGCCGAATTTGACCCTTATACAACCGATCCAGTAATTAATTTATTGCCAGAACAGCAGGAAGTTGTGGATTTAGGGGGTACAATGCGCTTAGGACTATACCCTTGTCGTGTTCTCCCTGATACTTTAGCTTTTAAGCTCTATCAAGAAGATGTGATTTATGAACGACATCGACATCGCTATGAATTCAACAATGCTTACCGCGATTTGTTGTTAAAGTCTGGCTATGCGATCAGTGGTACTTCTCCCGATGGACGTTTAGTTGAAATTGTGGAATTACCCAAGCACCCATTCTTTCTTGCTTGTCAATTTCATCCAGAATTTGAATCACGCCCCAGTACCCCTCATCCCTTATTTAAAGGGTTTATTCAAACAGCGATCGCTCTTTCTCTTTCCACATCTAACACACCAACACCATTGGAGGTGTCATAACAATTCGTAATTCAAAATTAATTTTTTAGATTTTGAATTGGTGATAGCAACATTAACTTAAGACTTCAGTAGATTTGGACATCCAGGGTGCATCATTCGTAAATTTCGGACTTGAGGAGATGTTGTGGCGTACTGGGTGAAAATCCTTTACGAGAGGAAAGAATATGTAGTGAATTTTGAGCGTGTCCATGCTTTTTGTTATGAACTTAATGGCAGGGTTACTTTTTGGCTACCCGATAGTGCCATTCCTATAGTCATTAACCCACAAAGTAACCTGGAAGACTATCAAAAAATTCTCGATTATTTAGAGTGTGTGACAGGATTAGAATTAGAACACGCCCATTGGGTGAGAATAATTTACGAAAAAAATGAATATGTAATTAATCTCAACTGCATCAGTTCCTTTTGTCATGAACCGAACGGCAGAATAACTTTTTGGTTGCCAGACGGTACTATCCCCATCATTATTAACCCTGCCAGTAATCCTGAATCATACCAAAAAGTTGTCACATACATTAAGAAAGCAACGGGATATTCTTTGTCTTAATATGAATTGTTAACGTGAGGCACGAGGAAGGATTTAATGAATACTGTTGTGCTTAATCTAGAAGCGATCGCTCATTTAACCGATGAGCAATTTTATCAATTGTGTATTGCCAATAGCGATTTGAATCTGGAAATGAATGCAGCCGGAGAATTAATAATTATGCCACCAGTAGGAGGAGAAAGCGGAAATCAAGAAGCTGGACTAATTACCGATTTAGAAATCTGGAATCGTCAAGCTAAATTAGGCAAAGTTTTTAGTTCTTCAACTATCTTTATACTTCCAAATGGTGCAAAACGTTCCCCTGATGCAGCTTGGGTAAAGTTGGAACGGTGGGAAGCTTTAACACTAGAACAGCGAAAAAAATTTCCGCCACTTGTACCCGATTTTCTAATTGAACTGCGTTCTGAAACAGATCGGCTTGCACCTATCCAAGCAAAAATGCAGGAATATATAGAAAATGGTTTGCGTTTAGGTTGGCTAATTAATCCTCAAGATAACCAAGTGGAAATTTACCGACTTTTGAAAGCTGTAGAAGTTATTCAAATGCCGGTAATTCTTTCTGGAGAAGATATATTACCTGGATTTGAGTTGCAAGTATAGGTAGGTATTAAATAATTCGTAATTCGTAATGACGCGACGCTCGAATACTCGCTACCGCTACGCTAACGTAATTCGTAATTACGTTTTGTGGTGGGGATTTAGATTTAGGCTTCAATTCGTTCTAACTGTAAAACTAGGGGACTTAAACCCCCCAAACTTTAGTTAAAAACTAAAAATTAAGCCTGATGGCATAACTTTGCTTACCGTATTGTCCACATTTTTGTCATTTATGGGGTAAAAGCACAATTAATCCTCCAAGGCGCTTCAATATACTGAGTACTTGAGACGGTGCTTATTCAAGTTTAAATAGTTGCTTTTAACTCGTGCGTAGGCGTAGCCCGTCGTAGACATCGCTTGCTTTTCATTATCAGTCAGAATTGGTAAATTTTCTGTCCATTCTGTAAATAAATTGATGTCTGTAGCAAGTTGCAAACCAAATTTTTCTTCTAATTCGTAAAGACTGATCTCTCTAGCTGGGATTGTTTGAACCATAATCTACCATAATCTACAATCCTGAATAGTTTTGCCATGCCAACTTTGCAGCACCTACTATCCCTGCAAAATTGCCTAACTCGGCTGGCAATATTTGTAAACCCTCTCGTGATAAAGGCTGCACTCGCTTCTCAATTTCTGCCTTCACACCTGGTAAGAAAAACTCAAAGCTGCCACTTATCCCGCCACCAATGACGATCGCTTGCGGTGTAAGTACATAAATCAAACTCGTCAAACCAATTCCCAAATTACTACCATATTCTTGCCAAAAAGTCAAGGCTGCGGCATCTCCTTGTTGGGCAAGATAACCCAATTCGACAGGTTCTTTGAGAGTGCGGCGGCGAATTGCAGTAGCACAGGCATATTGTTCCAAAGAGCCTTGATTGCCACTATTACAAATTGGCCCATCAGGATTTAATGAAATCAAACCTAATTCTCCGGCGGCTCCTTGATGTCCAACAAATAGTTTACCATCGAGGATAATTGCGCCACCAACCCCAGTACCTAAAGTTAGCAGAATCAGATTTTGAAAATGGCGACCGGCTCCCAACCAAGCTTCCCCCAAAAGAGCGCAATTAGCATCATTAGCGATCGCAGTTGGTTTACCAGTTTTAGCTTCTAACCAGTCTGCTAAAGGCACATCAAGCCATCCAGGTAAATTAATGGCGATTTTGGCAATACGTCCCCTTGCATCGGCAGGCCCAGGAGTACCAACACCAATAGCAACAGCTTGATTATCTGGATCGATTTGCGCGATCGCATCCACCAGTACCGCCAGCACCGCCTCCGGTGTTGTCGGTTGGGGAGATGCCAGACTCAAAGATAAGAGACAAGTACCATCAGCTGCAAAACGTCCCAGCTTAATCGCTGTTCCGCCCACATCAATGCCAATTACTTGAATTTTGTCATTTGTCATTTGTCATTTGTCATTGGGAGATGAGGGAGATAAACAAAACTCCTAACTCTTAACTCTTAACTCCTAACTCTTAACTCAGCACTCAGCACTCAGCACTCAGCACTCCTGAAAGGCATTGGGCATTGATAATTGGTGAACAGTTATTCTCTATTATCAAGTTCAAAATCAACAATTTGTCAGGGTTTTAGACAAATGTGTAGTTAGGGTTTTAGGATTTGGCACGAAAATATTCTAAATTTTCTGTCCTATTGGGTGCGAGTCGTAAATTAGCAACAGTCATAGTACGAACACTCGATTGCTCCTGCCAAGCTGTAATGGGCGCACCTCGTAAAATACCAGCAAGAGCAACGGAAAGGATAAACCCGCCAGTAGCGGCAGCAATTAACGTTAAATTATCTTTCATACAAATCTCTCTAAATCTCTCTATTGTTTATATTTGTCATTTGTCAAAACTTATGCCCAATGCCCAATAACTACTTTTGGATTCTATTTTCTCTCCGTAAACGGGGATTGACAAATTCATTTAACCCCTCACCAAGTAGTGATAACCCTACCACCATGAATGTCATCGTTAAACCGGGGAAAAGCGTAGTCCACCAAATGCCAGTAGGTAGAGCTTCTAAGGCTTGTTTTAAATCATGTCCCCATTCTGCCACTTCTTCAGGAA
The DNA here is from genome assembly GCF_017115095.1 of Nostoc sp. NMS4. Taxonomy (GTDB): domain Bacteria; phylum Cyanobacteriota; class Cyanobacteriia; order Cyanobacteriales; family Nostocaceae; genus Nostoc. Next base: position 1,035 of record NZ_JABXKI010000276.1, on the reverse strand, counting down.
GTCCTAGCCCCAAAAAGCCCAAACCGCCCAACACTAAAATCGCATCAGCTGCGTTGAGTGTAAATAAGACGGGTACGCTTTGAATGACGTTGAAAAACAGATAACGAGAAAGCACAACCCAAGTGGAAGCGCCCATTGCTTGAGCAGCTTCGATAAACACTTCAGTTTTCACGCTGACGGTGTGGTTGCGAACAACGCGGTAATATTGAGGGATGTAAGCAATGCTAATAGCGATCGCTGCATTTAATATCCCCCGCCCCACCACAAAGGCCAGCGTCACAGACAGCAGTAGTCCTGGTAAAGTGTAAATGCTATCCATAATAAACAGCAACACCTTATCCAACTTCCCGCCCAGATAACCACTCAGCATTCCCAAAGGTACACCGATAATCATACTCAGCGCCGTTGCCAAAATCACTACCTGCAAAGCAGCTTGAGCGCCGAACAATGTCCGCGAGAAGACATCATAACCCAAGCGACTAGTGCCAAACCAATGTTTAGCTGATGGTGGCTCGTGAATTGGATTAGAGAGAAAATCTTTCGGGTTTTGCAGCCATCCCCAAGCCTGGAATACGGGAGCGAAGAATGCCAGGAAGATGAAAAATAGGGTAATGGCTAACCCAATGAGCATGAGTTTTTGGGAAAGATTGGAAGTTTTGCCAAACTGTAAAAATGTCGGTAGTCGCCGTTTTGTAATGGCCATAAAGCGATCGCCTGGAGTAAAGCTTGATACGCTGACTATTTTACATATCAGATAGGCGATTGCGTAAACATCCTGAATCAAAGTCCGACTACCTTACGCTAGATACAGAGCTAAACTGAGTTAGAGGTGAAATCATGCCTTATTTTTACCAAAGCTTTTAACTACAATTCAGATTCCTACAATGATCGTGATAATCGTTATCAAATAATCAGTCATCTTGATGATGCAGCCTTTGATTTCTTTGACACACTTTCAGTATTTTAACTGTGGTCTAAGCCTGACGGGGCGACAAACAAGGCTGAAAACAAGACCGTGTAAAGAATGTAACGATG
>NZ_JABXKI010000252.1 GCF_017115095.1 Nostoc sp. NMS4 | reverse complement strand
ACTTCAAAAAACGAGGTAATACAGCATTCATCACAGCTTGGTTGGTTCCAGTTCACCTTTTGTGTATATTTACTAAGAATACCTCACCCATAATTTGCCTTTCTCATTCAAGGCATACACTAAAAAAATCATAAGTACGATTTTTTTAGTAGGGGGAGGAAATTTACTCATTAATCGCCTTGCACATATTAGTTGCAAGTCTATGATATTTCCATCGCTAATAGGTATTTCGATTCCTCTCTTACTTATATTCTATGGCAGTTATTTATAAGTCTAATTAATCTATCTAGGGCGAAATACTCCGCTATCAATTATTGAAGTCAAAACCAACTGGTTGTTCCAGCTGGTTGTAACTCTTTTAATTACTAGCTTACAACTTCAAGATTGTGCTCGTTGATGGCACTACTTCAGACCCAGCCATGATAACACCCCTTGATTGGTGACATATTCAATCACCAGCATCAAACCAAAGCCAATCATTGCAGCTCGACCATTCAAGCGTTCGGCATATTCGTTAAAGCCAAACTTAGGCTCTTCTAGTTTAGGTGTAATTGTTGGTTGTGTTTGTGTCATTTTTTTAGAAACCTTTTTTCGGCAAACGGGACTTGATATCAGACTCCTGGTAGAAGTCGCGGAAAGTGGGGATAATTGCTACTTGCTTTTCATGGTATCTAGAAAACCTCTCTTCTATTTCTCTCGTAAAAGGAGAGAGACTTGGAATTTTTTAGATGACGTAGAAAAGTTAGGATAGCTTAAAAGCTGATTGCAATGCTTGAATGCCAAGATAACTTGAGAAATTCAGCAAGAGCTTCCTAGTAGGGAGCTATACAATCGCTCTTTTAATAAATTGTTACTATTCTTTATATATTGTATAAATACTGGGGCAATAGTCAAGAGTAAGAGTTTGGGCTACTCAGATTGAATTAAGAAAGTTAGAACAGAGATTAGGTATCTCTAATCCAGCTATCTCTAATACGGAACTAGCAAGACGGAAGTAGCAAGCTTGAGATTGGAAAGCTACAGTTAAACAAAAAAAATTATCAGAGGCGATATATGGAAATCGGCGTTCCCAAGGAAAATAAGGATCAAGAATTTCGGGTAGGGTTAAGTCCTTCGAGTGTGCGGGTGCTGCGAGAAAATGGTCATAGCATCTTCGTCGAGACACAAGCGGGTAATGGTGCTGGATTCTCTGATGATGACTACAAAAGTGCTGGAGCTGAGATTGTCCCCACATCAGAAACGGCTTGGAATCGGGAATTGGTTGTTAAAGTTAAAGAGCCTCTGACATCTGAGTATAAATTTTTGCAAAAAGGGCAGATATTATTTACTTATTTACATTTAGCAGCCGATCGCAAATTGACAGAGCATTTAATTGATTGTGGCACTTGTGCGATCGCTTACGAAACTGTAGAACAACCTGGTGCAAACAAACTACCTTTACTCACCCCCATGAGCGTAATTGCCGGTCGGCTAGCAGTACAATTTGGGGCGAGATTTCTAGAACGTCAGCAAGGTGGTAGAGGTGTGCTTTTGGGCGGTGTCCCTGGAGTTCAACCAGGAAAAGTAGTAATTTTGGGTGGCGGTGTTGTCGGTACAGAAGCAGCTAAAATTGCCGTAGGCGTGGGTGCTAGCGTCCAGATATTAGATGTTAGTGTCGAGCGTTTATCTTACTTAGAAACCATTTTTGGCTCTAGAGTCGAATTGCTTTATAGCAACTCTGCCCATATTGAAGCTGCTGTTAAAGAAGCCGATTTGCTTATCGGTGCAGTTTTAGTGTTAGGACGGAGAGCGCCTATATTAGTATCTCGTGAATTGGTAAAACAAATGCGTCCTGGTTCGGTAATAGTTGATGTTGCCGTTGACCAAGGCGGTTGTATAGAAACATTACACCCAACATCCCACACAAATCCGGTATACATTGAAGAGGGTGTGGTGCATTATGGCGTTCCCAATATGCCAGGAGCAGTACCTTGGACAGCAACTCAAGCACTTAATAATAGTACATTACCTTATGTTGTCCAGTTGGCGAATTTGGGAATTTTGGCACTGGAGGTTAACCCAGCATTAGCTAAGGGTGTGAATGTGCAGAATCATCGCTTAGTGCATCCTGCTGTGCAAGAGGTGTTCCCTGATTTGGTAAATTAAGGAGTGTAAGGATTAGGCGATCGCTTATTCTAATGGTGGTAGCGATCGCCAATCAGATTATTTCAAATTTTCTTTCTTGCTGTGCAAGTACGATTGGAAATATAGTCCGAATCATGCCTAAATTTGCCTTTTATATAGTTAGACTTGACATCTAGACTTTCAATATCTTCAATCCCCTCATCAGCATACTTATCTAACAAAGCATTTAAAACCGTTCTGGCTTGTTCGCCATAGTTGCTAAAGTAGTTACGCTTGCGGACATTGTTTGCTCTTTCTTTGCGTGTTAGTGGCGGTTGGTCAAAGACAACATGACAAATTAAATCTAAAGGGTCAAAATCCTTACCAACCTCTTTCTCTAACGCTTCCAAGGGTGCACCCAGTTCTTGTAACTCTTGGATAATAACCTGCTTCTGCTCTGTAGAGTGCCATTTCTTCAAGAAAGCATCTAACGAGCCATACTCCTGACTAACTGTTTTGCGAGTATAGTCTTTAATCGATTCGGTAATCAACTTACCGTCTTTACTGTAGTATTGCTCTCGAATAAAAGCAATAGACACCTCTTCGTCTGCAATTACATACCTATCCCGCGTTTGCTTGCGGTTAATCTTGCCATCATCTATAGTTTGGCGATCGCTTCAATTGTGCGATTAATGGCAATCTGTTGACAATAGCGTGGCTGTTTTTTATCAGGACTAGGATAGTAATCTTGAGAAACAATCGAGTCAAATTAGCTACTAAAGCTTTTGAGATTGTCCCTTAATTGTTGATGAATGCGATCGCACCAAAAAGGAATTACAGTTTTTCCTTGACAAAGAGCTTCTAGCGCTATTTGCTTGTCAAACTCTGCCAATTGCAAAGGTTGTTCAGGCGATCGCGTGGTTAATAACATTAGTCGCTTCATCTTTTCTTCGGGAAGAGACTCATCAAATAACCAAGGTTCCCGTTCGCGCAGTGTTTCCAAAGCTGCATGGCAAACCTCAAAATTTAACCCAATTGACAGCAACTGCTCCATTACTGTTAACACCAACAGGTCAGCTTTGGAGTAGTAAACATTACGACCTTTGCCAGTGCTATTAACCGTAGGTACTATAACTCCCTTCTCCCGCCAATACTGCAACTGGCGACGAGAGCAATGAGTAATTTCTGCTGCTTCTGTGCTTGTGTAGAACTTTCCTTCCATAATAATCATCCTATAGAAGCATTTCCTAAAACACATTGCCTTTTTATAAAACATAATGTGTTTTTGTGATATTTTATTTTTATGAGCCAAATTACTATTCAATGTCGCCTAATTGCCAGTGAATCTACCCGCCAAAAACTCTGGAAGTTAATGGCAGAATTAAACACACCCCTGATTAACGAACTACTTCAACTTAAGATAGGGTTCAATAATGAGTTACACCTAAGTTGCAACCGTCCTCCCAGTAATGGGAGGGTTGAAAATTCTATTGATTGAGATTGTTTTACTTAAACTTTAGTTGCAACCCTCCTTCCAGCGATGGGGGGTGAAAACTAACTTGAGTGTTAAGTAATTTTCTATATCAAAGCCGATGATGGGATTTGAACCCACGGCCTGCTGATTACGAATCAGCTGCTCTACCACTGAGCCACATCGGCGTACACAATCTAAGAGTATAACATGATTTAATCATGGCAGATCAAAATCCTAAAAATCGCCTTAACCCTGAACAGTATGCCAGCCTCAAAGCAGAAATAGCCGCTCCTTATCGCGGCTTACGACAATTTTTTTACATCGCTTTTGGTGCTTCTGGCTCACTCGGCGCATTTGTTTTTTTCTTCCAAGTGCTTGCGGGACGGGATGTTGAGAGTGCTTTGCCAAGTTTAGCTCTCCAAGTAGGAATAGTTGCCCTAATGGTTTTCCTCTGGCGCTGGGAACAGCGTCGGCAACGAAGCACTCAATCGGGTAAAAATCCTAATTCCTGAAGGCAGTTCACCAGTTGAAATTCAAACTGGGTATCGATAACCCTGTGTTAACATTATCGCCACAACGCCGAGACTACAACAATAAAAAAAACGTTAATCAAACCTTTGAGAGTGTGGAAATAGTTCATCAATTGCTTGCTCAACTAACCTGAATACAGATTCAGGATACAGGGATGGATTTTTGGTTACATTTTCAATAAACCCAATAACATTGAAATGGGGTCAGCTATATTTAAAGACCCCAAGTTTTATGTTTAAAAAAGCCAAAAAATAATAAAACTCACATTATTTGGAAGCGCCAGACTAATAATTTATTAATCTGGCGCTTCCAATTTGCTAACTAGGCATTTACTGAACTGTTACCAAATAAGATGAAGGAATTGGTTGGGCGCGTCCAGCATTGACAAGTGCCTGGTAAACAAAGGCAGCAACTTCGGCTCTAGTCGCTTCCCGATTAGGATTGAGTTGTTTAGCTGTGGGATAGTTGATTACTAATTGCTTTGCAGTTGCCGCAGCAACAGGAGCGATCGCATAATTAGGAATCTGGGCAGCATCGGTGTAAAAAGAAAGGATATTCTGATTATTCGCAGTTAAGCCCAAACCATTAGCTAAAGCGACTAACGCTTGCACTCTGGGAATTTGCTGCTGTGGCTTAAAAGTGCCATCGGGATAACCAGAAACAAATTGACTCTGGTAAGCAGATTGAATTGCAGCATAAGCCCAGAAATTGCTTGCTACATCCTTAAATTTAATTGCTGCGCGTTTGGTTGGTGGTTTTAGGGCTTTAGTGACAATAGTGGCGAATTGAGCGCGGGTTACGGGTTCATTGGGTTTAAAGCTGCCATCAGGAAAGCCCGCAATAATATTTTGAGAGGCTAAGGCTTCAATGTAGATTTTTGCCCAGTAAGTTGCTGTTACATCTTTAAAGGCGACAGGCCCTCCAGGGGGTACGTCAACACTGGCGGCAACAAAATCTACTGAGCCAAAAATCTTTTTCTGATCGATATCGTTGCCAACGGCAATAATTCGACTTGTTTTGGTGGCGTTGTTCACATCATAACGAGTGTTATTGCGGATAAGATTGCCACCAGGATTTTCGTTAGTACCAAGGTCGGGTAAAGCACTAACAGTTGCTACAACTCCATCCCGCTTATTGTTTTGAATGACATTCTTACGCAATATGGGCTTCGCTGACTCTGAGATAAAAAGACCGTCTTGGTTTTCGATAATTTGGTTTTCTACAACTAGAGGTGTAGAAGTCCCACCGATCGCAAGACCAAAACCAGTATCCTGAAATAAGTTACTCCGAATTTCTCCTTGGGCAGCTTTAGCAATTGAAATTCCATTGCCTTTGTTTTGTACAAAGAGGTTACTTTCAATTTTGGGATTGCCTGTACCCGTGACAAAAACACCCTCTCTAACACTGTTAGTAAAAGTACTGTTTTTGATAATCGGATTAGTTGACTCCACCCACACACCCGTACCCCGGCTATTTGGGTTGGTGACAGTGACACCCGCGATCGTGGAATCTTGGTCGGCAAGGATGGTAATGTCTTGTCTGGCAAAGGTGCGACTAGTGTAGAAACCTCCACCTGTAATCAATATCGCCTGACCTTTAGTAGCTTCATCACCGCGCAGTGTCACCCCTGGTTTAAGTAAAAGCGGGAAGGTTTCACCACTTTCCTGGTTATAGTTACCAGGTGCTAATTGAATCACTGCACCTGCTTGGGCTTGACTGAGAGCGAAACTGATGCTTTTGTAGGGTGTAGTTGAGGTTGCACCAGCACCAGCACTATCTGCACCAGTTGCTGGATTAACGTAAATTGCTGCGGCAGTTGCAGGAGCTTGCGCTGTAAGAGTTGGGGCGATATTTTCTGGGTGAGTCGCACCAGCATTAACCTCACCAGGTAGTAGTATTGACCCACTACAAACAACAAGTATTGCCGTTAGTCCGGCTCCCAGGCGCAAAGTATATTTGAGATGACTGCTAGAAAGAAGGCGAAAATTTTTCGCTAGAGAATTGTGAAAACCCCGATATTTCATTTTTTCCGTCTGTGATGTGCTGAATTACGGTATGTCGAACAAGGTTAAAGGTAGCAGCTTTGTAGCTGTTGTAAACCCATGCAAAACTATACTGGATGATTAGCACTGATTCAGCTAAATTCCCTAGATAGATCACAGAACTTATACATTAGTTATATTGTGTTATTCAGAAAATTTTCTGAGAGGCGCTATTTTAGCTGTGTCACGCCACTATGGGGATGAGGCGATTTTTAGTATTCCCTAAAGCTAGATGCCGCAACTAATTATGCTGCAATACGATCGCAGGATAAAACAAACCTATTGAAAATTGGGAGAAATGCTTTTTAATTTTTTGGGGCTGCGTCGCGTCTGAAGTTATTTCTACACCGCCTCAAAGAGCAGACAGGCTTACGACGAGCCACTTTGCTACTTTCTACGAGTCAAGACGGGCGAGTGTCGCTGATGGAAATTATTAAGAATTATCCCACAAATGAAGTGGAAGTTGATGGCGTAGTTTACCGCCGTAGGCATCGCTTGGAAAGTTCATACTGTCAACTCCGCCACTTGCAAACAAGCCTAAAAGATTTATTTTAGGTGTTTAGTAAGCTAAAGTTTCTAAAGTTTCTCTTAAATATCTCTGTACCTGCTGTTCCAAGCGAATTCCATGTAATTGAGCATCGCGTTCTAGTTGCCAGCGTTGAAAACCTGAACTAGTAGAAATCGCACATTTGAGGCTATACCAAATTTCAGTACCATCAGAAAATTGGCGATCGCTAGAAGCTGGAATTTGAGCCATAGTTTCTCATTCCTTTATTTTAAACTTCAACAGTAACTGGGCGTTAGGAGTGCTGTTAGCGGATAGCTAAGGTTTAGCCCGTGCTGAGTTAGGAGTTAAGAGTTTGGAGTTTTGTTTATCTCCTTGTCCCCTTGTCCCCTTGTCCCCTTGTCTCCCTTGTCCCCTCATCCCCTCATCCCCTCTCTAGCCCTTTAAAGTGAAATAATATACTTTAGGGCTACTACGAATCTGTATTTATCCTAAACAAGGATTGCAGTAATCGGGGTACGATTTGGTTAACCCTCACCCCTAAGATTGTAAAATCCTGCTTAATCTTTTCTAAAGATAATGGTTCTATGCCAGCGAATTCTGTGTCATTAGTCACCAAAACTCGCATTACACTCACAGGTATTTGTAAAAATAGATTACCGCCCAAATAGGCTAATCCCGCCAGCACTAGTGCAAGACTGCGCCATTGTGGGATAAATTTAGCTGAATTTGCTACTAATGGGGCAATTTGGTAAAGATAGCACAGTATCCACACCGACAAGACTGATGCCACCAATGCCAGGATACGATTTGATTTTGTATTAATTAAACAGAGAATTTTTCGCTGCCGCTCAGTCAGATTTTCTGGTTTTTGGGCTATTCCTAAAAGAGCAAATATATAAAAGGGGCGACGCAACTGCATCCATAGCAGGGGGAGAACACCAATGGCGGCAACTAAGAATAGTTCCATCCAGACGGGCAAAAATGGCTCGCCTACGGACAAAAACAATAAGCAGAGTACTAAAAAAACAGGCAACGTCGCTAATCCAGCGACGTGAATCCACAAAATAGGTTCAGAGCGAAATGAATGCATAATAAAAAGTTATGAGTTATGAGTTAGGAGTTAGGAATTAGCAGCTTTTAACTCCTAATTTGTCACTCCTAACTTCTAACCATTTTACCCTTAACACTACCTTGTTAAGGTGAGAGTGCGACGCTTCGTAACCATCTGATAGGATTCGATGATGTCACCTTCAACCCAATCATTGAATTTATCGATGCCGACACCGCATTCGTAACCGGCATTGACTTCGCGGGCATCTTCTTTCATCCGTTTTAAGGAATCAAGCACGCCTTCAAAGATTACCTTACCGCCACGTCGCACCCTGACTTTGCAGTTGCGAACTAGCTTGCCAGATTGAACGTAGCAACCGGCAACCGCACCACGACCGACTGGGAAGACAGCCCGGACTTCGGTTTGACCCAAGGGTTCTTCCACCAACTCTGGTTCCAAAAGACCTTCCAAGGCATCTTGGATATCTTCTAGGAGTTTGTAGATGACGTTGTATTCCCGGACATCGACACCCGCTTCATCGGCGGCTTGTCTAGCGCCACTGGCAAAGGTGGTATTGAAGCCAATAATTACAGCGTTACTGGCAGCTGCTAAGTCGATATCTGTCTCGGTAATTTCCCCAGCAGTCGCCAAGAGCATCCGAATTTGGACTTCGTTTTGCGGGATTTGCTTGAGCGCTCCCACAATGGCTTCTACGGAACCTTGTACGTCTCCCTTCAAGATTAAGTTGAGTTCTTTCAACTCGCCTTCTTGGGCTTGAGCGGACAGGGTTGTCAGGGTAACACGACCTTGTAATAGGCGGGATAGGCGTTGTCTGTCGGCGCGATCGCTTGCTAGCGCTCTGGCTTCTTTTTCGTTGTAGAAGACCTCGAACTCGTCACCGGCTGCTGGTACATCACTTAAACCCAACACCTCGACAGCAAAGGAAGGAGAAGCAATTTCTACTCTCTTGCTTCTGTCATCCACCATCGCCCGGACTTTACCGAAGGCTGAACCAGCGACTAAGATATCTCCTACATGCAGAGTGCCATTCTGAATTAGCAGGGTAGCAACTGCTCCCTTGGCTTTATCCAGATGTGCTTCAATGACAGTTCCTTTGGCAGTACGATCTGGGTTGGCAGATAGTTCGGCAACCTCTGCTACTAAGAGAATCATCTCTAAGAGCGTATCCAGATTTTCACCTCTGATGGCGCTCACGGGAACCATGATTGTCTCACCGCCCCAGTCTTCTGCTGTCAGACCATACTGGGTCAGTTCTTGTTTAACCCGTTCTGGCTGCGCCCCTTCTTTATCAATTTTGTTGATGGCAACAACAATTGGCACTCCCGCAGCTTGGGCGTGGCTAATGGCTTCAATAGTTTGGGGACGGACACCATCATCAGCAGCCACTACTAACACAGCAATGTCTGTTACCCGCGCTCCTCTTGCCCGCATCGCTGTAAAGGCTTCGTGACCAGGAGTATCCAGGAAGACTATCTGCTGTGGTTTGCCCTCATGTTCCACATCCACATGGTATGCACCAATGTGTTGAGTGATCCCGCCAGCTTCGCCAGCAGCCACTTTGGTTTTGCGGATTGAGTCGAGCAGGGTTGTTTTACCGTGGTCTACGTGACCCATAATTGTCACGACTGGCGGACGGCGATGGAGATATTCTTGGTCTTCTGCGCCGACCATTTCCGTGATTTTCCGAGCTTCTGCTTCTCGTTCGACGGTTTCGACTTCTATTTCTAGTTCTTTTCCTACCAGGGTAATTGTGGGAACATCCAGATTTTGGGTGATACTCACCGCCATGCCTTTCAGGAACAGGATTTTGACAATCTCTGTATCGGCAACGCCTAATACATCAGACAGTTCTTGCACAGTCAACGGCCCTGTGATCGTCACTTTTTCGGGGCGATCGCGCTTTGTCTCGGCTTCTTGGCGACGGTTTTGGTGATGGTCGCGTCCAGAACCTGACTTGGAACCAGACCGAGAACCAGGCTTTCTGGCTCTTGCAGTTGGGGCGCTAGCAAGGGTTGCACCTGGCATCTGTACAGGTCGAGTTGCTTTGGGTTTGGGAGGACGAGCAATGGAAAGGCTAACTTGGACTGTGGCTGGTGAGTCTATATCGTCATCATCCAGCAAATCTTCTTCAAACTCATCATCAAGTATGGGCTTGATCCGTTTGCCTTTAACGCCAGCTTTTGCCTTCTCTTTAACTTCGTCAATGATTTCCTCTTCTACCCACTTTTTGCCGCCCTTGGTTGGCCGAGGCGGACTTGGGCGTTTCAAGTCGAGGAGATCGGGTGTGATTGGTTCATCACCCAATCCTTGAGATTTGCCCGCCATTCCTGACATTTGTCTCGGTGGAGTAGCGATCGGCATTGCGGCGGCTACAGCTTCACCTGGACGTGCTGGCCTGGGTCGTTGTCCCTCTCCCAGTTGTGATGGTGCAGATGGTCTATTGCCCCTCGGCTCTGGTCTGCTGGGTGAAGGGGTGGGACGACTTGTTCTTTGTGGTGCAGATGGTGCAGACTGATCGGTTGGCAGTTTAGCAACTCTCGGCTTAATTTGCTCGCGATCGCCTTCAACGGGTCGTAGCCGTTGGTCGCGTTTGAGAACCGGCTTAAATGCCGGAGATCCCGGCTCATCTGCTACCGGGGCTTCTTCTGCCGCCGGTCTGGATGGAGGAGCAACTAGTTGCGGTTTGATCGGTTTTTCCGCTTTCGGTCTGGGTGGAACTGTTTTTTCCGGTTTTGGGGATACTATTTTTTCCGGCGCCTGATTGACATTCGGCGTTTGTTCCAAGTCAGCGATCGGAGGTTGCTCTTGGGTCTCAGATTGAGTCCGGGGCACAGGTCTAGTTGGTGCTGCCGGCTTCATGGGCGAGACTGGTGTAGCGAAAGGCCGTGGAGGAGAGGGAGGATTAGCTTCAGACAAGGCAGCTTGGGTATTGTTAGCAAGTGACGCTTCTGGGGCGTTGGAAGTAGTATTTCTCAAGATTTTGGGTTTGCGTATTTCCAAAATTTGCTGTTTGTGGGGTGCAGCTGGTCGGTTACGTCCGCCGTTGGGTGGTGAATTGGGCTTATGGCTGGTTGTACCTAGTTCCTTTTTGGCAGATACATTCGTAGCTGCAAGCTTTTCTGCCGCCGCCCGGATGTTTTCTGCCTCGGATTCTGAAATCGTGCTGCTATGGCTTTTGACCGAGATGCTGAGCTGCTCGCAAATTGCTAATAGCTCTTTGTTATCCAAATTCAATTCCTTTGATAATTCATAGATTCTAACTTTGCCGTTGTTCATCCACTCTTCCCCTTTAATTTACAGTTTTAGCGGATGGTTGCCTGGTTTGCGACATCTCCATCCTTGGATTACTGTTTTTAGGTTGCCGTTCAGTTTTTGCCGGTGCCTCCAATCAGGAAAGAGAGATGTTTCGGTTTAATAATGGCATCCCCACCAGGAATGATGGTTGAGGTATACCCATAAAAATTTCTTAAATAAAGGATTTTTATAGGAACCGTTGACGCCGAACTGCGCCTGAGCGCTACCAGGTTGCCATTTTGTAGTTTTTTGTTTTGTTGATTCTGAGTCTTCCACAACACAATCGATTACATCTTGTTCTGGGAATCTGGCCTCGCCCCTCTTGTTATTAGAGAGCCGAATGCCTCTTACACCCATTTTATATTTTGGCAGTGACAGACTTCTACCCTGACTTGCGGGACAGTGTAGAAGTCTGTACGACTCCCGATATCCTGGACATTAACCAGAGGCGGAGTGTGTCCGGCTCCGTTGAGCATTTGTTTTAATTCCACGGGATGCCACACCACAGAACTTGATCAATACAAAAATGTTCAACACTTTTGCACCGTCAAAGTTTTACTTGCCCACAGAAAACTACTCTAAATTTTATTTTGGGTATTGCTGGGGGCTAGACGTTGCGACAAGCTTTGGTACAGTGTTTCTGGCACTGATGCATGTAGCGATCGCCCTAGTCGATTTTTTTTTTGAGCTGCTTGTAGGCAACTCGTTTGCGGACAAATATAGGCAGAACGCCCCATGCCCTGATCTAATTGTACCTTTCCCGATGGAAAGACGCGGACAATCCGCCAAAACTCATCTTTTGAGCCTACTTTACGGCAACTAATACAGCGCCGATAATTTGGTTTCATCGGTTCTCTGCGATCTCAGTCCAGGATTTGGGATGTCAAAAGAAGTTTATTATTACTATTTTTTACTTATAACAAGTAGCTTTTGAGAAAATCATCCAAGAGACTGAGACTACAATCTACAGTATCAAAACTTTACAAAATTAATCAATTATTCATCATCGTTACTGTCAAAACTATCTTCCTCTTCTGATTCGTCCTGATTTTCATCCTCGAATTCTTCCTCATATTCAAGATCGTCTTCCTCTGATTCTTCTGATTGATATTTTTTTCTCACGGCTGCAAATTTAGTATCCTCTCCTGCATAGTCATACTTAGCTTTGTCTTTGATATCAATTTTCCAACCAGTCAGGCGGGCTGCCAAACGGACGTTTTGCCCTTCTTTGCCAATGGCTAAACTCAATTGATCTTCAGCTACAAGTACGTGAGTTTGCCGCGATTCTGGGTCCATTAGGCGTACTTCATCTACCCGTGCTGGACTTAAAGCATTGGCAATGTATGTAGCTGGGTCTGGCGACCAGCGAATTACATCTATTTTTTCACCGCGTAATTCATTGACTACCACTTGAATCCGCGATCCCCTGGCTCCGATACAAGCGCCAACTGGGTCTACATCGCGGTCGAGAGTATCTACTGCTATTTTAGTCCGGGGTCCGACATAACGAGAAGGGGGGTTTGCCTCCCTAGCTACGGCAACAATCCGTACCACTTCATCTTCAATTTCTGGGACTTCGTTGGCGAAAAGATAAACCACCAAACCAGCATCAGCACGAGACACAAGCAACTGTGGCCCTCGTTGTTGACCTTGGGAGACTTTTTTGAGATATACCTTGAAGGTGGCATTTGCCCGATAATTATCGTTGGGCAGCTGTTCCCGTTTCGGTAATTCGGCTTCTACTTCTGGCTGACCAAAGCCACTACTAACTGCCAGAACCACAGATTGCCTCTCAAACCGCAGGACTCTAGCTTGCAAAACAGTTCCTTCTAAATCTTGAAACTCTTCTTGCACCATCTGGCGCTGTTGATCCCGTAATTTTTGCGCCAATACCTGCTTAGTTTGCATGGCCGCCATCCGACCAAATTCGCCTTGATCCGGAGTAACATCCAGCACTACAGAGTCACCTAACTGCGCTTCGGGAGCTACTTGTTGAACTTCCTCTAGGGAAATCTGGTGGTCTGTATTATTGACTTCTTCGACAATAGTTTTGGTGGAAAGGACGCGAAACCCTTCTCCTTCAATATCGAGTTCTACTTCAAAATTCTCAAAATAATCTTCGTCAAACTGTCTGCGCTCTAAATTTTGGGCGCGGCGATAACGTTCATAGCCTTTGAGTAGTGCTTCTCTAATAGCTGATTGAACTGCAAGCCGGGGTAAATTCCGCTCTCGACTTATACTTTCAATTAATTCTTTTAATCCAGGTAAAGTAACCATTGACATAAGCAATCTCCTTTAAAAATTAGGGAGTAGGGCATGGGGCATTGGGCATGGGGAATGGAGAAGATGACGGGGATGAGGGAGATGAGGGAGACAAGGAGATAAATAAAACTCCTAACCCTTAACTCTTGTAGAGACGCGATTAATCGCGTCTCTACTCCTAACTCAGCACGGGCTAAACCTTAGCTATCCGCTAACAGCACTCAGCACTCCTGAAGGGCATTGGGTGCAAAGGGAAAAGACTTGCAGCAACTTCCCCTCTGCTCCTCTGCTCCTCTGCTCCTCTGCTCCTGCAATCCCTAATCCTTAGTCCCTAGTCCCTAGCCTTCAGTAACTCGTTTATCGGCGCTCGTCTAGCTGCACCTTAGTAATTAGGGAACGGGGAATTTCGACTACACGACCTTTTTGATTTAAGTAAAGTGCTGTCTCATCCCGGCGAATCAACTGACCAATCCACTCTTGTTGTCCGTCGTAGGGTGGCGAAGTGGAGATGATGACAGGAAATCCTTTAAAGGAAATAAATTCCCTGTCTGTTACCAGTTGCCGCGAAACACCAGGACTAGACACTTCCAAGACATAAGCATCTGGAACAATTTGGGCAGTATCTAAGGAGGCTTCTAAAGCACGGCTCATCCTCTCACAATCGTTCAAACCAGTGTCTTGCTCAGGATTGCGAATGTCTACCCGCAACACTGGTGGACTTTGGTTGGTGTGAAAAACCACGCCAACCACTTCTAATCCCAGTTCTTCTGCCACTGGTGTCGCCAAATCAATAATTTGTGGAACTAAAGGATGAGCCATGAGAGAATTCAATAAAAAAAGTGGGCTTCGACCCACTTCCTGCGATAGGTATATCTTCCAAGAAGTCTTGTGACGAACCAAATGATGATTCGCCTAATTCGAGTTTAGCGCATTTCTTTTATAGTCGTGCATTGGGCATTGGGCATTAGGCATTGGGCATTGGGCATTGGGCATGGGACAACTAACTGTCAACTATCAACTGTCAACTCCCTAACCCCTGCTCCCTCATTCCCCTCATCTCCCTGATCTACCCTTCTCGTATCTTTGGGATAATGGTGCCTTTGTCCACTACTGTTGGAACTGATACTTGTGTTCTTAGCTTCCTGGTTTGCTCGATAATTTGGTCTATGTCTTCTTGGGACAAACGTTGGACGTAGTTGAGTTTAATTTCCTCTAAGAAGTCAAAAAGTAAACTCTGAATTTCTGAAAGTAGGTGTTTTTCTTTTATTTCAGATCCCAAAGCGTCGCTGAAGCTTTGTACTAGTTGACTGGTGAGTTTTGCGCCTACAGGGTCTTCAACGGCGCTAACTAAAGTTTTGTAAAGATTAGTTGTGATTTGAGTCGCCAATTGTTCGCTTAACTGGGTTTGGGCTTGTCCCACGCCTGGGAGGTTCTGGAGGTTGCGGTAGACGGGGACTTGATGGAAGACGGTTTCGATGTTGTGGCGCAAAATGGCAACGATCGCAGGTTGAATTTCGGGTAGCACTCGGTAGACAATTGTTTTTACCAAAAGACCTGCGATCGCTTCCACTTCATTCACATTATTAATATCTATGTAGGGACGTAAATTTTCTTGTTGCGAGAGCCAACTCGTTAACTCACCACGCTGAATTGAACCCTGAACCTGATTAATTACCCTTACCACGACAATTTCTGTCAGTTCTTCGGCAAAGTTGGCGACAATCCCTTGATTAATTTGCTTTCGGACTGGATGCAAATGCAATAAGTGCGCTTGATCGAGGCGGACTACTACAGGTATGATTCGCAACCCGCGCCAAAATGGGAGTAGTAAAAATAAATCGTACCAACGCCACAATACTGCTTCTAACCAGCTTAAACCAGGATGTTGGCGTTTGAGCAAGAAGGTACGCCCCAGCAATTCTACGCCAAATAAAATTATAAATGGTAAGTCGATAATCCAGAAATTATCCACAAAATCGCCATTTTCCCCAATTTGGCGGTAGTAGTTAGTGGCGATTAAAGGGCGGATGCTCTGATTAAAAAAATTAATTTCTTTAGACCAACCATTTTGTGATATGTATGGCTGACTCCAAAAAGTAGCGAAGGACTGTTTTGCAGATTCGTTACCGATGTGCGATCGCATCCTCTTTTTGATTGTTTCCAGAGTCCCACTCTTATTAGCTCCTGCAAACGGGTTGCTGTCAATCATCTCGCCGCTAAGACGACTTATTTGCATTAACTTGCCATTTACTTCAGGCGACTGTAACCCTGTTTGCCTAACTTCTTCTTCTAATGCGTCTACTGTTTTCAGATAGTTTTCTGTGTCTCGATGGAATTCAATACCTTTTATTGGGTCATAAATCTTGGTAATTTGGGGAATTTTTCGCAAGTAGAAATCTCGCCAAGGTACGTAACTTAAATCAAACAAAACTAAACTTAAATTTACGGTGGCAGCAATTGCCATAAATCTCTCAAACCAAAGATTACGCTGCTTAGAAGATTTTATATTTCTCATTTTTTTGTAAAAAATTATACTTTTACGTATTTAAAACATAAGCTCTTTCATTTAAGCTGAAAATACTCCTCATTGCGCTACAGCTACAAGAGACTAGCTTTCAACTTGAGTTGACACCAATGCACAGATGTGCTTTTGTCCACAATTTAGCGTTAGAAGGTGTATTCGATTCAAATGATAACCCTGTATCTCTGCTAATACAAGATACTTCTTTTGATAGATGACACAAATTGTTTTTTATAAATTGAGTTACTTTAACAAAAAAAAATCACAATTTGTTCAAAATTCATTAAATAATCGTGAAAAAAGTTATTAAACAAACTTAAAATGCAGCTGTTAACGTTTATGATCCTGCTGATTTAACCCAAAGGAGTTTTTAAGTATGTGGTGTGGGTTTGGAAAATCAAGCGCAACCTTTGCTGTTACTTGCCTGATGACTGCTAGTTTGGTAGTTGCAGACACAGGTTTTGCAGCCACTCAGAAAAGTTATACGCCCCAGCAATTCCGTGAGGTATTGCGGGGATTAGGCTATAACGTCAAGGTAACAAATACTGCTTTGACGGACGAGGAAACTAAAAAGGCAATTCGAGAATTTCAGACTGGTTATAAGCTAAAACCAGTTGATGGCATCGCAGGGCCAAAAACCCAAAATTTTGCTGCTAACATCGTTCAAATTCTGCACAGAAATTTGAATGCAGTGGTGAAGCCAAATCCTCCCCTACCGCGCGATCATTTTTATGGTTCCCGCACGGAAGAAGTGGTGAAGGAGTATCAAAAGAAATATCAGTTGCAAGAAACTGGTATTGCTAATTTAGCACTCCGCCAAAAGCTGAATGAAGAAGCAAAAACAGTCTTCAGTCAGCCAACAACTAAACCAACAACTAAACCAACGGCTAAACCAACGGCTAAACCAACGGCGAAACCGATGGCTACACCGATGGCTACACCGACGGCGAAACCGATGGCTACACCGACAGAGACACCAACAGCTACACCAACAGAGACACCAACAGCTACACCAACAGCTACACCGACAACTACACCCTAGTCGCCAGAAAAAACTTCTACCCCAGAGCCACTCAAGTCATCTGATTTGGTTCTTCTAAGGGTCTGCCCTTGGGTGTAGGTAGAATTGGACGACGGTCATTGTAAGGCATAGGAATGTACTGCACGCTGGGTCGTCCTCCTTGTGACTGTGGGTACAGATCCATTAGATCGTAAATAGAATGGGGCAGTCCGACCGTTACGGGCAGCCCCATTTCTGTTGCTTCTTCAATAGTTATGGGATAATCGTGGGTGACGCGCCCAGTTGTCAAAGCTTCAATAATCGGTTCGATATTTTCTGGCAAAACTTTTTGTTTAGGTATACTGTCTTTTAGCAGAGTTCGCACAAATCGCTGTACCTGCTGTATTGCTTTGCGTGAGAGATCGGCCATAATGAGGGTTTGGTCATCAATCTCACCGATGGGTTTATCTTCAACCACTTTCAAGATGCTAGCTGCGGGGTAATTGCCTAATTGGGGATCGACTGGCCCTAAGACAGCGTTAGCATCCATAATAATTTCATCAGAGGCGATCGCCAGCATTGTACCGCCACTCATGGCATAGTGGGGTACAAAGACTGTGACTTTTGCTTGGTGGCGAATTAACGCTCTGGCGATTTGTTCGGTAGCCAAAACCAAACCACCAGGAGTGTGCAAAATTAAGTCAATCGGTACATCTGGGGGTGTGAGGCGAATTGCTCGCAATATTTGTTCTGAGTCTTCGATAGTAATGTAGCGAGATATGGGAATTCCCAGGAAGCTAATGGACTCTTGGCGGTGAATCAGTAAAATCACCCGACTTTTGCGTTCCTGCTGAAATTCTTGTAAAGCACGCAAGCGCCGATATTCTATTTGACGTTTTTGCCAAAGGGGTTGCAAAGAAGTTAGAAGCAGAAAAATCCAGAAGATATCACCAATACCAAAGGCCATAAAAAAATTAAATTATTTATTGTGCAAAAATCACGGTTAGCGTCATTATTGTCACAAATTTGGAGCGATCGCAGTTCTATCTGTAGGTTTAAAAGTATCGAACCACACTCAGCAAAAAAATATATAAATTAATACTATTAACTATCAATTTGACTTACAGTATTGCGTGTTAGCACTTAAATAAGGTCTTAAAAAAACCTCCATTGCTACTTTATCAACGGCGACAGGCCGAGTCTGCATCAACGAAAAGTCGTCTTTACAGAGCCTCATTTGAACTACTTGAGTACCTTATTTTCAGCTATATTCCAGGAGAATACCCAATATGAAACGATTGACATTGTGTGGTTCGTTGTTAGCTATTGTCGGATCAGCTATCAGTTTTACAATGCCAGCAACAGCAATCGAGGCAATCTTTAGGAGAACAACACAATTTCTTAACTTGCCCTTTGGCAACGATGTGCCACTCATAATACATCGAGTTACTGTTCCTGCTGGTTCTAAGGTGATCACTTACTCAGTAAGTGCAACCAACTTCTCCACCGGCGAATTTGTCCGATGCGGTCTTAGAGCAAACGGTAGTTTTGTTGAACAGCACACAGCTGCTGTTGGCGGTGGTCTAAGTGCAACTAACGCAGCTACAATTAGCGGCGTTACATATAGGACTTCCAGTGTGCCGTACACCCTTGATCTTGTATGTTCTCACGATGGAGGTGGTACTAGTATACCCACCATTGATGCTTACGCTGAACTAGCGGTTTTTTAGGTCTAAAAGTGGCGAAGATACTGTTGGCGAATTATTTATTACCCCTTCGCCAAATCTTAATAGTGTCGTCATCACTACCACTAACTAGGGTTTGGCCATCGGGACTGAAGGCAATGCATCTAACATAGTTGGAATGCCCTGTAAGTGTGGTAACTTCTCTACCACTGTGTATGTGCCACAGTTTGATAGTGTTGTCCCAACTGCCACTAGCGAGAAATTGTCCATCCTGGCTAAAGGCAACTGACCAAACTGAATCAGAATGACCTGTAAGAGTCCGAATTTCTCTGCCTGTATTTATATGCCACAGTTTAATTGTGTTGTCACCACTGCCACTAGCGATCATTTCCCCATTTTTGCTGAAGGCGATACAGTTGACAAAGAAGGAATGGCCTGTAAGTGTGTAAATATTTCTGCCTGTATATATTTGCCACAGTTTGATGGTGTAATCATTACTGCCACTAGCTACCAGCTGTCTATCCTGGCTATTGGTTACAGGCGTTCTTGGAGAGTAAGCGACTGACGAAATTGAGTCAGAATGACCTGTAAAAGTTTGGATTTCTATACCTGTGTTTACCTGCCACAGTTTGATTGTGCAGTCAGCACTGCCACTAGCCAGAAACTTGCCATCGGGACTAAAAGCAACGGAATTCACCCAATTAGCATGACCAGTGAGAGTACGAATTTCTTTACCTGTGTTGACATCCCACAATTTGATTGTATTATCCCAGCTCCCGCTAGCTAAGATTCCCCGGTTCGGTTCTGCAACTCCCGCAGATTTGCCGGATTCGCCTTGATAATAAAGGTTTGAAGAGATTGGGCTAAAGGCGACGGAATGAACCATACTGGAATGACTAGAAAACCAACCACCTAGTTGACGTACTAGTTTGCCAGTCCCTACTTGCCAAAGCTTGATGGTGTTGTCATTACTGCCACTAGCAATAAATTGCCCGTCTGGGCTAATGGCGATCGCATGAACCATACTAGAATGACCTTTGAGGGTCTGTACGCATTGCCATATCTGCCGATCTAATACAATAGGTACTGGTAGTTGCAGTCTAGGCGCTATCACTAACATAGATGATATTTTGGTTACATCTTCCCCTGTATCCGGGCCTAATAAATCCAACCACTCCTGCACAGACTGGGGACGATACGTTGACTCCAGATCCATGCCGCACATAATAGCTTGATTTACCCTGTTGCTGATCTTCGGATTAAAATATTGTGGTGGCTCTAAATTAATATTGTGACGTCTATCATCTGCACTAGTTGGTACAACTGCGGTAAGCAAATTATACAAAGTAGCGGCTAGGGCGTAAATATCAATGTATTCTCCTCGCGGCGCTTCTGATTCATACTGTTCAGGTGGGGCAAAACCAGGAGTACGATACACTGTATGCCTTTGGATCATATTCGGAACAAATTCTCTAGCGATGCCAAAGTCTATCAGCACTGCTTCTAATTTATCAATGCGGATCATAATGTTGCGTGGTTTAAGATCCCGATGCAACAGTCCTTTAGAATGGATTAGAGTCAAAGCATCGCCAATTTGCCGGATGTACAGTAATGCTTCTGCCTCTGATAGCACCCCTATTCGCCTCAAGCGCTGTCCTAAGTCTTCCCCTTCGATGTAATCCATCACCATGCAGGGCAAATTCCCCTCATCAAAGATGGTTTCTATCTGTACTATATGAGGATGGTGGCACACCGCCAGCCTAACAGCTTCATCACGAAAGTCTTGCCGTAACTTGTTTCGGTGGAGTATCCAGGCAGGGTGATTCAGGATTTCTTCTTTGAGGGTTTTAATCACTCGTTGTTGATTTCGTTGATTCGTGGCAAGATAAGTAATGCCAATTCCGCCTTCACCTAATTGGCTTTCAATAATGTAGCGTCCCCCGAATAAAGACTTTCCTGCATTCCACACCATTAGTAATATTTGACAATTGCTGGTATTTATTTTGGCAAGATATCAGAACAGCCAACACGAATTTTTGGGAATTCCATTTGAATTGCTGTTGTAGCTTTTTGGAACTTAGTTACTTAGAGAACATTTTCATTAACCTCAATAATTACTAATAGTATAAAGTTGGATATACGCTCATAGTTTTGCCTAAACTATGTCTTTGCGCGAAAACATGACAGTTGATTGCTCATACTAGAGTAAAGACTGATTTTAGACATATTTGTTCATAATAATTTGACTTGTAGATAATCTAAAATTATGCTAAAGAACCTCAATCTGAAACAAAAATTTACAATTCTGCTACTGGTAATCTTGACATTTGGGTTGAGTTTGAGTGGATTTACTCTTTCTTCTCTACTGAGGGAGAATGCTAAACAAGATATTAGCTCAACTGGTCTGATGCTCATCCAAACAATGAGTTCTGTTCGGAAATATACCAGTACTCAAGTTAATCCACAGCTAGTTGATAAGTTGGCTACTGAATTTTTGCCGCAAACTGTGCCTGGATACTCAGCACGAGAGGTATTTGAAATTTTACGGAAAACAACAGACTACCGTGATTTCTTTTATAAAGAAGCAACTCTCAATCCGACAAATCTTCGGGATAAGGCTGATGGTTTTGAGACGGAAATTGTAGAACAGTTCAGAAATAAATCAGACCTTAAAGAAGTTAGTGGATTTCGCTCAATTCCTGGTGGAGATATCTTTTATATTGCTCGTCCCTTAGCAGTTTCTGAAGAAAGCTGTCTGAAGTGTCATAGTGTACCTGAAGCTGCACCTCAAAGTATGATTAGTCTTTATGGTGCTGCTAACGGATTTGGGTGGAAGTTGAATGAAATTGTTGGCGCTCAGATTGTATCAGTACCTGCAAAAAATGTCATCAGTAAAGCCAATCAGTCTTCCTTACTAATTATTTTGATTGTATCAGCTATATTTATAGCAACTATCCTATTAGTCAACTTGTTCTTAAATCGACAAGTTGTGATGCCTCTCAAACGCATGACTCGCATAGCCGAAGAAGTTAGTACAGGACACATGGAAGTTGAATTTGAGCAGATGTCTAATGATGAAATCGGTAATTTAGCTAAAGCCTTTAAACGGATGCAGTTAAGTTTAGAAATGGCGATGAAAAGAATCAAACGTACTCAAGGAGGTACAAGCGATTACAATAATTTGTAATGGCGCTCTCTACGAACGCGAGCAGCGTGTCGCACATAGACGCTGCGGTTAGCTTACTTTAACATAGAAATATACAGACTCGCTTTGCGTAATACTAACGTAATTAATTTTCGTAACAGGTATTTAGACCCTGCCAAAAAATCTTGCTATTTTATCAAACAGAATTCAGGAGTCAGGAGTCAGAATTCAGTTGGGTATTCTGTAAGACTGGTGGATAGCATAGCGTAAAGCCTTCTCTTTCAGAGACGTTAGCGCGTAAGCTTGCTTAAGAGCAGGGGTAGGCTTAGAGCGAGTCAGACACTCCGCTATGAGCGCTTTGATTCTGACTTCTGACTTCTTCTTCAATATCTCTGTTGATTTAAACCCACAGAATTTGGTTAAAAGATTAAAAATTATTCCTCAATTCGTGATATCTAAATCTCTAGGAGAATAAGCTTTTTTTGAATTCAAAAGCTGCTTGAAAGTTAGGAATTTCATTAATTACAAGTTCAATAAATTGGTCAGCTGAAATATAAGGATTGTGAGCTAGTATTTCTTCTATAATTAGATTTGCCATTGGGCCGATGTGGTAGGCTAATTCTTGCTGACAATGTTTGATAAATGCTGGTTGGAGTGAAGATTGTTGTTGTTCAATTCGTGGCCCAGTTTGTGGGCTAGTAGGTGAATTAAAAATTGTTTCTTCAGATTGCTTATATGATTGCGATATGGCCGACATAGCCTGAAATTCAGAGTTAAATACTGTGGCTGGTAAATCATCAGCCTTGATTGCAGAAGATATTGCCACTTCTGGTTCTCTAATACGCTCTAAATCTCTAAGAACTTCGCTGGCTGTTTGGTATCGCTTGTTAGGTCTATCTTCTAACATACAATCAAGTACTTGAGCAAACCCATCAGTAACATAGGTATAATTACGCCAGTTCCATTCCAGTGAGTATTGATCCATTAGCAAAGATGGATCTCTAGCTGTGAGTAATACAATAGCAGTAACACCCAAAGCATAAAGGTCGCTAGAGGGCGAACATAAACCCAAACTAATTTGTTCGCGGGGAGCATATCCAACTTTACCTACAAGGGACATTTTGCCAACAAATGTTACCTGGTGGTTGGAACTTCTCGCCTCGTTAATGTCAGCAATTTGCTTGCCTACACCGAAGTCAATCAGCACTGGCAAATCCTTGCCATCTGGTAACATGATGTTGTCAGGAGAAATATCTCGATGGATGATGTTGTGCTGATGAACATATTCCAAAACAGGCAGCAGATTCTTGAGCCACTGTATAACTTCGTCTTCAGAAAAATTTCTTCCTTGACGTTGAAGTTCTCCTAAGAGTCTCGAATATGTTTTACCGTCAACATACTCTTGTACTAGGAATAGCCGACCATCTCCTTCAAAGCAAGCCAAAAACTTGGGAATTTGAGGATGTTGCAATTGATGAAGAATTTTTGCCTCTCTTTTAAATAAGTTGCGATATTGTTCCAGTCCACTTTCGCCAGTGCCAATAGGTGCAAATTCTTTGAGAACACAGGCTTCATTAAACCGACGAGTGTCAAATGCTAAGTAAGTTCGTCCCAATCCTCCCTGTCCTAGAAGTTTTTGGATAATATAGCGGTTATCGATTAGAGTTCCAGCAGCTATTTCTGGCCTTGTGATATGGGACTGTGACATCATCATCGCACTCCTAGCGATTTTGTTATTGATAAATTATCTAATTTGCCGAAAGTCAGAAACTCTAGCAGATAAAGGCTGATAACATCCTTTAAATTGAGGTTAGCACCACTATCGAGGCAAGGAAATACACTTTTCTACAATTTTCTGATGGTCTTGTGTTACCAAATAGACAATTTTAACCTGAGTAGTTAGATCGTACTACTCATACTTAAGTATTTTAGCCGCTGCAACATCATCAGTGTCTGCGGTAATATCTGCAAATGTTCAGGGTATTGCCTTTGAGATTTGCTGCTGAACCTTATTTTCCCTTTTGTAACCCAATTGAAACTGGGTTGAGGAACAGTAAGGATATAGCGTGACATCATGGTTTTTCATAAAAAATGAGGTTGCTATAGACTTGCTGAAAGGAATATTATATGTATTTCAAGTGCTAAATATGCGATCGCTCTCAAAAATTAATCTTTCTGAGAGCTAATATCATTATCAAAGTTTTCAGTACAGCTGATTCCTCAAAAGCAGAAAAGACTCGTGAAGCTACAATAATTCATCTAGTTCATCAGGATTCACGCCTAACTGACGCAAACGTTCTGCTAATTGTTCTGCTTTTCGTTTGGCAAGAGCCGCTTCTTGTCTAGCTTCTGTAGCTTCTTGTTTAGCTTCTGTAGCTTCTTGTTCAGCAATCATAGCTCGTTGGGTTGCAGCAGCAGCTTCCTCTGTGGGTGCGGGAATTAATTCTCCCGTCAAAGTGAACCACCTTAACCATAACTTTTCAATATCTCGAAATGAACCTTGCCATAAGCCTAAACTTAAATCTATCTCTGGCATTAGTAAGCGCCCTTCGGTCAAATTCATCGGTTCATAGTGACCGCCGACTAACTGAAAAGCCCGAAGTTCATTAGTGTAGCGACTAAAAACAACATAGTAGGGAATCCGCAAAATTCGCTCATAAACTTCCCATTTGCTAGGAGGTTTATCTGCTGCACTTTCTCTTCTTGTGCCTAAATCTTCGTCTTCCGTACCTGGAGATAATAACTCAACAACTACAAAGGGATTTGCTGGTTCTTGCCAAGTTACATAACTTAACCGCAAGTCTTGCCCTTTATACCCTTTATGTAATTTTCCTACACCTACTACACCAAACCAATCTGGGCGTTTATACCACAAAGGATGCTGTAAATCGTAGTAGAGATTAAGGCCAGCCGCACTGTAAACTAGTTCGGGATTCCAGTTAATTGGCTGAAAAGTTAGGTATAAAAGTAAGGGTTGTAAAAAGTGGAAATCGTCTGGCAAGCCTGGTTCCTCTGGGTTGTCACTTGGTAAATCATACATCGTTGGTAGCGTTTCCCAAGGAGGAAGCGGCGGATCAGATTGAGGGATGTAATGGGCAGAAGAAGTCATAATAAAAATTGGGTTTGATATTTTTTGGCTATTACTTTTATGGCTCTACCGTAATTATTATGCTAAATTCACAGCTTCTAAAAGGGAATAGGGAATAGAAGTGAATAAATGTGTACTGAGTTTTTTCACGCAATCAAATAGGATTCCTATAGAAGTAATAATGTTATTCCACAACTAGCTGCGAAGTGTTAGCACACCACTCTGCTAACGCTAAATTTTGAGATTACCTCTGCTACTATTATCTCTAAATGTTCGGCTTCCTTGGGTCAAATGCCACTGGACTCTAATCGTGAAACTTGCTCAAGGTTGGTAATTAGCGAGATATCACTTATTTAAAGGTATAAAAAATTTTCTTAATTGCTTATAAATAACTATTACTTTCTAAATTACTTGGGGAATACTGAAATTTAGTACCATTAAAGGTGTATGAAAAATGCCAGATAATAAAGTCAGTGCAAAACTTTCCTCCGCAGACAGGGAAGCTGTGATGCGAGCTATTACTACTATCCGCGAAAAGTTACCGTTCTTGATTGATTTGACAACCGAAGAGCGTAAAGCTTTACCCAAGCTGGGGGATAAGAGTCGGGCGTTTGTGAGTAAGGCGTTGGAAATCGGTACACAAAATCCTGACTTCTTACCTCGTTCTTTTGACTTGAATGAAATGCGCCAAGATATCGAATTATTTGAAGCCCTGTATCCCATTTTGCTGTCGTTGACGCAACTGCAAGAACTAGTGGATGATACATCTGTGGCTGTTGGTAGCGAAGCTTATGCGGCTGGGTTGATGGTATATAACTATGCGAAAGTCAGTGGGAAAGGCGCGGGTTTAGAGTCAATGATTGATGATTTAGGACGCAGATTTGCCCGGAAAGCTAAAAAAGTGCAACCACAAACTTCATAAGGGACTTCCAACAAATAAATTATCCAATCTTGTGGGGTGGACATCTTGTCCGCCCAAGGCTTGGGGCTATCGTGTCGCCCACCCCACAAGAAGTAGTTGAGTATTTTTTTATTTGGAGTTCCCTAAGTTGAGAAATTAACTCAATGCTTCTACCTAAAAGCCTAAAACTTTGAGCTTCTGAGCTTGGGTGTTTCTGTTTCAAGTGAAAAACTCCCAGTCAGAAGCTTAAGTTTTGCTGTTGTCAGCAAGAACGTTTTCGTTTCAAGTGAGAATGTTTTGGTTTTAAACGAGAACTTTCCGGCTTCAAGTGAGAATGTTCTGGTTGAAAACGAGAAGTTTTTGGTTTGAAGTGAGAATGCTCTGGTTTTAAACGAGAACTTTTCAGTTTGAAGTGAGAATGTTTTCGTTTGAAGTTAAAAAGTTTGTGTTTAGAACTAAACAGTTGTAGATTAAAGAGTAATACGGTTTAGATAAGGAGAATCGTTGCGACTAAGTAAGTCGGGGATCTTCATTAGGAGGATGTAAGCTAGGTTTAACCCAAAAACCCCGCGCACTCTGAATGGAGTCATCTTCTGGATAGCGATCGCCGTTAAGATCGAGTGGCTTGCAGGTTGCTCTACCAATGGGGGTAACTCCGATAATTGTCCTACTATTTGCTGACCACAAAAAATGCTCTGACCAAATTTGTTGACGAGGATTAAATAGAGGTACTACTGCTTTAGTCTCTAAGTCATATCCGGCGACAGAGTTGTAGCGACGTTCATTACAACGACGACAAGCCAAGGCTAAATTATTAAGTTCATCAGAACCACCAATAGATTTTGGGATCAAATGGTCTACTGTAAATCTTGTTGTGGAAATGCGTTCGGGAGAATGGCAATACTCGCACAGATAATTGGCGCGTTTTCGGACAATTTCTTTAGTAGCATCATCAATCATTGTGTTGAGCTACTAGCATCGCGTTGATATGGGTGAAAATTCTATCTAGTTCTCCAATTTCTTCAAGTGCGATCGCTTCTTTGATACCAAGAGGATAGGCAACATAACCGTCAGAATGTTTTTCGACAATAATTTTGATTTGTTTCATCACTAGAGCCTTTAGCAAGGTAAACTTGAGGCAATTCTGATGCAGCCTACAATAAGCAGGACAGATAAGGGCGATCGCATTCATCTTTTGCGGGATTGGGCGATCGCCTTTATCATGTCTTTATACTAAAATATAAAATTATACTTGTCAGCTACAAATTTGAAAATTATTAATCATAATTTTCAAATTTTAACGGGAATAAATTAGCCTGAGCTTTGGTATTATTAGCAAGCCCTAATTAACAAAAATACTCTCAACTTTTGGCTGTAATTGGTATTATTTAAAATTTCATCTTGATAAAAAAAATGCTAGATTTAGCAAATTTTTCGCTAATCTAGCAAACCTAAATTATTTACAGGAAGTTTAATCTTCTGGCTCAATTCCCGCCGCCCGCAATTGTGCTGCTAGTCGTTCGGCGCGATCGCGTTCTTGTTGGGCTAACTCAGAACCCCAAGGCAAAAGGTTTCCTTGTTCATCCCACCACCGTAACCACTTTCCGGCGCGATTTTCACGAGTGCCTTGGGATACTCCAAGGTAAAGATTCATTTCGGCTATCCAGTAGCGTTGATTTTCATCAGGCTCTTGCAAAATGTACTGTTCTGTGGTTAAGCGATACATCTCGAAACTACCGCTATCTGGCTCAAAGATAATGTAGTTTGGCACTTTTAAAATGCGCTCGTAGAAAAACCATTTTCCTGGGGGATATGTCGCTTTGATAGAATATTCTGTCTCCTGTGTATCGGAAACAAATTCCATTACAATTACGGGAATGTCACCCTGTAGCTGAGGGGTGTAACTGCGTATTACTTCTTCTCTACTAACATTAATTTTGGCAATGAAAGCCCAATCAGGGGCTTTAATGACCATTTTGTTGTTTAAAGTGGCACAAATGCCGTAATTAGTTGTTGTTAGAGCATTAGCTGAAATTTTTCCGGCTAATTGTAGGCTTTCCGTGAGTGCAGCAGCTAAGGCTGGTTGATTAATGTTGTCCACTGGATC
>NZ_JABXKI010000293.1 GCF_017115095.1 Nostoc sp. NMS4 | reverse complement strand
AGTCAAATTACCCCCCTTAATCCCCCCTTGCAAAGGGGGGAAACTGGAAAATCTTGTTCCCTCCCCTTTCCAAGGGGAGGGTTAGGGTGGGGTAAAACCCTGGTTAATCAGCTATTTCAGACTTGTGTATACACCGTAGCCAATACATACGGGGAGGGTTAGGGTGGGGTAAAAACCAGATTCGTAAACTAACTACTTCAGACTTGTGTATACACCATAGTTGCTAAGGGCAGGGGAAACAAAGCGTAGCTTTGGCGGGGTGGTGTTCTTGTCACTCACTCAATCGACGCTATAAACAAGCATAAAAATAAAAGACTGAGCCACCGAAATTAATCGGGATTCTTAATTTTAAAAGAGGTTTTGCCAATGACCAATTCAGATTTAGAAATAGTCACAGTTCGCCCAATGGATGAGTATAACCAAAAGTTGGTGTCTGCCGTCCATCCGCCAAATTGGGTTAATCCTCAACCCGCCGATGTTTATGATTTGGTAGTAATTGGTGCTGGTACGGCGGGATTAGTGGTGGCGGCGGGTGCGGCGGGTCTGGATTTAGGTTTAAAGGTGGCGTTGATTGAAAAGCATCTCATGGGTGGAGATTGCTTAAATGTTGGTTGCGTACCATCTAAAACTATTATTCGCTCTGCCCGCGTTGTTGGCGAAATTTGGGATGCTAAAGACTTGGGGGTTAATATTCCCCAACATAATATAGATGTTGATTTTTCTAAAGTCATGGCCAGGATGCGGCGAATCAGGTCTGATATCAGCCATAATGACTCGGCGGAACGGTTTCAAAAGTTGGGTGTGGATGTCTTTTTGGGTAACGGTCGATTTGCGAGTAAAAATACCGTAGAAGTTGGCGATAAAACCCTCAAGTTTAAAAAAGCTGTAATTGCAACTGGTGCAAAAGCTGCAAAACTGTCGATTCCGGGAATTGAACAGGCGGGTTATCTAACTAATGAGACGGTTTTTTCCCTGATTCAACGACCAGAACATTTGGCGGTGATTGGTGGCGGCCCGATTGGTTGCGAATTGGCGCAAGCTTTCCGGCGTTTGGGTTGTGAGGTGGTGCTTTTCCATAGCGGTTCTCATCTTCTAAATAAAGAAGATGCAGATGCGGCTAGAATTCTCCAAAAGGTTTTGATTAACGAAGGAATTCGCGTAGTTCTCAATTCCAAATTGGAAGAAGTGGTAACTGTCACCGAGGGGAAACGGCTTTATTTTTCCGCCAATGGTCATCGAGATTCGGTGACAGTGGATGAAATTTTAGTTGGTGCGGGGCGATCGCCAAATGTCGAAAATCTAAATTTAGAAGCTGTGGGTGTAGAATACGACAAGCACCAAGGCGTAAAGGTAAATGATTATCTGCAAACGACCAATCCCAAAATTTATGCAGCTGGTGATATCTGCATGAATTGGAAATTTACCCATGCAGCTGATGCCGCCGCCCGGATTGTCATTAAAAATACCCTATTTTCTCCCTTTGGCATAGGACGCTCGAAACTCAGTAGTTTGGTGATGCCTTGGGTAACTTATACTGACCCAGAAATTGCCCATGTCGGGTTATCCGAACACGAGGCGCAGAAATTGGGTGTTGAGGTGACAACAATTGAGATACCTTTTAGTAGTGTAGACCGAGCGATCGCAGATGGTGAAGAGTTTGGATTTCTCAAAATCCACCATAAAAAGGGGTCTGATAAAATTCTCGGTGCAACTATTGTCGCCAGTCACGCGGGTGAGATGATTTCAGAAGTGACTACAGCAATGGTGAATAAAATTGGTTTGAGTAAGTTAAGCAGTGTCATTCATCCTTATCCCACTCAAGCCGAAGCGATTAAAAAAGCAGCTGATGCTTATCGTCGAACACTCCTAACATCAAATACCAAAAAACTATTAGGATTTCTGACAAAGTTATCTTGAATTGGGCATGGGGCTTTAGGAGTGCTGAGTGCTGTTAGCGGTAGCGGGGCGTTTAGCCCGTGCTGAGTGCTGAGTTAGGAGTTAGGAGTTAAAAGGAATGGCAATCCGGCCTCGGAATAAATTCCGAGTCTCATAGCGAAAGTCCTCTAAAAGAGGACTAAAGAAGAAATTTAGCTCAGTCCTCTTTTAGAGGACTTTAGCTATCAGCCCGGAACTTTAGTTCTGGGCGGGATATTTGCTCAGTGTGCGACTTTCACTTGAACTCTTTAAACAGCTCGGAAGCGATCGATCTCGCCTCCTGTCAAGTTTGCGTAATATAAATTACCATCCGGGCCAGTGGTGATTTGTGCAGTTACCCCTAGATTAGGTCTGTCTGTTTGGGAAGCAAATCGCTTAACTGAGACAAATTTGCCCTGACTATCGAATGTCAAAGCATCGATAGTTCCTTGACTGAAATCACCAACGAATAAAGCACCTTGATAGATTGAAGGGAAAGTATTACCTGTGTAAAAGTCACCCAGAACAATCGAATTGGAACCAGTATGCTTGTAAGTGTAAACTGGTGCTGTAACAGCTTTACCACTACTATAGAAAGCTTTCGCTGCATCTAAATTAGAATAGCCTGGTTGTTTCAGACTGGTAGTATTGCCATTGGCGTCAAGTCCTCCTTCATAGAACGGCCAGCCAAAGTTTGATCCTGGTTTGGCAACATTGACCTCTTCCCAAGTTACGAAGCCAACATCACCAACTACGGGGGTATTGGTGTTTTTATCAATTGTGAAACGGAAGGGGTTACGCAGACCTAAGCTATAAACTTTGGAACTATTGCTATTGACATCGCCATCGTAGAAAGGATTACTTGATAAGCCTTGACCGGTAATCGCGTCAATCCGCAAAATCTTACCGGAGAGATTATTAACATCCTGGACGCGAATTGCTCTGGGGTCTATCCCATTGTAGGAAGTCCCATCTCCTACGCTCACAAACAGAGAACCATCAGTACCAAAGCGCACAGAACCAATTGAGTGAGATTCACTATCATTGGCGATAAAATTCTGGATATTTTGGACTTTATCGAGATTATTGAGATAATCCTGCAAGCTGGTAAATGGCTTACCAGTATCTCTGTTGAGAATTCCTGATGGTGCATAGCCAAGTGAGACATTTGTGCTATTTCCATCTGGGTGGCTGATATTTCCCCAAGTGCCATTTGTACCGAGTAGTACAACTTCGCTGCCAGCGATCGCAGTAGTGTAATTAGTGTTGGGATCGGCTGTAAAGCGACTTAGCCGTGCAGTCCGATTCCCATTCTGATCGGGATCGTCCAATGTGCTATTGGGATTGTTGTTAGAATTGTTTAGACTAGTTTCTGGTGGATCGTAGGTATACAACAGGTAAACATAGTTGTTGCCGTTTGGACTTTTGCCAAAATCTGGATGTACGGCAATGCCTAACAGACCGCGATCGCGCGTATCATTTACCTCTCCAGAAATATTGGTAAATGCTGTTGATAATAAAGTACCGTTTTTCACAACTCGCACTACCCCATTTTTCTGGGCAACAAATAGGCTGTTACCGTCAGGTGTCCAGTCAAAAGCTGTGGGTTGAATCAAACCAGAAGCTACCTTATCTAAAGCAAAGTTACCAGAGTCGTTATCAATAATAGTAAGAGTTGTCTCTTGAGTAGTTAGCTGCACTCCAACTGCGTTACTGAACTTCAAAGTAAATGTTTCATTTGCTTCCCCAACGGTGTCATTAATTATGGGAATAGCAATGGTCTTACTGGTTTGTCCGGCTGCAAAATTCAAGGTTCCAGATACGGTCTGGTAGTCAGATCCAGCTTTAGCTGTGCCATCTGCGGTTTTGTAGTCCAGACTAGCAGCCCCCGTAGCGTTACCCCGTGTAACTGTCACCGTAGCAGTACCGTCACCTTCATTAATCACTGGCGGAGTAATATCGATGCCAGAGCGATCGTTGTCTTGAATGGTAATTGAGAGAGTTCTTTGCAGTCCTAGTGTTGCCCCCTGTGCCTGATCGATTACAAAACCAAAGGTTTCATCTGATTCTATTAAGGAATCATCATTGATTGGAATAGATACTTGGGTGCTACTTTGTCCAGGTGCAAAAGTAAGTATTCCAGCACTTTCGATGCCTTCACTCCCATAGTCAACTCCTTTTGTGGCAGTATTCTGTATGGTTGCATACTTAACTGAAGAAGTGCCACTTAAATCACCATTTCTAAGTACAGTTACGGTGACATTCTTGCTGCCTTCGTTCACAGTCATAGAAGGCGAGCCTAATGTGATGCTGGACTGAAGAACTGGTGAATACAGTTGCGACTGAGGAATGATTTCCTTAGCCTGAGAGTTGCTTGACCAAGACAGTTGAGAAACGGCATTGCCTGTATTTTCGTAGTAATCAAGTTTAATATCGTACTTTTGGCCTGCAACCAGTGCGATCGAGCCACTGTAGGCGGCAGCAGGTTGATCGATAAACTGATTGATAATTTGTTGACCATTTACCCACAGTCGCACACCATCATCAGTAGTGGTGTAGAACTTGTAAGTTTCGCTGTACTTAGCTTCTACCTGACCTGTCCAGCGCACTGAGAAAGTATCTGCACCAATAGACGGATCTGGAGAACCAGCGCGCCAGTTAAAGTTTACCGTCGAATCTGTGCGAGTTTGCTTGAGGTTAGTAAAGTCGATGTTGTCGTAGTACTCTCCTTTTAGTCCATTGCCAGTACTGGGTGTGGTGGGTGTGGTGGGTGTGGTGGGTGTGCTGACATTAGCATTACTATACAGTTGGGACTGAGGAATAATTTCCTTAGCCTGAGAGGTGCTTGACCAAGACAGTTGAGAAACGGCATTGGATTTATTTTCGTAGTAATCAAGTTTAATATCGTACTTTTCACCAGCAACCAGTGCGATCGAGCCACTGTATGCGGCGGCAGGTTGATCGATAAACTGATTGATAATTTGTTGACCATTTACCCACAGTCGCACACCATCATCAGTAGTGGTGTAGAACTTGTAAGTTTCGCTGTACTTAGCTTCTACCTGACCTGTCCAGCGCACTGAGAAGGTATCTGGATCGATAGACGGATCTGGGGAACCAGCGCGCCAGTTAAAGTTTACCGTCGGATCTGTGCGAGTTTGCTTGAGGTTGGTGAAATCGATGTTGTCGTAGTACTCTCCTTTTAGTCCATCTCCTTGAGAGATCAAGCTAGACCGAGCAGAAATATTGCTTTGCCCCGGATTAATGGTTTCTAGAGGTGATTTATTAGCAATTACTGGACTTACAGATGTTGATAAGTTTTGATCTGATGCCATAATGAATGTTTCAGGATTAGTTTTATATTGATGAATATTTTCAACAAAGAATGCATCATAAAGCTTGATATTATAAATATATTGATCGGCTAATCATTGATTTGCCTATTAATATATTTAGTAATTACCAATTATGAATAATTACTTGAAGAATATATTAGTCTTTGTTTTCTTTCAACAAATTTGCGGGTTTTTGATGTATGTAAATTCAGTTTGGTGAATTTCATCGAAAACGATCAGTCACCATTCTTGACGGCTTCTAATTTCACTGATGTGCAGATGCAGATCACTGAGACAAGGAACGCCCAAGAAGAGTAAACACATACGTAAGTATTCAAATAAAATAATTTTACATAGAGTACTTAAGTATTCTTCTAGATTGAATCAATTACATATTTGACAATAGATCGCGGTGTTATGTCTATCTTCTTTATGAGACTTTGTTTAAATATTCACATTGATAGATGTTTTGTTAAAGGAATATAAAAGTTTTGACGATCTTTAAATAAAGATTGCCAAAATACTGGATAACTACGTATGTTTTCTCTACAGAATTCTTAACTATATAAATATTGGATAAAGAAAGTTTTTAATATTTAAAGATTTGAAAAATTAATATTTAATTATGCTTCATCTTGACTGTTACTTCACCGCGATATTGCTGAACGCAAAGAATTGTCAGCCTCCGAAACCCTACTCTTTTATTTAGTTCAACTTTTATGCGGGAAATGCATAAAAGTTGAATTACAGCAGATTTCAAGGAAAGTGAGGTACACAAGGTAAGTTTTTTACCCAGGTATAAAGCGTGTTTTACTCCTGTTAG
This sequence comes from Nostoc sp. NMS4, assembly GCF_017115095.1. Classification (GTDB taxonomy): domain Bacteria; phylum Cyanobacteriota; class Cyanobacteriia; order Cyanobacteriales; family Nostocaceae; genus Nostoc. The sequence goes on along the minus strand of NZ_JABXKI010000293.1, from coordinate 21,857 downwards.
CGTAGCGGGGCGTTAGCCCATTCTGACTTCTGAATTCTGCTGTATTAGTCAATGAGTTGTGGGGTAGGAATTTGCGTATCGATATCGGCTTGGGAATAAGTAGGAAGCAACCAGTTGCTCTCACCCGCCTTGAATACTTTAGCAGGTTCAACATTCAATTCAATTGCACCAGTGGCTAGATTGGTTCTAGCAAGAGACTGTGTGCCATCAACGAACTTGACGGCGATTGGTTCAGTCAGTTCTTGTGGTTGAGCGTTCGGGCCTAGAACCACTTGAGTACCTGCGGGTAAGTAAATGCCATCGCAATCCCAATCATCATCGGTGATTGTTCCTGCGCCCAGAAAGTAGAGTTGGGTTGGAGATTTTTTTGGTTTATTGGCATAGACAGCTAAAGTCTTTCCAGTTTCATTGCGACACTGCGCCCGCTTACTAGCTGTTTCTATGACATTTTTCTGAGATTGCAATTGTGCTAGTCGTTGCTGGAACTGCTCAGGTGTATAGCCAGCTTGCTCAGGTGTATCTTTTACAGTTAGAAGTTGATTGAGCGCCTGAGTTACCTCAGCATAGTCAGCCCCCTTAGTAAAATCCTTACCCGCCCAAGAGGGTTGAGCAATTAGCAGATTTACCATCAACACGAGAGCAACAAGAACAATTTTGAGAAATTGCATATATTTCTCCTTTTTTTGAAATTAGTATTCAGTACCACTGAAACTCTACCAGATTTCAAATCCTTGAAAATTTTGATTGCGAGTTGCGATCGCACAAACAACAGTGTCTTTAAATTATGAATTATTCGGTCATACCCTTAACTGAGTGACGGCGATATTGCCGGAAAAGCAGACATCCACATCACTACCAGGAGTGCGATCGCGTTTGCCATATTCCCCTACATAATAAAAATTATCGCCTTCAATTCGATAGTTCACGGGCAAAGGTTTGGTACAGGCTTGGCAAAACACCACTTCAGGATCTGGTTCTCCTGGTTGCAGATGTGGCAAATTCACATTCCAGAAACTTCCTGGTTCTAGGGGACGCTTGAGTAAATCCGCTAAAACTTCAGTGGTGAATTTGGCAGCCAGATCCCAATCAAAATTCTGTTTAGCTTTGCGATACTGGGAAATAGCAACTCCGGGAATACCGTGCATCGCAGCTTCCCGCACGGCGGCCACTGTACCAGAAATGTAGGCATCTACTCCCAAATTACCTCCAGCGTTGATACCTGAAAGTACAAATTTGACATCTGTGGCAATTTGTGTTATTGCAATTCTCACGCAATCGGCGGGAGTACCTGCGATCGCATACTCAGTTTCAGAACGTCGCTGGAGATTGATAGCACGAGTAGTAGTAACTTGATGTCCACAGCCAGACTGATGATCGGCAGGAGCAGCGATAATAGAATTTCTACCGTTTACAGCTTTCAGCAACGCTTGGATACCAGGGGCATCAATGCCATCGTCATTAGTTAAAATTATGGTCATGTCTATATGATATTGACTTAGCTAAAATATCAGAAAAATGCAGATAGCAGCCATCACATGAGTACGGCAGGAAAAGCTACTCGCAGATATGAAAAAATATGGCGTTGCTGAACCAAAATATGAATCATGCGATATGATTTCTAGATGGTTTGCAAATTCCGCCCTAAACATTTGGGTTAATTCCCAAAATGGGCGGTATTTCTTGTGACGAGCAAGACAGTTAGTGTCAGGTTAATGCTTGCACCCGCCCTCATAACAAGTTTGTGCAATCAAAAATCCCGTACAATACATATTTGCTGGGAATATCAGAAATTTTACACTGAAGAAAATCGGGAACGAGGTGATTTTTGCAGTGGTTCTGTAGTATTTTTGGTGCAAGTCTGTCTTAGGGATCACACAATGAAACAGCTCTTCAAACAAGTTTTTAGCAGTCAAAAACACCTCATCCGGCTAATTCTACCTTTGGTGACGGTTATTTTCGCAGCCTCGCTATTTACTACACCTGCTTTAGCCACAGGTGTGTATCAAATACCCAGCCTGACAGCAGGGAATGACACCTGGGTTTTGGATCAAGGTGAAGTCATCAGCCGTCTGAATGAAGGCAAGATTAGCAGCGCTTTTAAGGATTTGGCAAAGCAAACAGATAAGGAAGTCAGAATTGTTACTGTTCGCCGCCTCGACTACGGCGAAACACCAGAAAGTTTTACTAAAGAACTGTTTGAAAAATGGTTTCCGACAAAAGCAGCCCAAGCTAATCAAACCTTATTGGTTCTTGATACAGTTACCAATGGTACTGCCATTATTACTGGGGATCAAGTCAAGCCAATACTTACTGACTCTATTGCCGAGAGTGTAGCTACTGAAACAGTAAGTGTACCGTTACGCAATGGTGACAAATACAATCAGGCATTTCTTGATGCCAGCGATCGCCTTGTTGCTGTACTATCTGGCAAAACCGATCCAGGCCCACCCAAAATAACTGACAATGTACAAGTAGAAGGCACTTTCAAGAAAGCAGAAGAAACCAACCAAGGTAACGCTACTGCTTGGGTAGTAGGATTGTTAATTGCTGCCACCGTTATCCCAATGGCAACTTACTATATCTATCAGATAAATCAGCCCTCTTCTAATGGGTAATGGGGGAGTTATTCAATTTTAGATTTTAGATTTTAGATTTTAGATTTTTCTTTCAATCCAAAATCCAAAATTAAAAATCTAAAATTGGCTTAATCTTGAACATACTCTCGCCCTGTAACTAAAGCCACCTCAGCCCGGACAAATTCTCGACCTAAATAAGCTGCATGATCTAATTGAGTTACAGGAGGGGGCTGAGTTTCTTCAAAAATTTTCACGCAAAGTTCTTTCGCCGTCCTTGCGCTAAAAACTGTTGTATGAGTTCGTTCTACCTTTGCTCGCGCCGGAATTACCTTTCCCGTTTCGGGATCGACAGCTAAACCGCGATCGTCAATCACATTTGTAAAATGCTTGGCGTAAATTAACCCTGCGTCTCGATCTAAGTAAATAATGAAATATCCACCGGGATCGAGGTCAATATGACGCTGGGAAAGTTTATCATCAATTGCGGTTAAATCTTCAACTATTAAATCCATAAGCATTATAAAAAGAAATTTTCTTTTTTCAGGGTTTTTACACTATATATCAAGTGTAATTCCTATCCTCCCTAGTCTTCTTGATATCTTTCAGATATTTTTGATTCCTTTTACTTAAAAGAAAATCAGAGAATTAGACTCAACCAGGACTTACGCAAAAACCCTCCTAAACTCTAATTTCTCCGTGAACTCTGTGTCCTCTGTGGTTCGTTTTCCGTTATTTGTGCGTAAGTCCTATCAACTATTCCGAATAGTGCCATCTGGCATGATAGTGTTACAAAAGTACTTCTTTTTCCTCAAGCATTTTTCTCACTAAACGGCAACTCTGCATTAATCGCCTCAATCTGCTCCTGTTCGAGTTGATTCACTTCCTTAATATAGGGACGAATAATTTGTCCTAAACGATTATTGTAAAAGCGGTGCAGACTGTGATTGGGCATGGCGGGGAAACCACGGCGTTTTTTGTGTCGCCCGCCCGCGCCAGGATCAAAAATTTGGATGCCGTTAGCGATCGCCCACTCAATCGGTGCATAATAACAAGCATCAAAATGTAAGCAATCTATTTCTTGAAAACTTCCCCAATAGCGTCCATAGAGTTTGTCATCTTTAAATAAACAAAAAGACATTCCTAAAGGATGAGAATTATCTTCCTCACTATATGCGGCAACAAACAAGACTCGATGGCGATAATCGGTGTGTAGCTGCTCAAAAAACCTCCGTGTGAGATACTTGCTACCCCACCAGCCAAACTTATCACAGGTGTCAGCATAGAATTGGTGCATCAAGGGAAACAAAGACTGAGGAATTTGATCGCCAGCCAGTGGTTGCAATCGTAAACCTGCTTTCTCTACAGCTTTCCGTTCCCGCTTGATATTGCGGCGCTGATTGGCGTTAAACACCTTCAAGTAGTCATCAAAAGTTTTAAAGCCAGCATTTTCCCAGATATAGCTGTGGTGCAGCCAAGTTGTAAAGCCATGCCGTTCTAGCATCGAACGCCATTGGGGATCGACGTAGAGAAAATGACACCCAGAAATCTGATTTTTGGAGCAAAAAGTGTCAATTTCATGCACCATCAGCCCTGTGATTTCATCCTCATCTTCTCCTGGGGCGATTAAGAACCGATAACCTTCGGCTGGGGTGAATGGTGTCATTCCCAGCAATTTTGGGTAATATTGAACTCCGATGCGATCGGCTAACTCTGCCCATTGGTGATCGAAAACAAATTCACCAGAACTATGTCCTTTAAGATAAAGTGGCGCAGCAGCAATCAGTGTTTTATCTCGCCACAATGTCAAGTGATTTGGCAACCAACCAGTTTTAGCCGTAACACTCTGGGAAGTTTCGAGATTATTCAGCCACTCCCATTCTAAAAATGGCGTTTTGAGTGGCATAGCCAAAGCATTCCAGGCATTTTGGGGTACTTCAGCGATTTTGTTCGTCCAAACGACAGAATAGCGAGGCTTAAGTTGTTCCACCATCTTAGGGAAGTAGGGAGTAAGAATTTTAGATTTTAGATTTTGGATTTTAGATTGAAATTTAATCCAAAATCTAAAATCCAAAATCCAAAATTGAATTGCCCAATAAATAACTTAACTTAGCGTAATCTAATCTGCTGGTCGTTGCAGACGATAGTGCAAAAACACTTCTTGCTCAACTGTATGAACTTCTATGAGTTGTAACTTGGGAGCCAAATCGGGTAAAAATCCTTTCCCTTCGACGGGTGTGGGTGCAGTATTACCACCTAAAATTAGCGGACAGACAGTTAGCCATAATTCATCAATTAAATCTAGTTCTAGCAAGGAAGCGACTAATTCACCTCCACCCAAGACCACCAAGCGTGTTATATGTAGAGTGGCTAGTTGCTTCAAGGCTGCGAGAATGTCAATTCCTCGCGTTGGTGTTTCAAAAACTAAAATCTGCTCAAATTCTGGAGGGTACTCTTGTACTCCGGTTCCTAGAGTTGAAGGAAGCGTCTGTAAGCGTTCTTTCCATGAAAATTCTCCTGCTGTTGTGGTGAGTAGCCAACGTCTAACTGGTTGCTTAAAAAAGTGAATTTCCGGATTAAGGTTTGCAGAGTTTGTAATCACTATATACACTGGTTGCGGAGGCTTCCCTTCTTGCGCCCGAAGTTGCACTAGAGTTGGATCGGTTACAGTAAGTGTTGTTCCATAAGCGTCCAGAGTACCAGCACCGAACAAAACGGCATCAGAGGCAGCAATTTGTTTTTCTAAGTGTGATTTATCAACCCTTGAACCAAACCGAGCGGGCGATCGCTTAAAATCTGCTATCTTGCCATCTGCACTCATTGCTAAAACAACTGTAGTGTGAGGACGATGTTGCAACATTGTATCGATTTGATAGTTTTAATATCTTCTTTAGTCGTGTATAAAATCTCAAAAAAACCATACCTGCAAGCTACTGTTTGATAATTTCACCACTGTATTGATATGCAACAAAAATCGCTTTTACATCTAGCATATACGAGTTTTGGTATACTACGTTTCTTTTTGAATTATAGCAATTTGTTATTTTTAAACATTGAAAATAAAATTCTGGTAATTTAATCAAATGTCTCATCTAGCTGGTCTAATTGCATATCTTTGGTGTTGTAGATTGCAGGTGCAAAGTGAGACACTTGATGACTAATTCCCGCCAATCTTCCTTTCGTCGAATTTTAGTAACGAGAATATTGCTGCTGTTTGTTCCAGTTTTACTTGTAGGCGAAATTGTTGCTTTGAATAAGGCACGTACTAGTATATTGAGAACTGCACGGCAAAATTTAACAGAAAGTGCCATCAGTAAAGGCGAGAGAATTGGTGATGCGATCGCAATCCTAAAAGCTAATTTGCTGAGTGTCAGCAAAACAACAGTGATTCCGTCGGGTTCGCCTATACAAGAGCAAGAAATACTCACGCAGTTAAGACAACAACTTCCAGGCAGTATTGAGTGTATCCAATTAACAAATCTTCTCAACCACAAGATAATTGCTAGTAGCTGTGGAGATCGAGAAATTGGAGAATTAAGATTACCTTTGCCTAGTGACGGTATTGATGTCAAAACAATCTTCCCGCCAAAGGCAGGAATAACTGGAAAAAGAAATGCCCAAAATCAACTGCAAATAGTTTTATCTGCACCAGTCTCCGACAGCCGAAGAAATTCTGTTTACAGTTTAAGTATTCAGTCTGCATTATACCAACAAACCAGAAATCCGCCGGGATCGCTCACAGGCGCTATGGTAGTAATTGCTGAAGATGGTACAATTTTGGCGCACCCATTTACAGAGTGGGTGGGAACTAATATCAATCAGCACCCTCATGCTTCCGAAATTCAAAGCATAATTAAAAATGCAATTACGGGAAAAAATGATTCGGTAAATTTGTTTTTTACACAGGGCAAAGAATTAGTCGCTGGCTATACAGCTATTGGAAATCCAATTACCCAACAGCAGCAGCAAAAATGGATCGTCTTAGCTGTTACCAGTGTCGATAATGCGCTTTTTGGTTTAGAGGAAATCAAACTAATTCTTATTGTTTTAACGGTTGGTTTGATTGGCGCAAGTTTGTTAGCATCCCTATATTTAGCTCCTTACTTAGCCCGTCCTGTAGAAGAATTACGAGACTACGCTCTCAATATTCACTCTCACCATGCCGCCCAACCAGTTCCGCACAATTTTCAAATTCGGGAATTCAACCAACTAGCCCAAGCATTAGACCAAATGGTAGAACGGCTGAAAGCTGGCTCGGAAGAATTAGAAATAGCTTGGAAAGAAGCAAAAAGCGCTAACCAAATTAAAAGCCAGTTTTTGGCTACGACTTCCCATGAATTGAGAAACCCATTAAATATTATTATTAACTGTATTCGCCTGGTTGAAGATGGCTTATGTGATGACCGGGAAGAAGAAATGGAGTTTCTCAAACGTGCCGATGAAACAACGATTCACTTGTTAGGCATTATTAATGATTTACTCGACATTTCTAAAATCGAAGCAGGTAAGCTTTCAGTTATTTCCACGCCTATTGACCTCCGACAACTATTGTTAGAGGTGATTAATTTACAATCAGTTAATGTCCAACACAAGGGCTTGCAATTGAAATGTGAGTTAGCCCCCAAAGTAATCCCAATTAATGCAGATGCGGGAAAACTCAAGCAGGTACTGATTAATGTTATCGGCAACGCCACCAAGTTCACCGATACCGGCAGCATCACCATTGCTACAGAAATTCAATCTAGTAATGGTAAATCTGAGGTGGTAGTAGCTGTCAAAGATACAGGTATAGGCATCGATCCAACTCAACAGCACAAACTATTTCGCCCCTTTGTAATGGTGAATGGCACTACTACACGCCAGTTTGAAGGTACTGGACTAGGACTAGCGATTTCACGAAACTTAATCGAACTCATGGGAGGTAGCATTACTCTTGAGAGTGCAGGACTTCATCAAGGTACAACACTGAAAATTACCTTACCTTTGATTGATATCTCGTTGTTAGATGTTCCAAATAAAGAAACAAATGTCGGGGATCTGGGATTCTCCTCTGGGAATGAGCCATTAAAGGCAAGCCGCTACCCCAACCTACAGGAGTCTAGGGGAAGTTCCTCTTTGGGGATCAACAAGTCTGTGAAAATAGAGCTAGACAAAGAAAAGTTCCCGAAGTCCCAGTTGCTATTTGGAAATGAGACTTGCGAGATTCGTCTTTCGCCCCTACAAACTATCTTGGTAAGTCTTCCAAAAGGAAGTGTTTGTGCAAATGGGACTTTCAAGAGTTAATTTAGCTAAAATTCAGAATTCAGAAGTAAAACACGGTTTATATCTGGGTGACAGGCATCGAATGGCACTAAGTTAAGATACAAGATACAGCCCTTGCCCTAACTGGTTCCCAGCCTGGAGGCTGGGAAACCATTCTTGGAGGCTCCGCCTCCTCTTTCTTGACAAGAGGCAGAGCCTCTCGGAATTCGTTCCCAGCCTCCAGGCTGGGAACGAGGATACAATAAGTCTTTGGGCTTTTCTTAGTGCCATTCTTACTTTTGATCCTTGACGATGCGATCGCTCAAAAAAACAGGTTTACCCCCTTGTTCAAGAGATACTGTTAGAGCAGCAAGAATTTCTACTAACTCGGTGCCTACCCAGCCAGACGAAACCTCTGAGGGAGTATTGTTGAGAATGGAGACAACAAAGGATGAGCAAACCCGCCCCAATGGTTCACCTGGCTCCAATTCCACCACTACCTGCTTTTGATTAACAGGAATAAATTGATTACCTTGCTGTTCAAACTCACCATGTAGCAGGGTTAGGGGTGATGATATTGACATTTCATCAAAAATCAAGCTGCTAAGACTACCCACAATCCCCAGCCGTCGCTGTTTATCAGGATTCAGCCAACACAGGTGAATATAAGCTTGAAAGCCATCTGGGTATGTCAGTGTCAGCCATACTAAATCAGCCAAACCTTGAGGCAGAGCAGAATCTGTATATGGACTCACCTCTGCTCCCCTGCCCCCCTGCTTCCCTGCTCCCTGTAGCCACACCGTACCAGTTGCTTGTACTTTCACGGGAATTTGACCGAGCCAAGCGTTAAAGATTGCAATATCATGAATGGCTAAGTCCCACAGTGCATCAACATCTTGGCGCACAGGCCCTAAATGGGTGCGCGTTGCGTAGCCATAGCGTAAATTACCTAATTTACCCGCTTGTACTACAGTTTTTCCTCGCTCAACTGCTGGGTGAAATAAATAAGTATGGTCAACCATTAGTATTAAATGATGCCGCTCTGCTAAATGGCAAAGTTCCCGACATTCTACTGGGTTGAGAGTTAGGGGTTTTTCTGCTAAAACATGGTATCCCTGATGGAGAGCGTCTTTAATTAAATCATAGTGGGTGGTAGCTGGAGTTGCGATCGCTACTCCTGTCAACCCTGGCACTGTCTTTAAATCCTGCCATTGAGTCGTTAATAGTACATCATCGTCTAAGCTAAACTGCTGCTTTACCGCCGCTAATCGTTCGGGATGGGGATCTACTACAGCAACTACATTTACTTGGGGATGTGCTAAAAAATTTCGCAGCAGATGCACTCCCCAACGCCCAACTCCGATGACAGCAATTTTAATTTGATTTGTCATTAGTTATTTGTCATTAATCATTAGTCATTTGTATACAACCGACTACTGTTCTGTCTCATTAATTTTTATAAGTTACGTTTAAGACCACTGACAGATATCTTGCTGGTTCTAAAATGAAATTGGACTTCATCGCTGACACGCCCTAGCTTATGCAGGATTTTAGACAAGAAATAAATGCCAGAGCTTCTATGGATTTGGAACGGCGAAGGACTTGGTATTCTCCCGTTGCTGATGTTTATTACAATGCAAGACCGCACTATCCAAAGGAACTAATCGATCGGTCTGTCGCTTTAGCCCAACTTGACTCAAATGCATCGATTCTTGAGGTTGGTTGTGGCCCAGGAAATGCGACGGTGGCTTTTGCTCAATTTGGTTTTTCAATGACGTGTATTGAGCCAAACCAGGATTTTTGTCATTTTGCACAACACAACTGCGATCGCTATCCAAAAGTTACAATTTGCAATACTTCATTTGAGGAGTGGGAACTAGAAGCAAAACAGTTTAATGCCGTTCTATTTGCGAATGCCTTTCACTGGATACCGCCAGAGATTAAATATACCAAGGCAGCATCGGCAATGTGTGATAATGGTTTTCTTATCCTGCTATGGAATCTGACCCCAGAACCGAAATACGAAGTTTACCAAGTTCTAGAGGAAGTGTATCAAGCTTATGCTCCCTCATTTGTCCGATATGAAGGTGCGGAAGTTCAAGCGGAGATTTTGAAAGGGTTTGGACAAGAGATTTTAGACTCCGGTTCCTTTAAAGAGTTGGTTGCCCTGCAAACTGCATCTGAAGTCACCTATAGCATTGATGACTACCTCAAGCTTTTGAGTACCTTGAGGAAACTAGAGCCACAAACGAAAGAATTACTATTTGCAGGATTGCGCCAGAAGTTAGAAAAATTTGGAGATAGCGTACAACTCTCGTTTCTTTCTGCTGTTAATGTTGCCCGCAAAGCACCCGTGAGAGGTTAAGAGAATTGCACAAGCCATATTTTTGATTTAAGGTATTTCCGGTTTAGGAATTGCTAAAAAGGCTACCTTAGCTGCGGCTTGTTCTGCGGTTTTGATTGAGCGTCCCTTACCAACTCCTAGCATATTTCCGTGCAGCCACACCTCAGCCATGAAACGTTCTTGATTGCGATGCGGTTGAGTTACTTCCACAACCCGATACTCTGGTAAAACTTTAAATTGTGCCTGAGTCCATTCTTGGAGAGCAGCTTTGTAATTAAGTCTGGCAGGATCGAGGCGAATTTCTGTAGCTAGTTGATGAAAGTGGGGATCTAGCCAAGAGCGAATCAATTCCAGATTTTGAGTACTTAAGTAAAGCGCACCTAGAACAGCTTCAAAAGCATCTGCCAGTCGTGACTCTAAACCAACCTTATCGGCGGTAGCACTGCCAGCGACTAGTAAGTATAACTCCAAACCATAAACTCTGGCTAATTGGGCGAGAATGCGATCGCTAACCAACACCGAACGAATTGCCGCAAAATCCCCGACTGGACAATCGGGATAATTTTCCCATAACACCACAGCCGATACTAACCGTACCACTGCATCGCCAACAAACTCCAGCTGTTCATAATTTGCCGAATCAGAGACAGTGGGATGAGTTAGCGCTAAATCCAGCAGTTCCCATTTGATAGGTGCTTCTAGCGATAAACCAAATTTTTGGACTAAACTTTCGAGTTGCCGTTGGCGGCGTGGATAGGCAAGGGGCATTACATGATAAGGGGAAGGGGGCAGGGGAAGATAACTAGCTATCTATTTTATATTCCTAAATCTCTTGGACTATTACTTTAACAACTTTTTGCTACTTCTCTCTATCTAGCTTCTCTTGGATAGCTTGACGACAAAATTCAGGAGGATCGTCTTTAGCTTTTACTTCTTGCTTCATTTCTTTGGTGACACGAAAATTCAATTGTTCTGTTAATTCCTTGCTTGGTTGGTTTCCAAAATTTTCAGGTTTACCCTTAGCTTTAGCCATTTATATAGAAACGTAAATATAGCTTGAAGTCGATGTTAACAACGGAATAGAGTTTAAATCGGTGGTGTTCGTGTCTTGCAAACTAGTTCACCACCGATTCCCACTTTTACAAGAGGTAACTCTATTTTATGTTTACGCGCACAGAATTAGAAGTTAAAAGCTTGAGAGCGTTACGCGATTTATGTCTGATACAGTACGGCATCCAAGCAATAGGAAACCCTGCCGATAAGGCATCCTATATTAACGCACTCCTGACTTTTCCTGTTGTAGCTTGCAAGCAAGTATCAGAAAATAAAGGATTGAAGTCTCCTATATTCTCTCAAGTAGAAACCCTAGAAGCTATGGGAACACCGACACTTGATTGGATTCTACTAACCAATAAATTCCGGATCACTTAATATTTCCTCCATCATTTCATCAAATGACCGATAACGCTGTGCGCCAAATGAAGCAGTTGAAAAATTACAAAACCAAGCTTCCCATTCACCATCTATTGCAATGATCTGAGGATTCAGTAAAAATATCACACCCATATCTTCACTGCTTATTTCCAATGCGCTTTGGGAACAGAGATGTTTCCTGTAGTATCAATTAAGTTATCAAGATTAGTTAAATATCGCATTCATCATCTCATCAAACGAGCGATAGCGCCATGCTCCTCCTCCCATACTGGCATCAAATATCCATGCTTCCCACTCACCGTCGCTTGTAATTACTTGGGGAATTAATAAACAAACACCATTATCATTATTGTAATCACAATCACAATCACTTATTTCTAAAGCTGTTTGCATATATTTCGGGCGAAAATAGTTGGGGTCTTGTTCTTTTCCGTAAACAAAATATTCTTCATCTGTTAACGGGTCTACTTCATAAGCTTCTATCCAAGCTTCTGCACTATCTGGAACGCCTTCTGTGTAAGAATAAATCTCATCAGTTGAATAAAACTTAAAGCCATATATCGATACAAAATTTAGCCCATTAGTTACTTTGAGAAATTCCCGATAAGAAGGTGGAAACTTCACACTTAACCGAGCTTCAGCAGATAATATTTGCTCTTCAGTTGTACCAGGATAGCCTAACCACATAGATTGGATAATATCTGAAGGCAATTGTGATTTTTTTTGCTCTGTTAGTGAATTTATACATTTTACGCTCCACTCTCTAATACGATTTTCCCAGTTCAAGGTTTCTATTTCCTCTAACACACGAATAAATAGCGATTAAACTTTTAGGAATCGGATGTATTTTAATACATCTTTTGATTAACTCATCGGTTAGCCCTTTTCCTAAAATAGCCGTGTATCCTGGACGTTGCTTTTCAAGAATTTCCAGTAAATTTATGAAACATTGTTGAATATTTTCGCCCTCATTCATCTTTATAAAGATAAGAGGTCTTGACCATAACCAAGATTAAGCATCAACGTATACCGAAATTGTAGGTAAATATTTGTTCTGGGTAGTATATTAACGAAGTCCATTTTTGCAAAGTCCTCCCACCCCAGAAAATAAACGTAACAATTCTAAATTATGAATTAGCGATCGCACACCCGGACAAAAAATAATAGAGTACAAACCGTGAAAGGTTCATACTCCATTAAAGGGGAGAGAGCAGGACATAAGCCGGGTTCTGTTCTCTTGCGAGGGCAGTTATCTATCTGGGACGTTTGTTACCAAACGCCTCAAGCGGCTCTCATTGAGCGGAACTGGTAAAAGACCAACCGTAGTTCCTATCGCCTTGCTCCCAACCGGGGTTTACCGAGCCAGCACCTCTCGATACTGCTGGTGCGCTCTTACCGCACCTTTGCACCCTTACCAAATTTAATTCAAAATTCTTGGTTCAAAATCCTTAATTTTGAATTTTGAATTTTGAATTTTGAATTGTTTTGGCGGTATCTTTCTGTGGCACTATCCTCACGATCGCTCGCACTGGACGTTATCCAGCAAGTTTGGTCTTTCGGGAGCCCGGACTTTCCTCAAACCAGTCACTATGACCGATCTGCAACCACCTGCGCCTACTCTCTCCTTAGATCCAGTGTAATCTTTGGTTGACGTATTATGTTGATATGCTATTGCTTTTTTTTATTCCAAGGTAGAGCGTAAGTCCAAGGTAGTTTTCTGACTGTGAAAGGACAATTGATAATACTAATGGGAGGAAAATCACGACCTGGGGCTAAACCTAAACGCACTTCAGATATCCTCAGCACTAGTTGCAGAGAAAAGTCTAATTCCTTTCTTCTGTTAAGAAAGTCGTTGTACAACTTTTTTTGCCCTTTTTGTAGCCCATTGATATCAATTAGTGGTTTTTTTGCTGAATAGGTCCCAGCTACTTGATCGCGCTCGAAAACATCTTCTGCTGTCACTGTTTCCGAAAGTGTTTTCTTGGGAGCAATCAGGCTAGGACTTTGGGGTACTGCTAAATCGCGGGTTAAATCTGGTGATTTCCGAATTACGCGGCGCGATTGTTTACTATGTTCAACTACTAAAGAACTGTTGTCCCAGTCAACGTATACGGCAACATTATCCGATTTATTTTCAATGCTAATTCCTAAATCTTTCAAATCGTCAATTGGGTATGAGGGTTTGAGTTTAAAGGAAATTCCAATTTTATCGTCGAGATTTTGTTCTTTGAGTTGCTCGTCAACGATTCCTTTTTTAAACTCAAATTTAACTTGGTCATCGATGGATTCAACCATGCGGTTAAAAACATAAGATACACCGATAATATAAATCGTCAAAACTACTAAATTCTGGTCGCTACTCCTCATAACTCAGAATCTTAACTCCCGGTGCTAATGAATGTATATTTTACTCATCGCTAATCGACAATTTTTAATTGCGCTTGATTACTACAGAATTTTGCAGCCAGCCTCTTCGCCAAAAAAAGAATAGCAAACTAAGTGCGATCGCTATCATTACTGCCCAGCAAAGTGGGTATCCCCAATACCAATTCAACTCAGGCATATTATATGGCGATTTTTCAGTATTGAAATTCATACCATATATTCCGGCCACAAAAGTCAGGGGAATAAAAATTGTTGAAACTATCGTTAGCACCTTCATGATTTCATTCATTTTATTACTAACTGCCGAAAGGTACACATCCATTAATCCAGATGCTAATTCTCGGTAAGTTTCTACCATATCCATCACTTGCACTGTATGGTCATAACAATCTCGCAGGTAGATTCGCACTTCTTCACTAATCAAATCACTGCCATCTCGAATCAAGGAATTAATTGCATCCCTCTGAGGCCAGATAGCACGACGTAGTTGCAGTAATTCTCGCCTAATTTGATAAATATTTTGTAGTGTTTGTGGAGTAGGTCTGACTACTACCTCCTCTTCTAACTCTTCGATTCGCTCACCATAAAGCTCCAGTACTGGGAAAAAGCCATCAATAATTGCATCTAATAGAGCATAAGCTAAATAATCCGCTCCCTGTTTACGGATGATACCTTTGTTTTTTTCAATCCGCGATCGCACGGCTTCAAAGCAATCATGTTCTGGTTCCTCTTGTACTGTCAGTAAATAATTTTTCCCTAATATCAAACTTACTTGTTCGCTGTAAAAACCACATATTCTTTCCTTTGCTACTACCATCCGGCTAATGAATAGCAATTGATCTTCATAATCTTCTGTTTTGGGACGTTCCGGTACATTAACTACATCTTCTAAAACTAGAGGATGTAACTTAAAAACATTACCCAATCGTTGTAATATATCGTGACTACCTAAGCCTTGTACGTCTACCCAAGAAACCGATTCCGCTTCCAGATAGGGAACACACTCCTCTGGAGTTTCTATTTGTTGGCGGGTGAAATTGGTTTGATTATAGTCAATCAAGAAAATTATCGGTGGTGGTGCATCTGCATCAATAAAAATGGTTCCAGGTATAGTCCCTGGTTGGTGATGGAACTCGTCTTCATAGAGCTTGGTAACTACTTTAGGAAGGCGACGTAGTTTTCGTGCCATGCAATATTACCTAATAGTCATTTGTCATTGGTCATTTGTCATTAGTAAATAACAAAGGACATAAGGATAACTTACACGTTATTTTACAAAAATTAATATAAAGACGGTAATTTATAAATTAAGCAATTATTTAGGTTGCTAATTTGGTCATCACTCAGATTTAATCTGGCGAATTACGAATTGGTATAACATATTGCCTCTGAATCAGCAATGCTACAAAAAAACAGTTTGCCTTGGCAAGACAAACTGCTAAAAAAATATTTATCTGGGTCAGCAGAAATTAGAACATACCCATGCCGCCCATACCGCCCATGCCACCCATGCCGCCCATGCCGCCCATACCGCCCATATCAGGGGCAGGAGCAGCAGATTTCTTCTCTGGCTTTTCAACAACGATCGCTTCGGTGGTTAAGACCAAACCAGCAATGGAACCAGCATTTTGCAAAGCTGAACGCACTACTTTGGCAGGGTCAATAATACCAGCAGCAATCAAGTCTTCAAATTCGCCAGTAGCGGCATTGTAGCCAATGTTGAATTCGCTATCCCGAACTTTCGAGACGATTACAGAACCTTCAGCACCAGCATTGTCTGCTATTTGGCGCAAGGGGGCTTCTAGCGCTCGTTGTACAATATCAGCCCCAATTCTTTCTTCGTCATTTTGTAAGGTCTTTTTAATCGCTTCTACCGCCTTAGCTAAGTGAATTAAGGTTGTCCCACCACCAGGAACAATGCCTTCTTCCACAGCAGCTTTAGTAGCGTTGAGCGCGTCTTCAATCCGCAGTTTACGGTCTTTGAGTTCGGTTTCGGTTGCCGCACCCACTTTAATCACTGCCACGCCGCCAGCAAGCTTGGCGATGCGTTCTTGGAGTTTTTCTTGATCGTATTCAGAATCGGTTTCTTCCAACTGTCGGCGAATTTGGCCAATTCGCTTTTGTACCTCTGGCTTGGTGACACTACCAGCGACAATTGTGGTGCTTTCTTTGTCAATGGTGATTTTGCGAGCAGTTCCCAGCGCTTCTAAAGCAGCAGTATCCAAGCTTAAGCCGATTTCTTCGGAAATCAACTGTCCATCGGTGAGAATCGCA
The DNA here is from genome assembly GCF_017115095.1 of Nostoc sp. NMS4. GTDB lineage: Bacteria > Cyanobacteriota > Cyanobacteriia > Cyanobacteriales > Nostocaceae > Nostoc. The sequence goes on along the minus strand of NZ_JABXKI010000293.1, from coordinate 5,606 downwards.
ATATCTTCTAACAAAGCTTTGCGGCGATCGCCAAATCCAGGTGCTTTAATGGCAGCTACGGCTAGTACACCCCGCGCTTTGTTGACAACCAAAGTTGCCAAAGCATCACCTTCGACATCTTCAGCGATAATCAGCAAGGGCTGACCAGAACGGGCAACTTTTTCCAAAATCGGCACTAAATCTTGGATGCTGCTGATTTTTTTATCTGTCACCAAGATTCGGGCGTTTTCAAATTCCACAATTTGCCGTTCGTTGTTGGTGACGAAGTAGGGAGAAATGTAACCCCTGTCAATCTGCATCCCCTCAACTACTTCTAGTTCAGTGGTCAGGGATTTAGATTCTTCAACGGTAATTACACCATCTTTGGTGACTTTTTCCATTGCTTGAGCTAACATTTGACCAACTTCTTCATCGTTACCAGCAGAAACAGTGGCAACTTGAGCGATCGCACTTCCTTCTACTGGCTTGGCTATTTTGGCAATTTCCAATACCAGTGCCTCAATAGTTTTGTCGATCCCGCGTCTCAAGCTAACAGGGTTACTACCTGCCGCGACGTTCTTCAAACCTTCTCGAATTAAGGCTTGTGCTAAAACGGTGGCGGTGGTTGTCCCATCTCCAGCGACATCTTTAGTTTTTGAGGCAACTTCCTGGATGAGTCTTGCACCAGTATTTTCCAAAGGATCTTCTAATTCAATTTCCTTGGCAACAGTGATACCATCGTTGACAATTTGAGGTGCGCCAAATTTTTTCTCTAAAAGGACATTGCGACCTTTAGGCCCCAAGGTGATTTTTACAGCATCGGCAAGGGCGTTAACACCCCTTTCTAGAGCTCTCCGAGATTCCTCGTCAAATGCAATAATTTTCGCCATGTTTTATTTCTCCAGCGCTTCCATTAGACAATTTAGCACTCACAGCGCCAGAGTGCTAATCTCTCAAGCTGCTCAAGTTACAAATGGAAATAAAAAAAATTGATTAATATACAGGTGATGCTCATATTAGATACTGGCAGTAATGCTTGAATTGGGAGATGAATCTAGAGAACTCCCTTAAGTACCTCGGTATTGCCGACCCTGGCGGCACCGGCTGGTTGGCAGTAGTATTTACGTTCCTCTTGGCTTGGGTTGTAACTTGGCGTTTAATTCCGACAGTCCGCAAATTCGCCTTGCGGGTGGGTTGGGCTGACCAACCCAACGCCCGGCGACTCAACCGAGAACCTTTACCCAATGCCGGCGGGCTGGCTATCTACGCGGGTGTGATTGCCGCGCTGGTATTGGCTAGCCTTTTACGACCGATCGAACTCCAAAACGTATTGGCTCAGGTACTCACTATTCTGTTGGGGGGTTCAATATTAGTCCTTGTGGGCTTTATCGACGATCAGTTCGGCTTACCGCCCTCTGTGCGATTGTGGGCGCAAATTGTGACGGCGCTGTTGCTCGTAGCTAATGGCATCAGCGTCAAAGTCCTGTTTGGCACTCCCATCGACTCCTTTCTGTCCATGTTGCTAACAGTACTGTGGGTAGTAGGGATTACCAATGCCATCAACTTGATGGATGGTATGGATGGCTTGGCAGGAGGAATCAGCTTTATTACCGCCATGAGTTTGTTGGGCGTTGCAGCCCAATTTAACAATCGTGCTGCGGCAATCTTAGTACTCGCAGCCTTGGGAGGTGCTGCACTGGGATTTTTGCGCCATAATTTCCATCCATCACGAATTATTATGGGTGATGCCGGAGCATACTTTTTTGGCTATGTGCTGGCAGCAACTAGTATTTTAGGCAAACTGCAACAAAACACAGTTTATGCACTAATTCCTACGGTTTTATTTCTGTTGTTACCGGTGCTAGACACCACTCAAGTATTTGTACGGCGGCTACTAGCAGGAAATAACCCTCTAAGTACTCCTGGCAAAGACCACCTGCACCACCGCTTACTTGCTTGGGGACTCTCCCAGCGCCATGCTGCATTTACGCTTTGGTCAATTACCTTAGTTTTTAACTTGCTGGCGATGAGAATACAAGGTATGAGTTTGGCTGTGATGCTGACGACCGCCTGTAGCATTATCCTGCTTTTGGGTTTTACTGTCTGGCAAAGAATACGCCAACAGCCTTAGTTACTGGTAGGGTGAGCATTGCAATGCTAGCCCTACTATAGGACTAGTATTTGATTTTTGAAATGCACGTAGTAGATTGTCTGTCAAATTCATTTTGACGGTTAGAGAGACGCGATAAATCGCCGTCTCTACAGGTAATTTATCCGTCAATTAGTTCTTGACAGACTAGTAGACTGTCTACACAAAATAGTGCATTAGACTTCCGACGTAGGTTGGGTTGCGCGGAGCGTAACCCAACATATATCAGGATGTTGGCTTTGGCAAAGCCTCCACCCAACCGACAATTTTTTTGCAACTGGCGTGACACAGCTAGTACGGTGTGTTAACAGAGCGTAATGTACCATTCATTCCAACCTTGTGGTGCTATTCTTTGGAATTTCCTAATTATGTAGATTTTCTAAGAAATTAGAAATTATGTATGAAGTAGCTAGTAGCACTGTATTGTAAGATTGGTAAAGCTTATTTGCTTGATGTAAATTCTTAAGACTAATACTCAATAGTTAGAAGTACTGTAAAAATTATGCTTTTGGCTAGAAAGTGATTTGTCTTAGATATCTCAAGCTGAAGCTGAGACTAAAGCCTCAGTATTAAGTTTTCTTCATCCATAAGTTCTATTTACTTACATACATACCGATGAAAAACACAAGTGTAAAGCTAATTGCTGCTGTTGTGCTGTCGTCAGCCCTTGCAAGTCCGGCGCAAGCGCAATTCAATCTTAACGAGTCTTGGACTCAGAATCCCTACTACGGAAGTAGAGGAACATTCTTTGCTGATGTTACCGGCGATGGCAAGGCTGATGCCATTGTGGTTAACAACGATAAAATCACTGTCCGACGCTCCAACGGTTCTAGTTTTACTGGTAACGAGTCTTGGACGCAGAATCCATACTACGGAAGTAGGGGAACATTCTTTGCCGATGTTAACGGCGATGGCAGGGCTGATGCCATTGTGGTTAACGACGACAAAATCACTGTCCGACGCTCCAACGGTTCTAGTTTTACTGGTAACGAGTCCTGGACGCAGAATCCATACTACGGAAGCCGGGGAACATTCTTTGCCGATGTTAACAACGATGGCAGGGCTGATGCCATTGTGGTTAATAACGATAAAATCACTGTTCGACGCTCCAACGGTTCTAGTTTTACTGGTAACGAGTCCTGGACGCAGAATCCCTACTACGGAAGTAGAGGAACATTCTTCGCCGATGTTACCGGCGATGGCAAGGCTGATGCCATTGTGGTTAACAACGACAAAGTAACTGTCCGACGCTCAAACGGTTTTAGTTTTACTGGTAACGAGTCCTGGACGCAGAATCCCTACTACGGAAGCCGGGGAACATACTTCGCCAATGTTATCGGCAGTGGCAAGGCTGATGCGATTGTGGTTAACGACGACAAAATCACTGGTCGGCGCTCCAACGGTTTTATTTTTACTGGTAACGAGTCTTTGACGCAGAATCCCTATTACGGAAGCCGGGGAACATTCTTTGCCGATGTTACCGGCGATGGTAGGGCTGATGCCATCGTGGTTAATAACGACAAAATTACTGTTAGAAGGGCATTTTAGAGGTGTTTGATCTCAAAATTAGCTGAAGTCAGGCACAGATTAAATCGGTGCGTTACCTTACGGGGTAACGCACCCTACAAAAATCACTAACTCTTAGAGAACTCCAAGAAATAAATTATGCAATATTGTGGGGTGGGTCAAAAAGCCATTTGTGTCAAGTTAAGAAAAATAGAAACTTGTCAAGTGGGTAAAACTCAATGGTTAACCTCAACACAAGGGTGTTGATTTGAGCCATGAGTAAGCCACGCAAAAAACAAGGAAATCCAGATTTTCGACATCGGATACCGCATTATTTATTTACCAGATTGAGGATTAATCCTTATTGCTAACAGTGATCAAAATTGCGCATCTCAAAGATTATTAAAGCTTATCTGGAAAAGCGATCGCTTAGATGTATGCTGTTCAAAATTTAATCTAGAACTTACGCAATTCCAAATCTTACAAAATCTCTGCCAACTTTACCACTAGAGTATTTGCAAAATCCAAGAATCTGATATCATCTATATCAAGACTGTTCTCTTCACCAGCTAACAAGTTCCTCACAGCCGATAACCTGTCGTTGGTTTCAGTAATTCTCCAAACTTCTTCTAAGTTTACGGCAAAATCAAATAGCGATCGCTCTCCTAAATGCTCTCTTACTTTCACAGCTACACTATCATTACTTACCAAAAATTCTTTAATAGTATCTAATTGAAAATTACCTAATATTTCATCATGCCCCCACGTTTCTAGCCAGTCTCCATCTACATCCTCAACGTAAATATTGACAAAATCAACCCCATAAGTTAGCCAGTTCTGCTGCATTTGTCGCGCCGTTGCTAAAGCTTCAGCAAATGTATCTACTTGATTGTTGCAGTGAGTTTCTCTTTTATTAGCCATAGAAGCTGTAATTAGCACGTAAGTATGTAGGCTAGACACAAATCTGAAAGACCAAATTCCTGAAATTTTACGAAAATTTTAAATATTTGCCACCAGAAAGGTAATCACTGTTATACAGGGCCACGTTGACTAACTGGTTGACAAAATTAGCATCTTTGGGATTGTAACTTAAGAACAGCCCCCTCTCGATTTCCCACGATCGCAGTGTATTTTGCCAAGCTTGGTACTTTTGTTGATTAAGTTCTTCACTAACACTGGTAATTTGAATACACAGTGGTTGATTGTTACGACTAACAATTAAATCAGTTGCCATTGAAAGGTCGGCAATATAACGCTGCCAAAAACTACCTTCTCGCTGAACAATATCTTGGGCTATTGATCTAATGATATCATTATCAACCTGATTAAATTCACCTGCCATCAATTTTTGTTTCCAAATATAAAACTTGGAGTCACTTGCGTTAAACCATCTGGGAAATAGATAACCATACCAATATCTCTCAATCGGTGTCATCAGATCGAACTTTGCTTTTTGTTCTTCCTCTGAAGGTAAGGATTTGATTATCAGCCAAATTGTCGAATCAGTAATTACCTCTAGCAGAAAGGCAGTAACAAAGGGTTTTGCAGTCAGGGAACCTGGTTTGATGTCTTTTACCCAACGATTGATTTCATCTAATCTTCTCGCTAAATTATGATCTATCGAGGAGGCTTGGAGGGTAAGGGACTTTAGCTGATCCTTAATTTCTTGTGCTTGCAAACGATGCCCTACTTTCAGAAGATTACGCTTTTTTTACACACTGATAACTAGATTTTAACTTGAAAATGTCTTTAATTAATTTCCCGATTTTATCAAATATTCTCTAGGTCGATGCCCTGTGTACGTAAAACCTCCCGCAGTCGAGCAATTTCTTGCTCTGCACGTTGGGCGCGTTCTTCTGACTGTTCGGCACGTAAACGTTCTTGTTCAGCCAACTCTTCTGATGATAGTATCAATCCATTTTCAGTAGTGAAGAATCTTAATTTACCTTCATAAACTCCCAAATAAAGTTCT
>NZ_JABXKI010000108.1 GCF_017115095.1 Nostoc sp. NMS4 | reverse complement strand
TGTTAAGCATACCGCCAGCGTTCATCCTGAGCCAGGATCAAACTCTCCGTTTTGTTGTGTTTCGAGTTTGTGGCTCCGAAAAAAAATATTTTCCGAAATCCTAGTTACTAATTTTGATTGTATTTTTGGGAAATCCCAAAAGCAAAATCTTTTGACGAGGATTGGTTTTTTCTTAAGCTTTCAAAGTATTATGTTTTTTAGGTTCGGCAGTGGTTGGCGTCTGTCGCCTTTCCACTTAACTAGAGTAACTAGTCATCCCCTAGTTTGTCAAGGGGTAAATTTATTTTTTTTTCTAAATGGGCAAATCGCTTGACTGGCGTTGCTTTCAGGTGAATGGTTTTAGCAACCGCAGGGAGGCGAGAACAAAGTGGCTAAACCTTAATTTGCCGCTACGTTCGCGGAGCGTTTGGAAGAGAAGATAGGCGTTACAGTGAGTCTAGCGTTGTAGAGAGACTTCAAAATTTATAATCAGTTTTTGAGAAGAAGCTAAAAACTAGACTAGGCAATAAATACAGATGATCCGACCGCGTAAGGTCTTTGCTCAACATTGGCTTAAAAGTGAAAAGGCGCTCGACGCAATTATTAAAGCAGCAGAGTGTACAGAAAGCGATCGCTCCTCTAATACTAAGGGCGATCGCATCTTGGAAATTGGGCCTGGAACCGGCATTCTGACTCGTCGTTTATTACCCTTGGTGCAATCTCTGGTTGCAGTTGAAATAGACCGTGACTTATGTCAGCTGTTGTCAAAGCAGCTTGGTAAAACGGAAAATTTTTTACTGCTGCAAGGCGATTTTCTCACTCTAGATTTACCATCTTATCTGGCAGCCTTTCCCAATTTCCAAACGCCAAATAAGGTAGTAGCCAATATTCCCTACAATATTACTGGGCCAATCATTGAGAAACTACTGGGTACGATCGCCAATCCCAACCCCGAACCATTTGACTCTATAGTGTTGCTGGTACAAAAAGAAGTCGCAGAAAGGTTATATGCTAAACCAGGATCGAGAGCTTTTGGGGCGTTGAGTGTACGGGTACAGTATTTGGCTGAGTGTGAGTTAATCTGTACAGTCCCAGCTGCCGCATTCCATCCACCGCCAAAAGTCGATTCAGCAGTGGTGCGATTGCGTCCGCGAAAAATCGAAATACCAGCGCTTAATCCCCGACAGTTAGAGAATTTCTTGAAGTTGGGGTTTGGTGCCAAGCGGAAAATGTTACGAAATAATTTGCAATCTGTTATGGAACGCGATCGCTTGAGCCACTTACTGGAACAATTAAAAATAAATCCCCAAGCCAGAGCCGAAGACCTCAGCGTTCAGCAATGGGTAATTCTAGCAAATGAGTTGTCAGTAGGGAGTAGGGAGTAGGGGACAAGGCAGATTTTTTCCTATTCCCCATTTCCCATACTTCTCTACGAGAGGCTGCGCCAACGACTGCACTCAGTACAAGTTCTCCATTCCCCATTCTCAGAAAATGCATTCCTACAGCCTAATTGCCCCTGCTAAAATCAACTTGTATCTGGAAATCATTGGTAATCGCCCTGATGGCTATCATGAGTTAGCCATGATACTGCAAAGTATTGGTCTTGCAGACCAAATTGTTGTGCGTTCTATTAGCACTGACAGTATCCGTGTTCACTGCAACCACCCACAAGTACCTACAGATAAAAGTAATCTGGCATACCGCGCAGCAGAATTAATGGTCAGGCAATTTCCCGAAGCCTTTGCTAAATATGGAGGTGTGGAGATTACTATTAACAAACAGATTCCTGTCGCGGCTGGGTTGGCTGGAGGTTCGACGAATGCAGCATCTGTGTTGGTGGGAATAGATTTACTGTGGAAGTTGGGATTAACTCAGTCAGAATTAGAGGAATTGGGAAGTACACTCGGTTCCGATGTACCGTTTTGTGTGGCGGGTGGAACTGCGATCGCAACAGGTAGAGGTGAGCAACTTTCTTTGCTGCCAAGTTTGGATACTATATATATAGTGTTAGCGAAATACCGCAGCCTAGAAGTTTCCACCGCTTGGGCATATAAAACCTATCGACAGCAGTTTGGTCATTCTTATATTAGAGATAACGACAACTTGGCAGCGCGTGCTAGTGCAGTTCATTCGGGAGCAATAGTAAAAGCTGTCCTCGATAAAGATGCGGGAGAAATTGCCAAAAAACTGCACAATGATTTAGAACGAGTCGTATTGCCAGCCTATCCCCAAGTCTTACAACTGCGAGAAGTGTTTGCAAATCAAGAAGGTGTTTTAGGAACGATGATGTCTGGTTCTGGGCCAACAATATTTGCTCTTTTTGAATCTCAACAGCAAGCAGAACTAGTTTTGCTGCAAATCAGGGAAGCAATTCTTGATGAGGATTTAGAATTGTTTGTGACTCGGACAATTACACATGGTATTCAGGTGGTATCTTCAGTTTAAATAAATCTTTATCGTTAATGAAGCATAGGGGATAGACAAGAATTATTCCTAATGACCCAATTTAAAATCCAAAATCTAAAATCCAAAATGGTATGAACGATCAAAATCTCACGCCACAAGCAGATGCTCAAAAACAGGTTACAGCGAGTCCGTTACGCTGTTTTACTGGAGCAGTGATTTCGGGAGGAATGGGATTTGCAGCGTATTCGCTGATGATTGCGATCGCAACAAATTTTGCTAGTAAACCGATCCATTCAATCAATCCATTGGTAGTAAAGATTTCTTCTGCTGTCCGCACTCTGGTTGTTGGTGTAGTTGCTTTAGGTAGCGGGATTTTTGGAATAGTGGCAATTGGTTTGTTGGCTTTGGGAGTACAATTATTAGTGCAACAATTGACCAAGCAAAAAAGTAGTGAAAACTAGTACCGCAAGGTGTAATTCGTAATTCGTAATTACCATTACGTAAAAGTTTTAGACATTTCAAATGGTAAGACAGGGCGATCTTCTCCCAAAGGGAGAGGCTAGGGTCCTTCCTTCGGAACGCACTAGCGAACGCGAGTGCGTCGGGGGTTTCCCCCATGAGCGACTGCGAACCCGTTAGCGACGCAGGAGCGTCAGGGGTGGCTGATGCTGTAATTTCGGTGTATAGTATGACCCTTGACTTTAACAGATTTCGGGTTGACACTTTATAGACTGGCTCAATATTCACAAATTTATGCGGAATTGATACCAGCGACACTGAAATTGATAGCAGCAACATCATTGTATAAGCAAAATTTATGAACACAACCAAGAGATATTTTTTAACACTTATTTTTGTGACAATGGTTGCCAGCCTGGGCAGTTGTAGTTCTAACCCCACCGCAAGTAATATTAACAGCGTAACCCCATCTCCTACCACAGCACCGACGAATAGCGTATCGTCTCAAACTCCCAGCCAAATTCCTAGCGTCGCTCAGTTGAGAGAGAAATCTCCTAATCAAGAATCTTCTAAGGAAAATACGCCTTCCTCATCAACTTCTAAAGTTGCCACTAGTAAAACTACTAACGTCACATTGTACACAAGTGATACTCAGTGTCAAAAACTAATTCCAGAAAAGGTTTCAGTCCCAGCCGAGGAACCAGTGAAAAATGTCGTGAGCAAAATCTTAGAAAAACGAGATACAAGCGATTTTAGTTTGTCTGGATATCGTGTCAACATCAAAAATGGGATTGCTACAGTTGATTTACGAATATCTCCTGAGTCAAAGCGACAAATAACTTCTCTTTCTAGTTGCGAACAGTTTGCTCTGTTTGGCAGTCTCCGTAAAACCCTAACGAGTAATGCTCAATGGAATATTAAAGAGGTTCGCTTCACTGAGCGAGGCCAAGACATTGTTCTTTAGTTAAATAGCTAAAAAATTTCCCAATCTGAACACTCATGCATCAGTAGTTGTTTGTCAAAATAGGGTATGTTCTAGCGAATTGAAAACAGCTGCAAATAGTGGTATATTTTATTTTAGTACTAAGTTTATGTTAGCAATTTGCGGGTGTAATTCAGTGGTAGAATGTCACCTTCCCATGGTGAACGTCGTGGGTTCGAGTCCCATCGCCCGCTTTGTCTTAAAGCTTTATTCAGCAAGAATTTTGAAAATTTTTTGGTTTTAGAAGCTTGCTGAGAACAACGCCTTTATTCATGCTGATGAGTAGATATTAGCTCTTTTTGGGTGTAAATTGGGTGTAAATTGGGTGTAAGGTGGGTGTACTAAAAAAGTACTAGCAAGCAGGTAACAAACGAGAATTATCTGTACCTGAATTTTAAATAGTTATGCTTTAAAGAAGTGTGGGATAGATTTTTATATCGGTTCAATTCCAAGAAACAGTTGCTTATCTTTCAAGATATATAAAACTCTTAATTTACTCTAACCTTTAGTAAATAAAGTATTTTAGAATATAGTTGTTGAGAGTTTTGGAATTTAAACCTCGTGCTAGCTGCTCAATGGTGAGTTTTGAATAGTCTCAGAAGTTAATTTCAGGCTCTGTAATTCCTGAAAGCTCAAAAAACTCAATTTATCTACCTTCTGCTTAACAATCTCCAAAAACTCTTTAAATTGAGGGCAAGAATGACATTTTAACTCTTGCCCCGGAATCAAGCAATTACACACAAGAAGAGGTCTTTGTTTAAAAGTGCGGGAGCAATTCTTACAGAGATTCTGACTTCTCCTGCTCTCTAGTTGACTGATTCCTCTCAAATCTAGCCTTAAGGATATAAATAAAAAGTTCTTGAAAGTTGGCGAAGGGATAACTTATATTTTTGGTATTTGCCCAAAATATAATTTCCGATTCTCCAACTTTAAGCAAGTCATAAAGGGCTTTATCAGCATCAGTTTCTATTTGTAGATTTTGTAATGCTTTACAGCGCTTCCGGCTATTATGCAATACATTTTTCTCCTTGCACCTGTCCTATCATAGCTTTCAGCTTTGAGGATGTATCTCATAGCTGCCGGAAGTGCTGTATGTGGTAAAATTTGCGTTAGATAACCACCATCTATACTTGGGTCGGAGATTAATTTAAATATTTTGTTTGCTAGCAATATAGCTTTAGCTTGCCAATACAACTGAATGCATCGCATCCAAATACCTTGAGAACTATTGTCGGGAGCTAAATTGAAAGTTGCAATTTTCTCAATCTCTTGAGCTAGCTTACAAAAGTTTTCTGTTTGAGGTTTGTCTGGTAACAAGAAAAAATGAAAAGGAATTTTTGAACGTTTAATACCAAGTGCTTTATCTTCAGAGATTGTCTGGTTTATTTTTATCCTTAGAAACTCATCAACTGGAATATCTATTAGATTTCCCTTTTTATCAAATATTGAAATGGTATACATATGTATTTTCTCCATTAAATATTAATAATAAAAAAATATAACTAATTTAGTTTACAACACAAAAACTTGCACACCCCAGGAATATCTAACAAGTAATTACCAATCATTTCTAATGAATAAATTTCTGGTAGTGCCTGCTGAAACTTGCTCAAACGATATTCTGGTAACTGTGACAAAATAAAGTTTTGGGTATGTATATTTTGCCAAAAAACTTGCTCACTTATCTGAGCGATCGCTAAACTCAAGGTAGCCTGACCAAGACTTTCTCCCTCTATTTTAAGCTTGAAGTTATCAGCAACAATCTTCCAATCATGGTGGAATTGTAGACCATATTTGAGGGTGTGATTAATCTGTCCACCAGCAAAAGTCCACCACAATGCTCGTTCATTATCTATCTGGATGCTTGGTTGCAAATCTGTCAGTAATAGTCTAAGGTCAGTACGAAATTCATCTACAGCTGCTTGCTCTCTAGGATCAATATAAGGAATACTATTTTCTGTTTTAATGATTTGGGCAATTTGCTGGCACAGGTCAAAACCTAGTAGTTGAGGAGCAAAACCTCCCCAACTTGGTTTTTTACCACGAGGAGCTGGAACAACCCCAACAATACGCTCTTGGTGATTGATGTGGGTAACAGTCCAAGCCTTACCACTGAGCAGGAAAGAACTCATATCTGCAACTAGTTTATCCACAAATGCTTGCTCTAAAGAGCCGATGGTGTAGCCAGATGGTGTTTGTACTTTGTAAAGCAATGGGCTACTAAAAACTGCGTAGAGTTCCATAAAGTTTTTCCGACCAAAAACCCGTTCTGCTTTATCTCCCATTGAAAGTAAGCCACCTGCATGAAACAGGAAGTCTTCCCGAATCATGTGCTTGATTAGTACCTCAAATTCTGTATAGTTGATGCCGGAAAAATCAGGTACGCTAGACAAATTGTCCCAACAGCGTTCTGGGCTAATAGCACCAAATTGTAGAGTTAAAGCTAGTAACTGATGCACCATGACAGCCCAAGCTCTGGTTTGAATGGGAACAGATTCTACCCAGCTTTTTCTCGCTAGTTCAACAATAGCGATCGCTTGCAATACTGTCTCGACATTTTCACAAAAAAATGTAGTGTTAGCTCGTTGACCCGCCCTTCTCCCGGTGCGTCCCAAGCGTTGTAAAAAGGAAGAGACTGTAGAAGCTGCATTCGCTTGTAATACCAAGTCTAAGTCGCCAACATCAATACCTAACTCTAAAGTGGAAGTGCAAATAATGCTGGTATTACTTCCTGTTTGAAAACGTTCCTCGGCGGCGGTGCGTTCTTCTAGAGAGACGGAACTATGGTGAACGAATACATCAGTCCCGCAATTTCGCATTCGTTCGGCAATGTCTTCAGCCAGTGAGCGACTGTCACAAAAGAACAGGCTCTTTTTTCCTTGGGTTAATTGACTAGCTTCTTGAGCGATCGCTCCTAGTGTATCTCGTAAATAAACGCGCAAATCTTTTTGAGAAGGGACTTTTGGAGGCTCAATAACATCACCTTCCCGTTTTGATGTCCCTTGCAGCCAATGCAGAATATCAGCCGGATTGCCAACGGTAGCACTCAACCCCACACGTTGGACATCATTGACTGTATAACGCCCTAGCCGTTCCATCACAGACATCAGGTGAGCGCCTCGGTCTGTACCCGCTAAGGCGTGAACTTCATCAATAACTACAGCGCGTAAATCTCCAAATACTTTGGCATGGGGTACTTTGGCAGATAGCAGCATGACCTCTAAAGATTCAGGGGTGGTCATTAAGACTGCTGTTGGCTCTTTGATAAAAGTCCGTTTATGGGAATCTTTAATATCTCCATGCCACAGGAAGCGGCGCAAACCAACCATTTCTGTGTAACTCCCCAAACGCTCGGCTTGGTTATTTAAGAGAGCTTTGATTGGTGCAATATAAATTAAACCAACTCCTTGGGGTTCACGCTCCATTAACATTGCCAATAGCGGAAAAATAGAGGCTTCTGTTTTTCCGCCAGCAGTAGGAGCTAAAATTACTGCATTTTTACCATCTAATAAAGCGTGTGCCGCCAGTTCTTGCACAGGGCGGAGAGAAGACCAGCCCAAGCGGGAGACAATTGCTTGTTGTAGACGGGGAGGAAAACGTGCAAAGGCAGAAGTCATAAAAATTCAAACTATCCTGCAGGAAGTAAGCTACAAAATTTCAAATTAGAATCTTTCAATTCCCAATTCTCCACCTGATTAAAATTCCACAGCGTAGCCTTGAATATCCTCTGGTTCAGCATCGAAAAGGGGACGACCTTCCTGAATGCGGATTTCGACTTCAGTTAAATTAGTAGCTTCAAACCCCTCGGCGATCATGGGGTCAAATTCCTCATCATTAGCCGCCAAGTCTAACACGTTGACAAATTGGCGTAAGAACTGGCGGGGAACTACTCCAACATCGCCTTTAAACCCAGCCGTCACTTTGGCAACCAGTCGTTCAATAAAATCAGGGGTGACTTTGGTAGTTAGGACTGTTTTATTTACAGTGGGATAAATTTCCCGCAATTTTAAGGCTACTTCTTTAAGCCGTTTAGCATCAAAAGGTTTGAGATCCAATTGGGGTTGGCGGGGGTTGGCAAAACCACCAGGAGCTAAAAATTGAATGCGATCGCTCAAAGGTTCCAAACCTCCTACACCACGTTTGGTATCATAAAATTCGGGTGTCCCTGTAAAAATCCATAGTAAGCCTTTGTAGCGGTCTGCCGCATCACAAATTTGACGAATTCCATTTAAGGACTTACCTCGGCTATCGTGACGCATTCGCAAAATTGTTTCTACTTCATCAATGACAATTACTAGTCCCTTATAGCCTGCGGCTTTGACAATCTCTAAAATCCCCTGTAGGTAATCGAGAGCATCCCGGCTGACAATATCTCCTTTAATTCCGGCAATTTTTTTGGCGCTGGCTGCTACATTTTCACTACCAGAGAGCCAAGAAAGTAAAGCACTAGCTTCCGCAATTTCACCTTTTTGTTTAAGTATAAAAATAGTCCGCAATACTCTAGCCATATCTTCTGGGGCTTTACCACCAGTTAAGGAGGCGAGTTCTTCTTCCATACGTTGCTGCACTAGAGTATCAAACTGATCACTGTTTTCGTCAGCACCCCCAGCAATTAGGGCATCTTCTACACGGGCAATCCAACGGTCAATAATGTCGCTTAAAGCACCTCTAGGACAGGAACTAGTTCCCAATTCTTGTACGACTTTACGATAAACATCATCAAATTTGTAAAAGTGTAAATCGTTGTCAGAAACCACTACAAAGCTAGTAGCAAAACCTTGGGCTTGGGCATCCAGAATTGCCAAACATGACATAAATGTTTTACCACAGCCATAGCCACCACGAAGAAATTTAAATACACCTTCCCCATCAGCTGCTAGTTTGAGTTGGCGATGGATTTCTGTACGTTGTTTGTCAATACCGACTGCAAAAGCTTCTAAACCTCTTTCTGGAACAACTCCAGAACGCAGGCGTTCAAAGATATGCTCAATATCTCGTTCACTGATTGCCATAGTTGATTTTTAATTTTAGTTTTGCTTGACGTAACGCTTACCGTTACTTGTCGTTTCAATCCTGACTGAGAAGGGAACTTTCTTCAAGTATTCCTCAAACTCCAAGGCAAAGCGCCTGGCTTTTCTGGCGTTACCGAGAATTTGAGTGAGTTCTATTTCAGTAATAGAGTTATGCTTTTGGAGATGAAGGAATACTTGGGCTACTGTTTTATCCTCAAAACTATCTTGCCAATCATTGCTGCTTGGTGTTTGTGTGGTAGGAATTTCGGTTTTTAGGGAACCAGAAACGTCAAAATATTCTTGGGGAATAGTCGCTTCTATATCTTCAATACCGTCAGGGTGAAAAATCTCAATACGGACTCGCTCATCACGTTGTCCTCTTAGGTCAAATAGCACTTCTACCCATTCATCTGTAACGGGAATTTGCAGTTGTTGGTTATTTATTCCTGCACCGATAACATCTTTAATTGTGATCTGGATATCCTGACGGTTAGGAACATGGAAAGCTAAATTAATTGTCTTGGCTTCGGCAAAATTTAGCACGCTTTGAGGTAAGGGGGCTGGCTTAACTCTTAAGCGAATTTTGTTATTATCTGCTTGGGCTTCAATTAAGTGTTTCACCATTCCCAAATGGGAATTATAACGGTGAGATACTGTGAGTACAGGAATGACGCGCTCTTGCAAGCTGTTACCACCGTGTACAAAGGTAGCGCCGGGATTACCTGTGGCAAATACAGATGTATCTTTACTAAAAATTAAGTATTTATTTTGCCCTTCATATTTTAGAGAACTCAGAGAAACTGTAACGCACCCTTGCTCAGAGCGCGGTTCTAAATCTATGATATGGCGGCGGTATGGGTCTTTTTTATTACCATATTTTATTTCTTGAGTGGTGTGATCTTGCAGTAAAAAACCGTGATCCGCAGTTAAGACAAATTCATTCACACCGATGTTTTTTAAGTGATTCCAGGCGGCTTTAATTTGCTGAAGCCAACTTTCAAAGGTGGCTAAACCCAGGTTAGCTTCCCCTGCATCGTCAATTTCTCGGCTGTGAATGACAATCAAACGGACATCAGCACAGCTTTTTTTCAGCTTAGATATTGTATTATTACGAACTTCAGTTAAGTTAAAGCTGGCAATGTCTTTGTTACCCTTACCATGATGAGAGATACTTTTATCTTTCATCGCCCTGACCCTTTCTTGGGGACTACGGACTGTATACTCACCTGTTTTAAAACCCTTAAAGCCATTATCACCAGCTAAGAGTAGCTTTCCTCCTTGGCTAACAGGGGCTAAGGCGTTCATTCCTACGGCGGTGATGCTGGGTAATTCTGCATACCTCGCTTTGAGGGAAACTATAGTACCAGATTCAGTGAATTCACTTAATAAGTCTGTAGCCATTTCGTAGCGGAAGGCATCAATTAAGAAGTAGGCAACTTTTTTATGATTGTTTTGGGTGAGAGGGTGGATAACTTGGTCGTAGAGAGTTCGCTGTTGGAGGTCGTCTTCTGGTAAAAAGCTGTCTTTTTGGCAGATGGCGGTGAAGTCTTGCGCTAAGGTATCTGCCCAAATTCGGTATTGGCGGCGGAGTTTTTCGGTGGCTTCGAGGAGTTGGGCAAAGTGGGGTAATTTAGACTCTAACAGGTTAAAACATTGCTGCTCAAAACGGCGATGCGCTCGATCCACTTGATAACCAGATTGGGTATAGTATTCTAGGGCTGCTCTTAAATTATCTAAGGTTTTGATGCGTCCTGAGTTTTGAATTTTATCGCCGAAAGTCGCAGCTGATTGGATGAGTGTCCATTCTATTTTATGAGTGCGATCGCGTTCTAACCAAAATGCAGGTGATTCTGTGCGCGGTTGTGACCAGCCTAAAACTTTGCTAAATTCCGCCGTTAATAGTGCTTGGACGGCTGCGGCTAAAATTGCGTTTTCTCCCCATTGGAAAGTCTTAATTTTGCTTAATTCTTCTGGGGTAAGTTTTTGTAGTTCTGGTTCTAGGTGAGACTCTACAATTACCGCTTTGGTGGCGTAGGTGTCGGGATGGCGCTGGCGAAGATATTCTATTAGTTGTTTACAGTTTTTCCGTAGGGGTGGAGAAAGTTGGTTGAGGGGTTGGAGTTGGGGAAGATGGGGTGAACGGTTGAGGTCTTGGACATATTCAACGCACATCAGCCACGCGGCGAAGGCTTCACCTAGTCTGGAAAAGGAGAGGGTTTCTTGGTTGCTGTAGAACTGTAAAAACGTCTCATCCATTCCTGTGTGACGGTAAATATGTTGGGTAAGGGTGTCGAGGCTGTGGGTATCTGGGAATTTAGCCCGTAACTTTTTAGCTTCATCTATGATGCTGTCTAAATCCAGCAAACCTTCCAAAATCCACTCAAGGCTGAAATTATCTAAATATTTAGCAAGGCTGTCTTGGGGTTGCGAGAGGGTATTTTCTAACCAAGTTTCGGCGGCGGTGAGGTCGGTAACGCTTTGAGAAAGGTAGTTTTCTAATTCTGTGGGAGTAACTTGACCTGTGGAGGCTTCGCGGATAAGGGTATCTAAAGCTTTGCGAAAACGATAACCAGCCCGGTAAAGTTCTAAAATTGGAGTTTTGCGGATGGTATCTTCTGTATGTCCGGGCAGATGAATTAGCAATGGTTCGGGGACGAGTCCATTACCATAAGATTCTAGGGCGAATAACATTTCTAGATAACTACCGCGAAAGGCGACGACTGGGGCAAAAAATTCACCTTGGCGATGGCGGGTTATCAGTTTATCAACATAACTGTTATAATGTGCGTCTTTATCTAGCCAAATGACTATACCTTGTTCCCGTAATTTCTGTTTTATTTCGTCTTCTAAATAGGTGGTAATGATGGACATGGGAATTGGGAAATACTTTTTAAGTGTTAAATATCAAAAGATATAGTTTCTCTAATACCAATTTAATGTGAAGTTGCACATATCTTGATCCCCCTAAATCCCCCTTAAAAAGGGGGACTTTGATAGATGTTTTTCCGGTTCCCCCTTTGTTAAGGGGGGCTAGCAGGGTGGTTTCATACAAAGAAAGAAAAAACCTTTTGGATTTTATTGGCTAAAGCACGTTGAGCTTGAGGGATAGTGCGAAAACCGAGTTTGCGGGCAAGAGTGATGAAAAAATTATGTAAGATTGCCCAGTTAACTGGTGCATTACCACCTCGTCGTAGTGGAAAGTCTTCCGAAAAGGTCACATCGCGAACCCAATGGAGTCGGTTTTCAATTCCCCAATGTTTCTGAGTGTCGGTTAGAGCATCTTCAGCCGACATGATCTGACTACAAATATAGAACTGACGCTCTTGAAATGATTGACCATCGCGAATACCAGAGCGTTCAACTTGGACAAAGGTTTTAAGTCCAGCCCATTGACTTTGTAATTTTTCTGGAGCTAAAAATACCTGACAACAACGCTTGACCGAGCGATCGTGAGTATCATCTTCTGTTGTAGTACTGCTCAAAGGTTCCTGTTTCTGTGACTGAGTTTGAGCCATTTTGTAGAGCGTCGGTTGATTTTCTTTTAATCCAATCATGTAGTCATTACCACCATTAACAATCAGTGATACTGTTTTTTTTGGCAATGCAAAGCATCAAGAGTGAACATCACTTGTTGACCACAAAATTCGGATATTAATTGCTGTGCGATCGCCATCTCACTAATTTTTTTGTTCGACATTGGTTGCATCCTGAGTACAATGCCTCGCTGATGACTATAAACTGATACTGTACTGATAAAGTTTTGGTAGGACTGACTGTAATCTGTTACTGTGCAGCGAATACCTTTACCATCAATTGCCAATCTTTCTCCTGGCATCGGTGGCACAAAAACTGATGCCCAATTATTGAATAAGTCGGTGAATGGCTGAAAATCTAATGTTTTCAGTACTCGTCGGAACGTTGAGTAGGATGGAAACTTGATTGTCTCATCTAGATTTAACAGTTCAATCAAGCTTTGTCTGTGTACTCTGGTAAAATCTTCCAATGGTCGGTAGCCCCAATACCCAGTCATTGCTCCCAATAAGATCAGCAATAATACCAACCAGAATTCATGTCTTCGTCCCCGAATGTGCCGATAGTCTGGGATTTGCTGCAATTGTTCGATGAGATTCATACTTTTTATCTATGAATTTTTCTCCACCCTCTACAAATCATTATTATTTTTCTTTCTTTGTATGAAACCACCCTGCTTTGTTAAGGGGGGCTAGGGGGGATCGAATTCTATGCAGCTTCATAAAAAATTGGTATAAAGCGTGGAGATATACTACTTCTAGGACATTGTATAATTTGTTATTTTGTCAATAAATTATATCAAAAAAAAGCAGATTAATCAGAATTACTAGGTATCATAACAAGGTAAAATATTATGAGGCTTAAATAATCATTTTCTCCATCAATCAAGAATGACTCGATTTATTCATGACCAATTTTCTAAAGACTATATTGAAGAGTTACTCAAAAATTATGGAGAAGTGCAAGCACCCAGTCGGGTGGCGGGTGAGGTTCGAGAAATCGATATTTTATTCTCTCCTTTTGCCGCACAAGCAGCTAATTTAGAAATCTTAGGCTTGTTGGGTAAGTTTGCAGTTACACCTGCTATCTTTGAGCCATTTCGTAACCCAGCTTCTAAAGATTAAATTTGTGATTGTCTATTGAAATTATTGGAAGTTAAGGGTACATTACAACGAGAAGCAAAGCGCAATAAATCGAATCTTTCAGAACAAGATATTCCGAAATTATGGATTTTGACACCGACAGCATCAACCCCATTATTATCAGGTTTTAATACTACTCTAGGGGTTGATTCTTTACCTGGGGTATATTATCTAGGAGAATATTTAAGAACAGCGATCGTTGTTATTCATCAGTTACCGCGTACTCAAGAAACTCTATGGTTAAGAATTCTAGGACGGGGAACGGTACAGAAACAGGCAATTGATGAATTGGCAGCACTACCAGGGAATCATCCTTTTCGGGAAGTGACGCTAGAATTACTATACAGCCTCCAGCAGAATTTAAGAATAAATCAAAATCCAGAAGCAGAAGATAGGGAGTTAATTATGCGATTAGCACCACTTTACCAGGAAGATAAAGCACGAGCTATAGAGGAAGGACTACAACGAGGATTACAACAAGGAGAACAACGGCTAGTCCTGCGTCAACTTAATCGCCGATTTGGTGAAATTGATTCGGCATTAATAGAGCGAATTCAAGGATTATCTGTTGAACAATTGGAGTCGTTAGCAGAGGCTCTGTTAGATTTTACAGCAATTGCTGATTTAGAAGCTTGGTTATCGGCTGGGAAATAAGGAATGGGGACGTGCAATTGGTCGCCGTAGTTAAAAAATACTACATTGGTTAGCGATCGCACAAATATAGGAATCCTATTTGATTTGTGAAAATTGCTATAGCTCCTATAACATTATCAATATTTTCAATCTTCTTCGTAGTCTGGGGCTGGGGGAATAGTCCAGTCTTCTTCTGGGTCTTGTTTTTTGCGTTTGCGATCGCGGCGTTTTTCTTCTTTTTCTGTCAATTCTGCTACAAGTTCGGGATTGTTATCGATAAATTCTTGTCGCAATGGGTCGGAGTCAATTTCATCTATGGTGAAGTCGGGGGCGATTTCGTCTTGTAGCCTGAGTTCCCATTCGTAGGCTTTGGCGGGGTGGTATTTCCAGAAGCAGCCGTGGGCGACTGCTAGGGATGGGTCTTGTTGACATTTTTCGTCTACCCGTTGGGGAAAGTATCGGGCGGCTAAGTGTGACCAGTCGTAGTCTTTTTTACCTTGGGCGTTGCTGAGTTCTGACCACCATTTTTTGGGTTGTGTCCATTGGGGTTCTAGTAATGGCCATAAGGCGGCGATGTTAATCATTACGCCATCATCTAAATCGAGGTGAAAACGGGCGTTGGCTTGGCGGGGTGTGTCTTTGGCGTTGGCGGGGGGTGGCCCTTGTTCGGCGCATTGTCTCACGTTGTCGATGAAGGTTTTGAGTTCGGTTTGCTGTTGTTGGAGTTTGTTGTAACGTTCTTCGGCTTTGGCTTGGGTTTTTTTATCGCCTTGGTTGCGGGACTCGATTAAGTCGTTGAGTTCGCCTTCGATTTGGCTGAGTTCGGGGATGAGGTAATCTGCTAATAGGGTTTGTAAGGTGTTTTCTGTCCAACGGTGAATGCTGATGTAGGCGACGAAGTTCTTTTTGGCGGATGAAAGGGGAAAGTATATCGGGCGATTTTCGTACATTCCTAAGTGAATATCTTTGAAAAATGATTGTCGCAGCCATTCACGCAAAGTTTTACCTTTGGCTACGGCTGTACTATAATCTTTCCAAGTTTGCTGGAGAATTTCGCAGGCGGGATGTTGTAAGCTGTCGTTGTCGTCGTAGGCGGAAAGATATAAAATGCCATGAGGTAAAACCCCCTCATCTCCTTTATCTCCCGTAATGATACCTGCGCCATTTTTATGGAAGCGACCGAGGGCGATACCAAGGGCGTAGGATATATAGTTTGTGGCTGGCGGTTGTTCGTAGGTTGGTTGATAGGGTGGTAAGGGTGTACCGGGTTCTCTGTCTACGGCGGTTTGCGCCCAGGTTTGGGTGTAGTTCCAGGCTGAGGGGGCGGGTTGTCGGAATTCTACTGATGTTTCGCGGGCGGCTTCGTGTTCGGTGAAGGCTTCTTCTAGTTTGGTGAATATTTCGTCTGCTGATTCTATGGGGAAGAGAGGGAGACGTTTTACATCTCCAACTAAAAAATTAACTGTAGGATTAAGTGATGCAATAATCTCCTGTGCTATTCGGCTGTTCATAAGACAAGCCGCATTAGCTATATTTTTTGGAAAAACTGATAAGCCAGCATTTCCAAATACACTTCTGAATCGGTAACTACGTGCAGTAAATTTACTACCAATAGAAGGAAAAGCAATACCGTGACAAAAATAAAAATTTTCATTCTGTGGTCTTGAGGCTTGCTTACCATCTCTCTCAAAGAGTTTAACCTCAAGTGCATTAATTTTCCCAAGTAAAATATCTGTAAGTGGTTCAAACCAAGCTTTACCTTCAGCACCTTTAATATAAGGAACCCATTTATTTATAGGTAAGACAAAAAGAGGCTCATGAACGGGAATAATGAATAATTCATCAATATTTATTTCCCAATGTTGACGTAAAAAGCGAGTATTGTTAGCTGTTTGCAATCCTACTCTAACATCAGTTTCATCACCTAGTTTTGGTGTTTCAGCATAGTGTCTGAGAAAATCATCATCCCACCAATAAATGAGAGGCTTTTCTTTGATAAGATTAAAGCGATCGCTCCAAAATTCATACCGCCAGACTTGGGACAAAAGAGCCGCTTGTTTCCGTTTTGTTCGCTTTCTGTCATAAACATTTTCATCTAACGGAGTTGACTGCATTGCTATACTGGTTTCTCCGCTTGGTGATGATTTTATAAATATACTCATCATGACAGCAAGAACTTCGGAGTTTTGCACATCTTCAAAAGCAGCTGTATTTAAGTCCCCTATCATTCGTAAATCATAATTATCAAGTAACCATTCTCTAAGTTTGCTAAATTGTTGAATAAACATCCAATTTCGCATTACTACTAACGCAGAAAAACCACCATTATTTGCTAGCTGTAAACTCCGTTCTAAGAATGCTGCATATAAATTTTCTTTTCCCTTAGAGTATTCCTTCGCCACATATTTAGCATCCACCATCTTACTCGTCCCTTGATAGGGTGGATTACCAATTACTAAATGATAAAAATTTTCTTGCACAATGCGAATAAACCGCACACCCGCCGCTAATTGTTCACCCCGCAAGCGCAAACCCAAATCATCGCCACTGGTGCAACGGTTTAAAAAACTTTCTAATTTTTCTAGTAAAGATTTCTTCGCTTCCACAGAATCAAAAGCGGGTTTTTCTGCTACCCCACTTTGAAAAATATCTAACTGCAAAGGAATAGAAATTTCTTGTTCATACTGATTAATCGCCTGATCAACTTCCGCGTCAACCTTTAACAAACTACCCAAATAGTCTGCACCTTTCAACGCTTCCACAATTTTATCAGTCAACTGCTCAGGAATCCCCGTTGCTAATTTTACCTCTTCGCGCAGTTCCACCCGTGCGGGGTCATCTTCCGCCAGTGCAGACAATTGCAAATTTGACGCTACCAAATTTAACCGCTTAACTTCCACCTGCTTTGACAGCAACCGCGCTTTTAATACCAACGCCGCCGCCGCAATTTGTACCGCCCTGGCATCAATATCAATACCATATAAATTATTCTCTAAAATTGATTCAACAATTTCTCTATCACTCCAACTTTCCCCCCGATGCTGGGCTTCTTCTTGGTAAAGCGCAAATAATAACCCAAAAGCTATCACTAAAAAATGCCCAGAACCACAAGCAGGGTCAAGTATTCTCACCTCGCGGATGCTGTTAGCTGCATGAGTTACAGCCGCATCAGTTAAAGGTTGAGAAACCCAATATTTCCACCGTTCCTCTGCTGGTGTTTCTATCGTCATCAGCGCATCTAACGCTACTTCCCCCCGTTCCCGTTTTTCCCGCCACTCCTCGCGCCTTGCTTCTAAACGTTGCAATGTTCCATCTGCTTCTACTGCGGGTGTCCATCCTTGGTGTTGACAAATTGCGAGCCAAATTTGCCCTAAACTGTTGTGTAACAACCATTCCACCATGTAGCGTTCGGTGAACATTTGGGTTTTGCTGGCGATTTCGTGGGGTTCAACTTTTCCGCCACCGTTGAGTTTTGCGTCTAATGCTTCCCGTTCTGGGTCATTCCAATATTGGTAAACCCAGCCCAATGTAGTATCATCCAACCAAGCATCTTTTAAGCCTGGGTTGTCTAAAGCTTCAATGATTGCACGTAAGGTACTAGCAGGAATGGGGAATAAAGCTGTAACTCCCACATTGCCAAATAACCCTGGTAAATCTTGGGCGAGTTCGTCAAATAGGAGTTTTAACAGTGTTCCGTAACCCTCAGTTTCATCTTTGAGTAATTCCGGCGCAAAATCCCGAAATTCCCGATAAGCTGGACTTTGCCAACCTCCAGTAACTACCGCCGGTTTAATTAGTCCTTGGGCTTCCATTTGTTTGATGACTATCAGCCGATTGAGTAATGTGGCGGCGGCTAATTTGACGGCTGTGTGTAAATAGCGTTCTTGGCGTTGTTTTTCTGTCTCTTTGTTCCCCTTAGCCTCGCTACGGGCTTGTTCTTTCAGCCATTCTTCTAAACGCTTCCGCTTTTGGTGTTCTTCTTCTGGAAGTCCCGCCTGTGTCGCAGAGATAGACAGGCGATAGGCGCTGTCTACGGCGTTGTGTAAATCGGTGAGTAGGCGTTCTCGCAGTGTGCGGATGGTGTTTGATAGCTGGGTTTTGGCTTCTGGGGTGAGGTGCATGATATGGGGAATGGGGAATTGGGAATTGGGAATTGGGAAACCTCTCTCCAAACCTCTTCTCTGTAAGGCTACAGTGTACACACAAGTTATCGAATCATTACTAGTCCTCGAATTACCCCACCCTAACCCTCCCCTTGGAAAGGGGAGGGAACTCGATTTTCCGGTTTCCCCCCAATAAAGGGGGTAAAACCCGGATCTCAAAGTAACTCCGATTTGTGTGTACGCGGTAGCCTTGACAAGGGGAGGGAACTCGATTTTCCGGTTTCCCCCCAATAAAGGGGGGATTAAGGGGGGTAAAAACCGGTGTGTGTACACCGTAGCCTCCAAGGAGAGAGGCTTTGATTCTTGCTCCCCAACGCTAGTAGGGAAGGGGTTGGGGGTTAGGTTTTGGCGGTTAAATTAGGCGAATACGGGTATTATTTTTCAGTTTTGTTAATAAACGCTCTCGGAGATGATTTAGCAATGCTTCTACCTCTTCTGGGGTGCTGACTTCCCGACCACTGAGTTCTAAGTTTAGCTGGATTACTTGCTGCTCAGTAACTTTAGATAATAAATCGTCTAGATTAGTATTGGCTGTATCTTCGGCTTTTTGAATTTGAATAACGGCGGAGTCTCGCAGTTGCACTAAGGTGGGGTAGAGAACATCTTTAGTTGTATCAAAGGCTGCTTGTTGCAGTGGGCGAAATACATATTCTGACTGTTTTTCGTTGAGTCTATTAAAACTGGGACGCTGTTTAATGCGATCGCGGATTTCTTCGGTTTGCCGTTCTTGGCGTTCGATGAGTTGCAAGCGCACAGCTTTATAATGTTGCTCGATCGCTTGCAAGGATGGCTCTAAACTGTTAATCTCTCGCCAAGGGCGATCGCTTTGGAGTTGTGTTTCTAAGGCTGCGATCGCACCACTAATATCTGCTAAACTTTCTATGTCTCGGAGTTGCTTGACTTGGTGTTCTTGGATCTCAACTGCTCTAGTAACTGCTGCTACCACCGTATCAGTTAAATCTGTTTCCACGATACCAAGTTGCTGAATCCCATCCCGCAGCGCATCTAGATATTTCTTAACTGCAATGACTGTGTTTTCGACTTGGCGGGAGGTGGTACATTTTTCTAAGGCTTCCCGTAACTTCTGTAATACTACTGGTAAGTCTGGGCGTGATGGTAGTTTATTGTACCGCTTTTCGATGTCTTGTAACCGCTTTACCAAACCGGGGAATTGTTGAAAAGAAGCATCTGCGATCGCATCATTTTCACGGTCTAAATCGACATCAAGGGAGTCTTTAAAGAATTTGCAGATAGCAATGCGATCGCGGGGGGTAATACTGGTTTCGTTGGGTGGGAGAATATCCGCACGTTTGATTTCCCGGTCTTTTTCAAAGATATCTCTAGCACCAGGGTCACGCACTGAGGTAATTTCTGGCCCAGCTTGGGGACGAATTCTCACCTTACCCCCACGCAGCAAACCCACTAGACAAGCTTTCACCACATCAGCTGGGTAGCCATAGGGAGGGCCACCAAAGTAGTTGAGTAAAATATTACCACCCACCCCGTTTTGGTCTTGGATGTGTTGGGCGATGCGGGTGGGAACTTCGCCGCTACAGGTGGGCGAATATTTACCCGCATCTAGTTCGAGAATACCCAAACCTGTTTTCATAAATTTATGGGAAGGGCCAGATAGATTGAGTTCTAAGAGTTGTTTCAACTCCTCCGGTGTTACCGCCACATCAATATAATGGCTGTATAGTTCAGGGAGAATGCTTTCACCTACCCGTTCTAAAATAGTGTTGAAAGTTGTACCGTACTGGGGTTTATCGATTTGTCGCCCCCGGAAGAAAATTTGACCTTCAGTGAAAACTTGGGCGATCGCATTTTGTACATCTTTTTCTAAGCTGTCACAGCGTCCTTGTTCTTCAAACCACAAACGCTGTTTATCTTTAGATATCGTCTGGTGACGACCTTCGTATTTCTGAATAATATGCCGTGATTTCGCCAATTCTTTCACTAAGCTAGCTAAATCACCTGCTGTTCCTACTAGCCAAATTAGGCGATTCTGCAAATTAGGGCTACTACTTAAAGGTATCCATGTATTGGGGTTGCGGTCTTCGTTATTGGTCAAATAGCGAAAATCCACTGTCATTACTGCTACATCATTAGTAGACTGTAAACGTTCGTCTTGGCGTTGTCTACCATCACTATAAAAAGCTGCCCAATAAAAGTTTTTATTCTTATATTGTGGACGTGTAACACTACCTAAAAGACTTTTCAACTTTTCAGCAACAATAATACTAATAGCATCAGAAATTACACTATATTGCTCCCGTTCTCGTTGCCATTCTTGCCCAGCCGAACTTTGAATTTTATAGCCGAGTTTATCAGAATAAGAAAGCAATCCTAACCCCCGTAATTTTTCTAATGCTAAAGTCACAGCCGGTTCTGGATTACCCATACCTAACTCAGAATAAAGGCACTGACTAACTAAATTAGCGGTGGTGGGTTCCTGTTCTTGAATTAACTCTAAAAGTGCCACAACTTTAGCTACTTTTACCGCCATTTCATCATTAATTACTTGTTCATCGCTGAATAATCGTGCCAAAGTATTTTGTACATCAGCATCTAAAGCTGATTGTTGCACTTCATAGATATTCTCCAAAGTCACCAATGCACCTATAGGCTTATCTCCTAATTTCTGTTCTCGAAACAATTCCCCCAACAGTTGCAATAGTCCGCGAATAGCATAGTCGTCACCCTTAGCGCGGCTGGAACGAGTGCGGAGGTTAGAGGTAATCTGCATTAGCAAATCGACATAACCGGGAAGCATAGGATAAACTTCCAAAAAATCTTCCTCAGTCATGGAATCACATTTATAACCGTAGAGTTTCAAATCGCTACGGTGTTGCTGAAATAAAGCTCTTATTTCTGGTTCCTTGTTAGGGGCTTTTTTTAGTAAGCGTTTGTGAACTACATCCCGAATATTAGTAGGTGCAAGGTGAACCCGCAACTTTGGCGGAAAGCGGTCTTTAAGTTTACCAATATTACTTTCGTCGTCGGAATCTTCTAACTTTTGTTGACCAGTAGCCAGCAACCACACCCGCCCTTTCAGTTTTTGTCCCAATGCAGACACAAAGGATTGCAATTTCAGCATCCGGTTAGTGTTTTGGTAGATATATTGGCTAACTTCATCTACCACCACAAACAAGTTTTTATTAGGCGCACGAAACTTCAGCATATTAATAATTGCTGTGGTTGTTTCGTCTACAGATGTCCCAATTCCTGTTTGAGCGCCAGCACGACTATCAAGCCAACTCATGGGTTCAATGTAGCGATTGGGGTTCATAGCGTGCATCACCTCAGAAAAGGCTTCTTCTGCTAATTGGTCATGTTTTGCTGTTAGCCAAGGTTCGCCTAAAGTCTGTTCTGCACAACTGAGAAATTCATCCCATTTGCGGTCTAATTCTAATTTCAGTTCGTGGTCAGCAACATAATGACTGATGGTACAATAGCCCAAACGTGATTGAATTTCGCGTTTAACTGCTGAGTGAATATCCTCATCATCTCGTGCTACTGCCCCAATATCAAAAACTACAGCAATAGGGTCAAGTTGATTGCGTAATTCATGCCACGCATCACGGAACTCTTGACTTTTAGGGGAATCATCCCGTTCTAAGAGGGTATCTGCTAAAGTGTGGCCATTAGGCAATACAATACCATCTAAAGCCAGACCTAAAAGTTTAGCAAAACTAGATTTACCAGAACCGTAAAAACCTGATATCCATGAAGCTGGTAACTCTACACCACCCCGTTTTTGTAATTCTTCTGCTATGCCTTTAAGGAGTTTAACAAATTGCTCATGAATCCCCGACTGTACACGCTTATGGCGGGGGTCATTTTCAGGATAACCACCTGTAATAATGTATTCCGAAACTTCTTCTAAAACTTTAGCCGGGTCTTGCTCATGAAAATAGACAACTGGCGCAATATTACGAGCAACGTCAGCAGCAAAGATATCCTTAATTGTCATGCCAAATTTCCTCTAACAGTTGCAGTAATTAATCATGAGTAAATCCTCGGTCGATAGTCCCGGTCTGATGGGAGTTCTCCCATAAAAGACAGGGCATTTAAATCCCGTCGCTCCCCCGGATACAGGAGAACTACAGGTAGGTTTTTGGTTTTGCCGTCGATGTGCTTCAGTAGCGCCGATGAACGAAAAAAAGGATACAGAGAACCGGCACGTCCCAAAAAAATTAAAGTGCGGTCAGCTTGGTCTGGATATTGATTTGTAAACTCATTAATGAGTGTAATCACATCCTGAGCAATACCGTCAGTTCCTTCGATATCTAGTGCTATTTTATCCCTTAAATGATTAAGTGCGCGGTCTGGATCTTTCTTATACAAACGCCCTTCAGTACGAATCAGACTATCTAAAATCCTTGGTTCTTCTCGCTTGAGCCTGTCTAACAATAAGCAATGAAGGGAAATTAACAGCACATTCCAACCCTGGCTTTTGAGGTCATCTGTTAACCGCCGGATGCGATCGCGCAGTTTAAATTCTTGGCGGGGGTCGTAGTGTAAAATAGCAAAGCGGTAATTCCGCATGGTACTTATCTTGGGGCCTGTGGCATCAAGAAGATCATTTTTGAGTGATGCGATCGCATTATCCAAGGAAGCATTTTCAAATATATTACCCGTCATGCTCTGACTCCCATTTCAACCCCAAAAATTCCTTTGTCCAAGCCTTTAAATCAGCATATTGCCAACCAAAATCGTAAAGTTCACCCATCCGGTTAAAGGAAATTCCTGGCAAGTTACGTAAACGCTGTTCTAAGAAACTTTCATTGAAACCAACAGAGTGGAAGTAAGGGTTATTAATCAGAGTGCCTGTAAAAGAAAGATGATGTAAAAAATAAAGCCAATATGCTAGAGCTTCATCTGTAACTTTGGGGTATTTCAGTTGACGCTTCCCGGAATTTTCCGAACATAGTCCTGCATCGGCACTGGCTGCAATTAAACCAGTTGCCATTCTTAAAGTTGTTGCAGCTGACCATTCACTCTCAAGTTGCTGAGTCACCCATCGCGCTACTATATCCCTATCAATGCTGGGGTTTAGCTGCTGACGACGCTGTTCTAAAAATACACCAGTAAAATTGCGATACATCGGGTCAGTCAGCTGCAAATGCCAATGGCAGATATTTTGGCGAGTGGTGGGGTTACTAGGTTGCCATTGTCTCAAAATATCTAAGGTAATGGGATAAGCTGCAAAGCGGTGGCTGAATTCCACCAACAAACTGCGAACCCTAGCCATGCTTTTACTACCAAACCAACGTTCCTCAAAAGCTACCACTGCCAACTTATCCTTCGGTATATCTATTCTGAAGTGTTCCCAATAAGCTCGACTTTCTTCCAAAGCTAAGGATGTCCGCAGCAAACGAGTATGGAATTGATGGGACTCTTTGTCGTGCAACATAGATTTAGCCAATTCTTGGTTAGCAACTGGGGAGTAAGTTATTTTTCTAGCTACAGGATTTAGTGCTTTTGCAACCGATAAAATGGCAAAGTATAACTATCAGTCAAAGGTAACAGAGCCGCAGCTAGTTTTTTGGCTTGCTCTTCCAACGCTTCGAGCATTTCCCCAACTATTTCCCGTCCATTCGGGACTACTGTAAAATCTACTGTTTGATTAGGAAGCCGAATCGCTTCCTCAAACTCTGCTTTAGAAAATGGTTTGGTGATATCCAATGGTAAGTAACGCAAGGCTTCTAAAGGTTGTTTATCACCCCGTTTGTGAACAGCTAAACGTTCTGCCAACTGTTCATCTATAGTAAACCCCCAGAAAAAAAGCGATCGCACTGCATCTGGTTCAGCCATTTCTTGACGCTTGCGCTTATCTACTTGAATTGCTGCTAAACGCACCGCCTCTAAAGATGACCATTGATGCGTCTTGGGAAAAAGCCGCCCAAATAAATCACCACCACCGTATTCATCAATTAAATCAGTGCGCCACCAGTCTAAACGCTTAGGCTCACAAATTCCTTCACCAGCCCAGGCAACCATGATTTGCAGTGCCAGGACTTGATCTAGTGTATCTTTGGTAACTGTAACAGTAGGCATGGAGCGATCGTTAATTTGGGTATGTCACCCCAAAATTTTATGCTATATGTTAATAAAAAATTAATTTTGCAACACTCATGAAAACACTACTGAGAAAATCTGCGTTACTCCTTGCTCTACCAATCACTGTATTAACTAATTTTTCCCTACCTGCTTCTGCTGATTCTACTGCTGATATCATCCTGAGTACGAAATGCCAAGGTGGTTACAACATCAATATTTGGCAGAATCATACTTCCGGTGAACTGCTCTATCGTGCGACTAACCCCAACGGTCATTTAAGTTTAGGCAAGGGAACTAAGCAAGTGACAGAAGGTGTTCGAGTGTATAAATTTCGGAATAGAAATTATCAATATTGGGTGTGGGATGGCACGTTGGATAACCCGCAGTCTGGAACTTTAGAGGTGTATAAAAACAACCGTATCTTGATGCGGCAAACTTGCACGAAAAGTTGAATCATTAAGGACTTGTGGTTTCAAACCTAAGACTGGGGCAGAGCCATCAAACACCGTTGCGATCGCCACCCGATCGCAACGGTGTTTGGCGTTATGCGATCGCTTGCCAAGACTTGGATCTAGTTAACGGTGTTTTCCATACCGAAACTGGCATTAGCACTTATAACTCTTTGGGGAGTAAGGTAGTTTCATCTTCAGGGCGATCGCCATCTATGGATTGGGCTTTAGTTGTATACGGTTTGATAATTAGACTGACACCAATTGTCCAACCTAATGCAACCATCCAACCTGCGAGAATGTCACTCGGAAAATGAACTCCCAGATAGAGACGACACCAGGCCATAGCGATGATATATAAGCTGCCGAATATGAGAACCAACCAGCGCCAGGAGCTAGCCCAAGTTAAGAATAGCAAAATTGCTACCAGAGTTATACTAGTCATGGCATGAGCGCTGGGAAATGCAAAACTAGACTCAGGTGCAATAGACTGCCATAATTCTGGACGCACTCGATGCATTAATTGCTTTGCTGTGCGGTTGATGATGATGCTGCCCACGGAAGCGGTGAGTAAATAAGCTAGCGATCGCCAGCGTTTTTGAAGTAGTAAAATTAGAGCGATCGCACCCAAAATTACCATCGCCGTCCAAGGCAACCCAATCGTAGCTAAGGTGACAGCTAAAATATCGAACTGGGGGTTTGTTGTAGAATGAACTGCTAATAGAATTGGCACATCCCACGGAAAGCCCGCTTGATTCTCCCATATATTCACTGTCAGGATTTCAAAAACCTGCAAAGGTAAATAGACTCCTATCAAAAGGAGTAAGAGCGATCGCCAATGAGCAATCAACAGGTTTTTGAGAAAATCAAGCGGCGACTGACTCTCTTGATTGATTTGTTTCCCTTTTTCCATATCTAAATTAAAAAAACCGAGCGACGACTTCACCGATCGAAAATTACTGGCATCTTGAGATGTTTCACAAAAGTATTTATTTAACGAATTATAACAATACTATCTTTGGCAACTTGAAATCAGCGATACACTGAGGAAAATTCCTTGAGGAAACGTTGATGGCACGGTCAAACGGGGTTACAAGTGAAACGTCTGTAGAGGAATTGCCTACAGTTTCAGACGAAGATGCGATCGCAATTGAAAATCCGCCTGAGCCAGTGGAGGATGCCCAGGATATTGATGACATATTGAACTCACTAAAAACCTTACTGAGTTCTCTAGAAAAGCTCCAAAAAGTCCGTCAGGAAGTGGGCGATATCAAACCATTGATTGGGCGGATGCTTGATGGAGAACTAGTTGCTGGTGAAGAACTTGAGCAACTCAAGGCAGGTGTGAGCAGTCTTTCTCGCCTTGTTCGTGCTTATAATGACCATCAAGTAGCGTTGGCGAAAGCACAACCTGCTAGAAACTTGCTAGATCAAGTCCTGAAAGAACGTAAAGCTAATTGAGTTGGAATTGGGGATTGGACAATTCAATTTTGGATTTTGGATTGAGGATTTTGGATTAAATTTCAATCTAAAATCCAAAATCTAAAATTTAAAATTCTTGCTCCCCTGCTCCCTAGTCCCCAATTTAAAAAGCGATCGCCTCTTCATCCCCTTCCAGTCTGTCAACAATAGCAAGGTACAGCTTAAAGCAAGTATGGTATTATACCGTACTTACTATTGAATAATTGGCTAATAACCTAAAATAGGTTATGATAATGAAAGCCTAGTATTACTTGCAAGGTAGGTATCGTGATGAAGACTAATAGAGAGAATCTACCCTTAGACCAGATTCTCTTAGAGGATAGCTTACAACTTCTGAGTAATCTGCCAGATGAATGTGTTGACTTAGTTATATCCTCTCCACCTTATAATCTAGGCAAAGAATACGAATCAAGACAGGCTCTTGAGATTTATTTGGCAGAACAAACATCTGTGCTACTTGAATGTAGCCGGATTCTCAAAAATACAGGTTCGCTGTTTTGGCAAGTTGGTGCTTTTTCTGACCGAGGAATGCTGATTCCTCTGGATATTCGCTTTTTTCCGATTTTAGAGTCATGCAGATTAATTCCTCGCAACCGAATTATATGGGCTAGGCAACATGGTCTTCATGCCCAAAAAAAGTTTTCTTGTAGACATGAAACTATTCTTTGGTTTACTAAATCAGATAACTATAAATTTAATCTAGATTCTATTAGAGTTCCCCAAAAGTATCAAAATAAGAAACATTATCGGGGAAATAGAAAGGGAGAACTTTCATGCAATCCAGAAGGTAAAAATCCTGGTGATATTTGGCTATTTCGGAATGTTAAACACAACCATGAAGAACAAACTATACATCCCTGCCAATTTCCAGAAGACTTGGTAGCTAGAATTATCTTAGCTACAACTAATAAAAATGATATTGTTTTAGATCCATTTATGGGATCTGGTACTACAGCAGTGGTTGCAAGAGATAGCGAACGCCATTTTATCGGGTCAGAAATTGAGCCAAAATATCATCAAGTCGCGTTGCGTCGTCTCAGTGGCAATCCAGATATAAATGGTTCTTTTCCAAATTTAAAAACATTGCGCGATTATGTTGAAAAAACGGGTCAATCTATTGATAAATTTAAGTTTGATGTGCAAGTAGGAAATAAAGCTTCAGAACGCAGCAAAGCAAAAATTTATCCAGAAGAGTATCACTTGCAAGAAATGGAAGACAGATTAATCTATGAAGAATCTGCTTTTGCCGCTAATCTAAGAGGTGAAGAAATTCCAGTAGATCCAAAGCTTAATGGTAATGGGAAAAAGACATCTTTGGAAAATCAAATAGTAAAACCAGTAGAAGAAGTTGAACAAATTGAATTGAGATTATGGACTTAATAGATTAATTATTACAATAAGTTAAGTAGACAACGACTACGGGCTGAACGTCCAGTAATGATTTGGCATTGGCGACTAACTCTAATATTCACAGTTCTAGAATATCTTTTAGATGAATACTCAGTCCAGATGATAGGCACTATTGTATTCTGTTGTTCAAATAATCCAACCAGTCTGATTGGTATATCAAAAACTTGGTATTTAGTCAAAGCTGTTAACTGATTAACAGCTTGCTCGTAATAAAGAGTGCTGTTGGAAGCAGGAAACATCAGAGCCTTTGTCACCAGAATTACCAGATTAGTTGGGTATCCAACAAATTCAGTTTTAGCTTTGAAGAACAATTCTGAACGCAAAGTGTTATTGAGTAGGAAGGGATAATTAGAAAACTGAATTTCAATGATAATGCCAGCTTTGGCAAAATCAACCT
>NZ_JABXKI010000124.1 GCF_017115095.1 Nostoc sp. NMS4 | reverse complement strand
AAATATCCTATCGCTCTGTAGGCATGGGGGCAGGGAGATGAGGGAGATGAGGGAGCAGGGGAGGCAGGGAGATAAATAAAACTCCTAACTCTTGACTCTTAACTCCTAACTCCTAACTCCTAACTCAGCACTCAGCACTCAGCACTCAGCACTCCTAACGCACTCAGCACTCCTAACGCCCAATCCCTAATTAATTACTACTGGGTTGGACAAATCGTTTAATTTCACCACAGGCAATATAAGACTTGCCATCAGGTGCGGTTTTGACTTCATCAACGACGTAAAGCATTCCTTCCTCGCGCACCGATCGCGGAAAACGCATATTCCAATCTGGCTCATATCCGTCGGAAACTACCCTAGCACGTAGCTTGCTGCCATCTTTAACGCACTGAACTAAAATGCTGTCCCCTACGCTGTCAGTTGTGGGAAGATCGGCAGCACTGGCAGGGCCTTTGGAAGCTTTGCCTGTGTTAGTTGGATGGGATTGTCTAGGGGCAATGAAGATATCTGCTTCACCGGGTTGAGCAAAACGGTTAATCTTACCATGTACCCGATAGAAAGTGCGATCGCCAGAAAGTTCTAGTCCTTCAACAATATAGCGTGCCCCGTCAGCACGAATGGCGCGGGGAAATTGGATGTTTTTGGTTGAATCGTAGTCTTCGGACATGACTTTGACTCGCAGTTTACCCCCTTCCCGAACGCAGTACAATTGCACACCTGAACCGACTTCATTCACAATGGGTATGGCGTACACTTCATCGCCAGCAGTCACACCACGACCCACCAAATCGTTACGATTGCGCGTCATCGTTTGGTAAGTCTGATCCCGCATCTCTTTACGTCCGGCATTACCTAGAGCTTTTTGAGCGATGCGACCGGCGAAATATTCAAGCTGATCGATTTCTTCAGCAATTTCAAAATTCTCATTCAACCCTTTATCTCGTAAATCTTTCACAAGCGCCCGGAGGGTTTGTTCAGCTTCTTGATGCTTGCCATGTTCTGCGAGGTTAAGTCCAGTCTCTTTGGCTTTAGCGATCGTCAAGCGGCTTAGTTCTAGAATGATATGACTTGTAGCAGCAAAAGCAGCTTCCTCAACAGTGCCAACTTTGGCGACGACATCAATAGTACCTGACACGCTTTGAATTAGGTCATTTTGTACAACATCGGCGCTGTAATGCAACTTCATCAAAGGTAACTCACCAACTTGAGCGCTTGATATCCCTAAACTCAAACCGAGAAGTTTGTCTTCACCCTCATAAAGTTCTCCCAAGGTGAGGACAGCTTGGCCAGCTTCATTCTGGCTAACTTTAGCCAGACTTAAGGTGTCAATCAGGGTAACACCATCAGCTAATTCCAGCGTAAGTTTGAGATTTTGTCCCACTACTGCTCTGAGACTGTCTAGCTCAATACTAAACACTTCTGTTGCTTCGTCGATGCTCTGAATGAAATAGAAGTTGCCCGTAGCAGCCCTTGCCATACCAATTAGCAGGTCTTCATTAAAACCCTGAGCAAAACCTAAAGTAGTTGTGATAATACCTTCCTCAGCTTTTTGCCCTGATGTCGCTATCAGTATCTTCGGGTCTTGAATACCCATATTGGCGTGACCATCGGTAAGCAGGAGAACACGGTTGATTTTTTGGGGTTCAAGTCCTGTTTTCACGTGTTCACAGCCTTTGAGCCATCCCCCCGATAAGTTGGTAATGCCACCTGCTCTCACCTTGCGGATGGAATTTTTCAGTGCGGCTTTGTTAGTTACAGCCTGGGGTGGTACAACACTGTCTACTTCATCGTCGTAAACAACTACTGAGAGAATGTCATCTGGCTCAAGTTGGTCTACCACAGACTCAGCGGCTTTAAGTGCGTGATGCAAAGGAGCGCCAGCCATGGAGCCGGAACGGTCAATTACAAGCGAAAGGTTAAGGTTACGTCGGGGAGATTTAGCTATGTCAGCACCAAAACGTAGCAGAATATTAGTCTTTAATGAAGATCCTGCGGCGAGAATAGACTGGTCAAATTCGTAACTTGTCTTAATCATTTTTTATATCCCTCAAACTCGTCTGTTATCAGCTACAAGCCTTATGTTGCTTGGTTAGTCAGTGCTTTATTTAGTTTACCCAGAAATAAGTTTATTCAGTGTAAAAATAGAATTTAATGTAAGATTTGATAGTTGTAGTCAGTCACTAGCGATCGCTATTTCCAGAAAAGTTTACGAGCTACTGACTTTATCCTTCTCCACTCTTTGGTACCCAAAGGCGATCGCATTGGTCACAATTGCGGGAAACTAAAAGCAGATCAATTAGGAAAGGAGAACCTAATGAGCTGGACTAAAGTTCTTGCAGTTAATGCACTTTCCCCAGGTGCGCGAGAAGTGGTGAAAGTTGGCAACCGGAAAATTCTGCTTTTGAATCACGAAAATCAGCTTTATGCTGTAGACAACACTTGTCCTCACTTAAAATTACCGTTGAAAAGTGGGAAAATCACTGAGAATGGGGCAATTGTTTGTTCCTTCCATCACAGTGCTTTTGACCTCCGAACTGGTGAGGTAAAAGACTGGTGTTCCTGGCCGCCTGGTGTAGGTAAGGTACTGTCCTTGGTTTCACAACCAAAAACACTGCCAGTGTTTCCAATTCGTGTGGAAGAAGGCAGTATCTGGGTTGATGTACAAGAGGAATAGCACTCTTTTACTGAATTGATACCGTTTCTTTGTGAAGCTGCATATATTTACCCCCGCTCCCCCAAAGCATTGGAGGGACTACAAGGGGTCTTGTTATGTGCATCTTGATACAGAATTGGTATTACCGAAACAGTGTTAAGTAAAAAACAATAAAAACCCCAGCCAATGAGTTTAGCTGGGGTTTCTATTAAAATTCACCTATTTCAGAGATATAGGAACTATGGGATGAGAGAATGGAATCTCTTCTCAAGTAGTTTGAAGACTTTGCTGTGACGTAATGTTGGATTGTGTATTACCATTGCCGGCTTGCATAGAAGCTGTAGCACTTTGAGATTGGTCTAAATTCACTTTGAATACTTTGCTTTGCTCTTGCTCCAATTTGGGTAAGGTCAAAATTAAAATCCCATCTTTCAAGTCTGCCTTAACTTTTTGATTCTGAACTTTGGTTGGTAGAGGTATTACTCTTGCAAACTTGCCGTACCGAAATTCTGAATGAACTTTCGAGTTAGATTGGGAATGTTTTTCGTAACGATGCTCACCAGCAATCGAAACTGCATCTTGAGTAACTTGGATATCCAGGTCTTTACCTTCCACGCCTGGAATCTCAACTCTTAATAGCAACTCGGAAGCATAATTACCCCCCTTAATCCCCCCGATGTATTGGGGGGAAACAAGAAATCTAGTTCCCTCCCCAATGCATCGGGGAGGGTTAGGGTGGGGTGTTTGTGTACCTCACTTTCCTTGAAATCTGCTGTATGTGTACACTGTAGCTTTAGGAGAAGGGGAGACAAAACGTAGCTTTGAATCTTTGAGATTCTTCGGATTTAATTAAGTAATCAAGCATTAAGTAATCAAGCAGACATGATATAACCAGTTATCCCCTACTTTATCTGCAACTTTTGCATACATCCTGCACTGAGGTATGGTGGTAAGTGGCAATGATTTTATTTACAATCTGGTGACAGAGTTTTGCTTGCTGATTTCATGTTCAGTTTTATTCCAAAAATTCTTCCTGATTGAAAATTAACTTAGTAACTGACTATGGATGCTCAAAAAATAAAAATTTTATTAGTTGACGACAACTTAGAGAATTTACATTTTTTATCAGACATCCTTCAAAACCAAGGTTATCAGGTACAAAGTGTAGTTTCTGGACAATTGGCAATCAATACGGCAGTTGCTTATTCCCCAGATTTGCTTTTGCTAAATGTTCTCATGCTAGAGAGGAATGATTATGAAGTTTGTCAATTTTTCAAAAATCACGATATTCCAATAATTATTTACGGGATTTTTGATGATTTTTTTGAAAAAGTAAATGTCTTAAATTTAGGTAATTTTGACTATATTGTTCAACCTTTTAAAACTCAAGAAGTTTTATTTCGGATTCAAAATCAACTCAATTTACAAAGTCTGAAAAAACAGTTAAAACAAAAAAATGCCCAACTGCAACAGGAGATTAAAGAGCGCGAACGGATTGCAGTTGAGTTAAATATTTGCAACAGACAATTAGAAGATATTTTTCAAAAAATTCCTGTTAGCATTAGCAAAGCCTTTTGTAGACAAGTTTATCAAAGCGATCGCCTGGTAGTCGAAGCCGCCCTGAAGAAGAGTGAAAGTCAGTATCGCCTTCTAGTGGAGACATCCCAAGACATGATCTGGTCGGTGGATGTTGATGGACTAATTACCTTTGTCAACCCAGCAGTCAAGCAGATTTATGGCTACGAACCCCAAGAAATGATCGGGCGTACCTTCACTGATTTTATCTCGCCTACACAAGTTGCTCAAGATCGAATAGCCTTTGAGCGTGTTCTTCAGGGAAAGTCTATCTTCCAGCATGAAACTATCTGTGTTGCTAAAGACGGTAGCTTACTTTATTTAATGTTGAATGCGATCGCATTATGCAACGAACAGGGTGAGGTTATAGGTATGACAGGCACTGCTAGTAATATTACACAGCGCCGCGGAGTCGAAAAATTACTCCAAGAAAGCGCGATTAAGCTCCGCAATCATAACCTTGTACTAACACAATTGGCACAAAATCAGACGCTTTATCAAGCTGATTTGAAAACAGCCTTGAGTAAAATCACAGAAACAGCTGTCAAGAATATTGGGATGGAACGAGCTAGTGTCTGGTTGTATGACGAAACAGGCATGAAAATCCAGTGTTTTGATCTATTTGAGGGTAGTTGCAATCAACATAGCGAAGGACTTTTCTTATTAGCGACAGACTATCCAGTTTATTTTGCAGCTTTGCAGCAAGACCAACTAATCGCCGCAGATGATGCTCATACCGATCCCAGAACTAAAGAATTTTCTGCGTCTTACTCCAGATTAAACATCACCTCTATACTCGATACACCCGTTCGGCTGGAGGGAAAAACCGTAGGAGTTTTATGTCTGGAAGCAGTGGGAATTACTCATCATTGGACGCTAGAAGACCAAAATTTCGCTCGCTCTCTGGGCAATTTAGTATCCTTGGTATTGGAAGCAAAAGAACGCCAACGCGCAGAAGCAGCGCGACGCGCTTCGGAAAAAAAGTTAGCATCAGCTTTTCGATCTTCTCCCGATCCAATCGCCTTAATTACTCTTCCCAACAAACACTACATCGAAGTAAATGACAGCTTTTGTCGGTTTTTTGGTTATTCTCGTTCTCAGGTAATCGATCGCACCGATGCAGAATTGCATCTTTGGGTGAATCTAGAAGAATATAATTTTCTCACCCACATCCTGCAACAAACAAAAGCCATCCGCAATTATGAGATTGATGTCTGCACTTCAACAGGAGAAATCAGGACAACACTATTGAGTGCAGAAATGATCGAGATTGATGGGCGATGGTACGTGCTGGGTACTGCAAAAGATATTACTGAACGCAAGCAAGCAGAAAATGAAAGCCGTTTGTTATTGTTAACAACCCAAGCTATCACTCGCGCCAGTGATGTCAACAGCGCCTTAGCAGTGGTCTTGCGCTTAATTTGTCACACCATTGGTTGGGATTTTGGTGAAGCATGGATACCTAATGATGATGGGACTGTTTTAGAACACAGTCTGGGCTGGTACGGAGAGGAGATCAGTTTAGAAGAATTTTGCTACCAAAGCAAAACTGTGAAATTTGCTCTGGGAGTCGGATTACCAGGAAGAGTTTGGCAGAGCCAGGAAGCAGAATGGATAGAAGATGTTTCTAAAGTTACACAACCAGTTTTCTTGCGATCGCTACAAGCAGCAAAGGTGGGATTAAAAGCTGGTTTTGGTGTTCCCATACTGGCTGGAAACCAAGTATTAGCTGTTTTAGTGTTTTTTAAACGTAGCTCAGTATTGGTAGATCGGCGTTTGCTGTTGCTAGTCAGTGCTGTTGCTGCTCAGTTGGGTGGGTTGATTGAACGCAAAACCCTAGAACAAGAACTAGCACTCAGAGAAGCTCGTCTCAATGCCTTTTTTAGCAGTGCGCCCGTCGGCATGAATATTGTAGATAATCAGTTGCGGTTTGTGCAAATCAACCAACTGCTGGCGGAGATTAATGGACTACCTCAGCACGAGCATATTGGCAAGACTATCAATGAAGTTTTACCCCACATGGCCCCTTTAGTAGAACCAATTTATCAACAAGTTTTAATAACTGGTCAACCCATTCTCAATCAAGAATTAAGCAGCCCATCACTTAAACAACCAGATATTATCCGCCACTTCTTAGCTTCTTATTTTCCGATTGTGGGTGAAGGCGATCGCCCCTCTGGTGTCGGTACAGTTTTAGTAGAAATTAGCTATCGCAAACACGTAGAACAAGAACTACGTTTAGCCAACGAACGCCTACAATATCTGCTCACCTCTAGCCCTGTAGTTATTTATAGCAGCAAAACTTCAGAAGATTTTAGCATTACTTTTATCAGTGAAAACGTTAAAGAAATGGTGGGCTATGAAGCGCGGGAATTTATCGATAACTCCAGTTTTTGGCTTGATTGCGTCCACCCCCAAGATATTGAACTGATATCAGAAAAATTTTCCCCCCTGGTTGAGCAGGAGTACATTTCTTACGAATACCGTTGGTTACACGCTGACGGAACTTATCACTGGTTCTACGAAAAGATGAGGTTAATTCGTGACGAAGCTAACTCCCCGATCGAATGGGTTGGTTATTGGGCAGACATTAACGATCGCAAATTGGCAGAACTAGCTTTGCAATCAGGTCAGCAACGATATCAACTTCTAGCAGAAGCCTCACCAGCTTGTATATTTCACACTGATGTCGATGGCAATGTTTTATATTTTAATCAACGCTGGAGTGAAATTACTGGATGTAGTTTAGAAGATTCTCTGGGAATAGGTTGGGCAAATGCCGTACATCCAGACGACCGCGAGCAGCTATTGTTGGCATGGAATCAAGCAACAGCCGCTAAGTCAACCTATAAGTACGAACATCGTTTCTTGCATGATGATAGTACAGTTGTCTGGGTAATTTGTCATGCTTTGCCAGAATTTAGAGATGATGGAGAGCTTAAAGGTTACATCGGTACAATTACAGATATTACCGAGAGAAAATTGGCAGAAGAAGCCTTGCGTGAGAGTGCAGAGCGAGAAAGAGCGATCGCTCAAGTGATTCAAAGAATGCGCCAAACGCTGGATTTAGAGACGATATTTGCAGCTACAACCGAAGAATTACGACAAGTACTCAACTGCGATCGGGTTGTTGTCTATCGTTTTAATCCCGACTTGAATGGCGAATTTGTTTCTGAATCAGTGGGTAACGGTTGGATTTCTCTCATAGAAGAACACAACAACGATCCTTATCTTACAGAAGGTGTCTTACAAGATGGGCGTTGTCTAGCGAAAATTTTGGATAGCGCCGATAACCAGGTGGAATATCCCGATCTGCAAGTAACCCCAGGTGCAAGTTTCCTTTGTGTCCCAGACATTTACAACGCTGAGTTTCATCCTGCTTATATCAATCTCTTAGAGCGCTTTCAAGCTAAAGCCTATATTATTGTTCCCATTTTACATGGTAGTCAGCTTTGGGGATTGCTAGCGAGTTATCAAAATTCCGATCCCCGCCAATGGAAATCAGGAGAAATCAACATCTTAGTTCAAATTGGCAATCAGTTGGGTGTTGCTTTACAGCAAGCACAATTGCTAGCGCAAACTCAAAGGCAGTCACAAGCATTACAAGAAGCTGTAATCATTGCTGATACTGCTAACCGTGCCAAAAGCGAATTCCTGGCCAACATGAGTCACGAACTGCGTACCCCACTCAACGCCATCCTTGGTTTTACCCAAGTTATGAGCCACGATCGCAATTTATCAACTGAACATCAGCAAAATTTAACAATCATCAATCGTGCTGGCGAACATCTCCTGAATTTAATCAACGACATTTTAGAAATGTCTAAAATCGAAGCCGGCAGAATAACCTTAAATCTCAATAGTTTTGACTTAATTCGCCTCTTAGAAAACCTCGAAGAGATGTTGCGTTTCCGCGCCACCTCCAAAGGATTAGAATTAGTCTTTGAATATACATCTCACCTTCCCCAATACATCCAAGTTGACGAAAGTAAACTACGTCAAGTCTTGCTTAACCTCCTGGGAAATGCAATTAAATTTACCGATACTGGAAGGGTGATGCTGCGGGCGGGGATGGGGGATTGGGGGAAGGGGGAGCAAGGGGAGCAAAATCTCCCTCATCCCCCTCATCTCTTCTTCGAGGTACAAGATACTGGCCGCGGTATTGCCCCACAAGAAATTGACTTGCTATTTGAAGCTTTTGGGCAAACTGAAACCGGAAGAAAATCGCAACAGGGAACAGGACTAGGTTTAGCAATTAGCCGCAAATACGTGCAACTAATGGGAGGAGATATTAGCGTCACCAGCACTATTGGCGAGGGAAGTAAATTTGCTTTTAATATTCAAATTGGTCTAGCCGTAGCCAGCGAAATTCAGATCGAACAAACTAGACCCCAAGTTATTAGTTTAGCGCCCGCTCAAAGCGAATACCGGATTTTAGTGGTTGATGACTCTAAAGACAGCCGTTTAGTGCTAATGAAAATCCTCACATCTATTGGTTTTGCAGTCCAGGAAGCAATAAATGGCATTGAAGCGATCGCACTTTGGCAGACATGGCAACCACATCTAATTTTAATGGATATGCGGATGCCGATCATGGACGGCTATGAAGCCACAAAAATTATTAAAACTAGAGAAGCAACCTCAATCCCAAATTACAAGACTATTATTATTGCTTTAACTGCAAATGCTTTTGAGGAACAACGAGAGGCAATAATCAAAGCGGGTTGCGATGCTTATATTAATAAGCCTTTCCGCGAGGAAGAATTACTCGAAAAGTTAAGCGAATATTTGGGAGTTCAATATATTTATCAAGAAGAAAGCTATCAGCTAACAAACCTAAAGCAACCAAAACCAAAATCAATATTGACGCTCACAGATTTAGTGAATCTATTATCTGAAATGTCGCCTGAATGGATAAAACAGTTGTACACTGCCGCAGCTCAATGTAGTGATGACCTGATTTTAGAATTGATTGAGCAAATCCCTTCAGAAAATACTGCACTACGAAATTTTATCAAGAATTTAGCTAATGATTTTCAGTTTGAAAAAATTATGGAATTGACGAGTATTACAGGAATATTATCCAGTTAATAAAAATTGTGGCAAAAGCGACAATACAAACCTATGTTGAAGTATAAAATTGTACGCCAAAGACGCAATAAATAGTAGTCTCTACAAAAGACTGATTATTGTAGAGACGGCGATTCATCGCGTCTCTTGCCTTAATTCAATTCAAAGTCCAAAATTCAAAATGCTTTTACCGCAAACGTCCCGATCGCAATGTACTAATAATTAACCACAAACCCAATAAACTAGCGACGGCAAACAAGATAGTACTTAAAAAAGATAGCTGAGTTGTCTGCGCTCTAGTGGAAATAATT
The DNA here is from genome assembly GCF_017115095.1 of Nostoc sp. NMS4. GTDB lineage: Bacteria > Cyanobacteriota > Cyanobacteriia > Cyanobacteriales > Nostocaceae > Nostoc. Next base: position 18,814 of record NZ_JABXKI010000124.1, on the reverse strand, counting down.
GCTGCACCCATAATCAGCGAACCCACTAATATACTAAAAGATAGTCGGTTAGCGGCATCATCCATAGTCCGCCGTACACCATCTAACCCCCGCAATGATAAATTCCACTGTAAGGTTTCTGAGGTAACACGGTCTAATAATAGTTCAATTTGCCGAGGAGATTGGAGAGACAAACTTTTCAGATCCAAGGCTGTCCGTAGGAGCGATCGCACTGGATTATCCCCTACTAGCTGGCGACGAAATAAGTCGGTAATTAATGGTTTGACTTCATCAAAAAAATTAAGCTCTGGGTTGAATGTCCGCGCTACCCCTTCTAAATTCGCTAGGGTTTTGGCATACAAACCCATATTACTAGGCAACCTAATTTTATTGTTGCGGGCAACTTGTAAAACTTCATAAATTATCTGACTGAAGTTGATTTGCGTGAGGCTGACATTGTGATACTTTCGCAACATGCGATCGTAATCATTCTCTAACCGTGATAAAATAACTGGTTGAGCAGAATCTGATAGCTGCAAAGTTAATTGAGCGCACCTTTGAGCATCTAAATCAACGATCGCTAACAACATTTCCGTTAATATCTGCTGTGTCCGGGGATCAAGTCTTCCCACCATGCCACAATCTAAGAGAGCGACACGACCATCTTTGAGATAAAACAAGTTTCCGGGATGGGGATCGGCGTGGAAAAAGCCATCAATATATAGTTGCTGGAAAAATACCCGAAATAACAAAGTAGTTATTTCTTTACGCTTTTCGGCAGGATCTTTAACGTTAGGGTCATTATCCAAATCCGCCGCCAAGAACGGCACTCCATCCAGCCATTCCATTACCAATAATTTCTCTGTGGTCAACTCCCAGTTAATTTCCGCCACCACTATTTGTGTGGGATCGTACCAACGACTCTTGGATAAGTTGCGTCGCAGTTGGTCTGTAAAACCCGCTTCTCGTGTAAAATCTAACTCGGCTTCTAAGGCTTTAGTAAATTCTTCAGCGATGGATTTGATTTCGTAGGTTTGCCCAAACTCAGTCCGCGCCACTAAATCGGCAATACCTTGAATTAAAGCAATATCTTGAGCAATAGTAATGTCAATTCCCGGACGTTGGACTTTCAGAGCGACTTCTCGACCGTCTGCTAGTGTAGCTCGATGTGTCTGGGCAATCGATCCGGCTGCTACCGGGATCGGGTTAACTGTGCTGAAAGTTTCTGCTAATGGACGTTTTAATTCTTTGCGGAGAATTATTTCGATCTCCGACCAAGGAACCGCAGGTACTTCATCTTGTAGAGTTGACAGTTCCTCAATATAGGAGGCGCTCAGTAAGTCGGGGCGGGTAGAGAGTAGCTGACCAAGTTTAACGTAAACTGGCCCCAAATCTACCAGAATATTTTTTAAAACCGCAGGTGTCGGAAGTTGAGGTTCATCAGCTTTGCCACCAGTAAGTAACCTTCGCATATAGTCCCAGCCATTGCGAAGGAAGACTTCTAGGATTTCTCGTTGACGGGGAACAGTTTGGGTGAGGAACATTTTTGTAAAAAACTCAAAGAGGCAGAGGAGTTAAAGAGGTAGGCAGCAGGGAATGACAATACAACGGAAATCGGCTCTAGTTTTGATGCTTGCTAAAGTTTTGCTAGCTGCGGCACAATCTTGAAATCTTTTTATGGATGATTGTACGGCTTCGTGGAGCTTCTGTTCACTCAGAAGAGTTTTGACGTAATTAGAGCAGGAATCCCCACCGTGTAATAAGCGATGGGAACAAGAAAATCCTTTGGACGGAGAAATATATTTTTGATAGGCAGTAATAGAGTCGATTGCCATTGTCTTGGCCAGAGGTTCAAAGCTAATAATGTCCATAACTGTCAGATAAAATAGCAGACAGTCAAGTTATAATAGGAAAATAGACTTTTTCGCCTCTGCCAAGGGTTCTAACTTTTATAGCAGGTCAGTAAATCGGGAATCACTTTGGAGAATTTTGAGGATCTGCTTGATTTCCTGGGTACGTTCTTTTTTAACAACGAGGGTGACATTGCGATCGCGCACAATCACTACGTCCTCTAAACCAATAGTAACAACTACATCCTCTGGATTTGAGGCGTAAATAATCGCCCCTTGCGTATCTAAGCCTACGTGAGTACCGAGTTCCACATTGGGAGTATCTTCTGTTTTCAGTAAACGTTCGATCGCATTCCAATCTCCTAAATCATCCCAACCAAAATCAACTGGCAAAACGTATGCTAGAGTTGTCTTTTCCATTAACGCATAGTCTATACTCTTCTTAGGCAACTGGGGATAGATATCAGGGCCATGTTGTTCTAAAGGTTCGATAATTTCTGGAGCATGGGTATGTAGTTCCTTGAGAACAACCCCCGCCCGAAAAACGAACATTCCACTATTCCAGCTAAAACGTCCCGTAGATAAAAAAGTCTCTGCCGTTTCCCGGTCGGGCTTTTCAGTAAAGCGGTTCACGTGATAAGCTGGCAACTCATTAAAGCTACCTATTTTTTCACCTTGCTCAATGTAGCCGTAACCGGTTGATGGAAAAGTAGGCTTGATCCCCAGTGTAACGATCGCTGCTGTGCTTGTTGCCAGTTGCGTAGCTGCATTTAATGTGCGTGCAAAGGCCTCTTGGTCAGCAATCCAGTGGTCAGCAGGGAAAAAGCCAATCACAGCGTCTTCACCATAGCGCTGTTTGATTTCTAAACTTGTCCAAGCAACGGCGGCGGCAGTGTCTCTGCCTTCCGATTCAATCAGCAAGTTTTCAACTGGTAAATCAGGTAATTGTTGTCTTACGCCTTCAGCTATCTGACTAGAAGTTATAACCCACAGGGAATCCCAACTTCCTCCGAGTGCTAACAAGCGATCGGCGGTTGCTTGTAATAGACTTCTAGAGCTACCATCAAGACTTAAAAATTGCTTGGGTCGGTCTTTGCGGCTTAGGGGCCAAAAACGTTCACCTTTACCACCAGCTAGGATTACGGGGAACAATAAAGTATTCATGTTGTCATACACGCCTACCGAAGAACATTACAAGTTTACAGTGAGCTTTTCCACTGGCAATATTTGTAGCTTGGATTAACATACTTTTAGGGAGTGGTTGAGTGGGGAGATAATTGTGATAAAACAAGTCGAATGGTCGGAAAATCCGGTTACGTCTCAACAAGTAGTAGTAGAGTTTGAAAGTGACGTGCGATCGTCGCAAATTCAACGGACAGAAAATCAAGTAACACCAGCACCAGTAGCCGACTCAGAGGAGGAGCAGGTCGAACTAAACCAGCCAGCGAATCCGAACCGTAGCGTCGTAGAATCTGTGGGCGCGTTTCCCAATCAGCTTTCTGAGAGACTGGGCTTAACCATGCCTCGATGGCTGTTATGGTTTATGACGGTTGTCATTGGCATCATCTTATCTGGACTGCTGGTGTCAACGTTAGCGCTGTGGACTCCTTTATGGAGCAATTTAGATCGAACAGATGACGATTTAGGAACTGCTCCTAAAGACGAAGTAAAAATCCCATTACCAGGGGAGTTATGGGGCAAACTCTCCCAGTACAAGCTTTCACGACCCATGAATATTTTAATCATGGGGATTGAACCAGTCGGCGGTACTGTTGATGGCTCACCAGAAAGCTTTGCCGGGAAAAGTGACTCCATGCTATTGGTACGACTGAACCCTAGTGAAAAATCTGCAAGGGTACTTTCCATTCCCAAAGATACAATGATTGCCATCCCCGAAAAGGGAGAAAAGGGTTTAACTAAGGTATCTGATGCCAATGCCAAAGGCGGCCCAGTCTTGGCAGCACGGGTAGTTAGCCGTACCTTAAACAACGCCCCAATCGATCGCTACATCCGTATTTCTACTAGTGGCTTACGACAGTTAGTCGATCAGTTAGGCGGAGTAGAGGTTTTTGTTCCTAAATCAATGGAATATAAAGACTCTAGCAGTCGGCTGTCGATTAATTTAGTCAGTGGCTGGCAAACCCTCAACGGCGAACAAGCAGAACAGTTTGTCCGATTCCGCGAACCAGGTTTGGGAGATTTGCCGAGAGTGCAGCGTCAGCAAGCACTAACAGCAGCCCTGCTGCAACGCTTAAATAGTCCCACCATCTTGCCCAGGTTGCCTCAATTAACTCGCCTAATGCGAAAATACTTTGATACCAACCTGAAGATGGAAGAAATGATGGCGTTGGTCAATTTCGGTCTTAATCTAGATCGAGATAATTTCCAAATGACCGTGTTGCCTGGTAGCTTTAGCCGTTTTAGCCAAGACCCTAATAGTTATTGGCTGAATATGACTGGACAACAGAGCCTGTTGAATGATTATGTTGGGGTAAATGTACCTGGTCTAAAACCAGATATGCGTCAGGTTCCTAACCTCAAAATTGCTATTCAAAATGCTTCAAATCAACCTCAGTTAACTGAAAAAGTTATTGCTTATCTGAAACAGAAAGGCTTTAATAATATTTACAAAGCACCTGATTGGCCAGATACCCAACGTCAAACTCAGATTATTGTCCAAAAAGGCAACCGACGAGTTGGGGTTGATTTGCAAAAAGTCTTAGGCTTGGGTCAAATCGAGGTGTCTGCCATTGGTGATTTAGAATCCGATTTGACAATCCGCATTGGGAAAGATTGGAAATAGGCAAGAGTCATGAGTCATTGGTTAAATGACAAAGCGCAAAGTCTGAGCGGAGGAAACCTCCGCTCAGAACTTTGTAAGAGAGGACTAATGACTACTGACAAATAATAAAGTTATGAAAAAGATTTTACTGCGCTTTTTGGGTTTGATTGTGATTTTACTACTAGCCTTTGGGTGGATAATACTTAATCCCAAACCGGCTTTTGCTCAGATAAACACAATCAATTACAACAATATAAATTTAGAAAATCGTGACTTTTCTCATACTGATTTGGCAGGTGTAACTTTTGTAGCAGCAGAAATGCGGGGGACGAATTTTCAAGGAGCGAATTTAACCAACGCAATTCTGACTAAAGGAGTTTTATTAAAGGCAAATTTGGAAGATGCGAACTTGAGCGGCGCTTTAGTCGATCGCGTGACTATGGATGGTGCTAACCTGAAAAATGTCATTTTTACTGAAGCAACTTTGACGAGCAGCCGCTTTTATGATGCTGATGTCACTGGTGCTGATTTTACCGATGCTTTAATTGACCGTTATCAAGTGTCGCTGCTGTGTGAAAGAGCCGATGGCGTAAATCCAGTTACGGGTGTGTCAACGCGAGATAGTTTGGGTTGTAGGTAAAGAATCTCAGCGTTGAGCTTCAAAACAGAGACATTTTTGCGAAAAAATGGAAAATCAAACTCCTTTATTACACTATATATTATTCGCTATCGATTTGATTTTAATTTGGGATTTGGTCAGAGATAAAAATATACAAATTTATGAGCAAACACAAAATCAGCTTAAGTGTATTGTTCAACCGAAATTACTTAGATTTATTGGGTTCTTTATTGGACAAATAGGGATAATTTCCTTATATACTATTTTTACGATTACAAGTATCACACAAATTAGTTGTGACCGTGTACCCCAAAATTTACAAGCTTCCAGTATTGAGCAAAAGTCATCAAAAATTATATGTCAACTGATAGAATTTGATTTTTTTGGTCATCAAAAAAGCCAAAAACAAATTTCTGGATTAATTGGAAGTCGTTTAGAAAAACAAACTAAAACTGATAAAGAGGGAAAAATAATATATAAATATCAAGTTCAGTTATTCACTAAAACAGAAAGTATTCCGTTTAGACGAACTACTTACAGTGATTATTTTTCCGAAGAAGCGGAGTTTATCATATTAAAAATTAAGAATTTCTTAGTACAACCTTTAGAAACAAGTTTAGTAGTTAAGAAAGATGATACTTTAGTCGTCTACGCTGCAATTGGCATAACCATATTTTGCCTATTATTAGGTTTATTAATTATAGCGTCAGGTTCATTTATCGATTGTAATTTTGATAAAGAGTCAAATAGCTTAAGTATCAGCCACTATAAATGGTTTGGAAAATTGGGAAAATCAGTTTTTTTGTACTCGTTAAACGAAATTGCTGATATTAAAGTTAAAAGCTTTTATGGCGAAGATGGTACAGTTCATCAAATTACCTTAATGTTAGAATCTGGTGAAAGAGTACCTTTGATTGGTACTTATAGTTCTGGGTTTCAAGAAAAACAAGAAATAGTTAAAATAATCAAAAATTTCCTCGCATCAAATGAGTAGCTGTTTATACTAATTCTGCGGCTGTATCAACATCAACTCTGCGATCGCATCCTAAACTCTAAAAAAAATAAATTATTATATTGATTCAGGTGTTGGTGCATTAGCCTGTTATGAGTCCTTCGGGGAACGGAGGAAACCTTTACTTATCCTGGCTCCCGGCTCCCCTATTTAAAATTGACTGAAATTGTCAAAAATCAGTAGCCTCTAATTATCAATGGGAATTTCAATTAAAAACTCTGTTCCTTCTCCTGGTTTAGAAGAACATTTCATCTGACCATGATGTTTCTCAACTACTATTTGATGGCTAATAGACAATCCTAACCCCGTACCTTTACCTGGTGCTTTGGTAGTAAAGAAGGGATCAAATATATGCGATCGCACTTCTTCTGGAATCCCAAGACCGTTATCAGCTATTCTAATTACAATCTGGTTATTAACGGCTTGCGTATTAATCCAGATAGTCAAAGGTATTCTCGGACACGTTTGTAATAATTTTAAATACCTTTGCTGTATAGTGTTGAACTTTTCCTCTAATGCATCAATACTGTTACTCAAAAGATTCATAAACACTTGATTTAATTGCGCGGGATAGCATTCGAGCAAAGGTAAACTATCATATTGTTTAACAATCTCAATAGGTGGGCGTTCATTATTATTTTTGAGGCGATGCCCTAAAATTAACAAAGTACTATCCAACCCTTCATGAATATCTACTGGCTTCAATTCTGCCTCATCTGTACGAGAGAAGTTTCGCAGTGATAGCACAATATCACAAATCCGCTCTGTTCCTACTTTCATGGACTCAAGAGTTTTGGGTAAATCTTCGATGAGAAAGTCCAAATCACTCTTGTTGATTTGCTCTTGAATAGTTGGCAATATTGAGGAGTTTTGACGGTAAAGTTTCACTACCTTTAATAGTTCTTGAGTATATTCATCTAAATGGATAAGATTGCCAAAAATAAAACTGATCGGATTGTTGATTTCATGGGCAACTCCAGCAAGTAGTTGTCCTAATCCTGCCATTTTTTCACCCTGAATTAACCTAGTTTGAGTTTGTTTTAATTCTTGCAGAGTCTGAGTAAGTTCTAAGGTTTGACGTTTAGTTTGTTCGAGTAATTCTGCTTGCTGAATCGCAATTCCTAGTTGTACCCCAACTTGAGCCAGTAAATTAATTTCTTCTTCTTTCCAATAACGGGGTTGCGAATTTTGATAAGCAACTAATAATCCCCATAATTTTTCACCTTCCCGAATCGGAACAAAGGTTTCATTACGCGGAAGTTCGTTATCATCGTCTGTGTTCTCAAAAGTTTCTATAATCATTGGTTGGGTTTGTACAACAGGTTTCCAACCATCTTTAAAGGAATCTGCCACAAATTTACCGCTCCAATCCGGGTTAAAGCGATAAATTGCAACTCGCTCGACTTCAAGCAACTCTCGCACAGCTTGAGTAGTGGTTCTAAAAATAGTTTTAATATCGAGTGACTGGCGGATTTTATCAATAGTTGCAGCCAGCAGTTCTTGCCGTTCCATTGCTTTTTCCCGTTCCGTGGCTTCTGCTAACTGGACAACCTGCATTTGAACTTGCTTTAAATAAGAATCCTGTTTTAATGCGACTCCTAATTGTTCGGCTATTTGACTGGCAAATTCAATTTCAGAGGGTTGCCAAAAACGAGGAGCAGTGCATTGGTGAATACACAATAATCCCCAAAGCTCACCTTTTTTTAATAGTGGTGCGACCATATTTGCCCGCACTTGAAATTTTTCTAGGATTTGGACGTAGCAACCGGGGAACTTTCCTTGATGAATGTCAGCGATCGCATTTACTCGACCTTGGGCGTAAAGGGGTGCAAAGTTTTCACCGAAGCAATAATCATAAACTTTTTCTGCGATTACCGAGTTCCACTCAGGTACAACATCCTCAGAAATAAATTCCCCTTCCCAATCTTTTTGAGGGTCAAAACGAAAAACTGCCACTCGATCTGCTTGCAGCATTTTCCGTGCCTCGGTGACAGTAGTTTGGAAGATTGTATCTAAATCTAGGGATTCCCGAATTCGAGTAATGACGCTAGTTAATGTCTTTTGTTGCTCTGCTTGGTACTGAGCGTATGCCAGTAACTTATGGTGTCGCACTGCTACACCAATTTGTGTGCCGATTTTGCTCAGTGATTCCACTTCATAAGATTGCCACTGTCTAGGTGAGGCATTTTGGTAGGCAGCAATAACTCCCCAAAGTTTGTCTCCTTGGAGAATAGGGGCAGTTGCAAAGGCTTTTGCCTGAAATTGCTCCAACAGGGTTACATGGCAGTTTGTTAATCCGGCTTGATAAATATCATTTACTATAAATGTCTGATTGTTAACGTAACGTCCGCCTTGCGTCTGTTGTAAATAAGTATCAGCGATCGCAGGCTGAACACCAACTAAAGGAGTCCAACCTTCCACAAATGATTCAGCAACGAAGTTACCACTCCAATCGTCATTAAAGCTAAAGATGGCAACTCGATCAGCTTGCAGCAGCTGGCGTATTTCTTGAGTTGTTGTTTTAAAGATGGTTTCAATATCAAGGGGTGAGCGAATTTCATCGACAATCCGAGCAATTACTTGGTCGCGTTGAGCCGCTTGAGCCAATTCTGCGGCTTGCAATTTGACTTCGTGGAGATGCTTCGCTTGTTGAATCGCAACGGTAAGATGGTCAGCAATTTGACGAATAAACTCAATTTCCGATTCTTTCCAGTCACGAGCCTCACTGCACTGATGAATGCAAAGCAATCCCCACAGTTCCTTTTGGCGCAATAGAGGGACAACGAGGTTAGCTAGTACCTGAAATTTACTCAAAATTGCGGCGTGACAATCACTCAGTCCCGCCTTGTAAATATCTGCTACTGCTTGCACTCTACCTTGTTGATAACTGGCAGCAAATTGATCTCCAAAGCAGTGATCGTAAACTTTTACTGCCATTGCTGAGTCCCAGCCAAGTGCAACATCCTCAGAAACAAATTCTCCTTCCCAGTCTTTCTCTTGGTCAAACTGGAAGACTGCTACACGATCAGCATTTAGCAACTGACGCACTTGTGTAACAGTCGTTTGAAAAATTGTTTCTAAGTCAAGAGACTCCCGAATTCGGACAATTACACTCGCCAGAGCCTTTTGTTGCTCTAGTTGCTCTTGAAGTTGAGCGCTTGACAAGAGAAGTTGATATTCCGTGAAATTTGAATTGGGTTCCATTGCTCTGGATTATGTCGTTTAATAATCAGTAAACCAAACTTCATGGAGTTAAAGGGTGTCAAAAATATGACAACCTGCAAATTTTTGCAGTGTTCAACAATTTCCCAGAAGATGGCTATTGTTATAGTTCCCCTTTCTTTATCTATCCTCGTAATGGATTAAAAATAATTTTGGCTTGTACACAACAGAGGACATAACTAAGTTCTTGAGCGTAGGCGTAGCCCGCCGTAGGCATCGCTTTGCCAATACCCGCCGTAGGATACCCAAAGGGCTGTAGGGTGAAAGTATGTAAAATAAGTAATTTGTCAAAATTTACCTGACAGACTGCGGAATTTCAGGTTAAATGTTTAAAGTATGCACTCTGCAAGAGTTGTCGGGTATTATTCGTGACACAACAAGATCAAAAACCCTCTCGTTCTTTCGCTGGAATTGCTGGCATTGTTGCCGCAGCCACATTAATTAGTAAAGTCTTCGGTTTAGTGCGGCAGCAAGCGATCGCTGCCGCATTTGGCGTTGGTGCTGCTGCTACTGCCTATAGTTATGCCTATATTATCCCTGGCTTTTTATTGATTTTACTCGGTGGTGTAAATGGGCCATTACACAGTGCGCTCGTCAGCGTTTTAGCCAAGCGGCGGCGAGAAGAAGCGGCTCCCCTAGTGGAAACCGTGACAACGCTGGTAGCTGGAGTTCTGTTGCTGGTGACAGTGGCTCAGATTTTCTTTGCCGATGCGATCATTGATTTAGTCGGTCATGGTTTGCAAGAAACAACCAGAGCGATCGCAATTCAACAACTCCGCATTATGGCACCAATGGCTTTATTTGCCGGTTTAATTGGCATTGGCTTTGGTACTCTCAATACCGCCAATCAATATTGGTTGCTCTCCATTAGCCCTTTATTATCAAGTATTACCGTTGTTGGCGGTCTTGCAATCTTGGCGATGCAACTGGGCAAAGACATTATTAAACCAGAGTACGCTTTAATCGGGGGAATGGTCTTAGCTTGGGGAACCTTGGCAGGAGCAATTCTCCAATGGTTAGTGCAGCTAATTGTCCAGTGGCGGTTAGGATTAGGCACATTACGCTTGCGATTTGAGTTTAAATCTCCAGGCGTTCAAGAAGTGATTAAAATCATGACTCCGGCAACAATTTCCTCTGGAATGATGCCAATTAATGTTGCCACTGACCTTTATTTTGCTAGTCCTATCCCTGGGGCGGCGGCAGGATTTAACTATGCGAATCTATTAGTACAAACTCCCTTGGGGATTATTTCTAATATCATTTTACTGCCTTTATTACCGATATTTGCCAAACTTGCTGGCCCCGAAAATTGGCCAGAGTTAAAATCACGCATTCGTCAAGGACTTCTACTCACTGCTTTTACCATGCTACCGTTAGGGGCGCTGATGGTGGCGCTATCTGTCCCCATTGTGCAGGTGGTATATGAGCGCGGTGCTTTCAAGCCAGAAGCCACACAGCTAGTTTCATCCTTATTAGTGGCTTATGGAATTGGGATGTTTGTCTATTTGGGGCGTGATGTTTTAGTGCGGGTATTCTATGCTTTAGGCGATGGACAGACACCTTTTCGCATCAGTATTTTTAACATCTTGCTCAACATCATATTAGATTGGTTTTTCGTTAAACCTTTTGGCGCTCCCGGTTTGGTGTTGGCAACAGTGGGTGTAAATTGTAGCTCAATGTTAATGCTGTTATGGTTGCTCGATCGCAAACTCAATGGTTTACCTTGGCGCGAGTGGAGTTTACCGATTTTGGGTTTGGCTGGTGGTAGCGTAGTCGGTGGGATAGCAAGCTATGGGACATTGATTGGTTCTCAGCAGTTGTTAGGTAAAACGGGTTTACTAATTGTGGTGTTGCAATTGTGTATATCTGGCTTCGTGGGAATTGCGGTGTTTGCTGCGATCGCTTCCTGGCTGAAAATACCAGAGGTGAATATTTTTATATCTCGTCTACGTCAGCGCTTTTTGAAGAAATAACTGTTATCTAAATAGAATTCAGGAGTCAGGAGTCAGAATTCAGCATCAACTTATAGTCAGAAAAAGCGGATAGCGCAGCGTAAAGACAAGAGGGTGGTGGATCTGAATCTTCCACTTTCTTGTTCTGACTCCTAAATTCTGACTCCTGAATTCTTCAATTAAATATTTCAGCCTCCGCATACACCTCAAGTCAATCCAATTGAAAGATTGTGGGAGGAAGTTAAAAGGCATTTAACTTGGGAAAGCTTCTCAACTTTAGATGAATTAAGAGAATTTATTTGGAAGCGATTGGAACAATTAAACACATCAATCGTTGCTTCTATTACAGGTTGGGATTTTATTCTTGATGCTTTATTTGTATCAGGCTTTTCGTGAAATGGTATAAGGAAGTAGTTTATTTGCTTACAGGATGGGGTTTACAGGTAGGATATGTAGTTATAGGATTAAATAATTTAATTATCATCAGACCTTAAAACAACGACCAATAAAATCTCATGAAGCTAGATCCAAATCAAATCTACACGTTTAGCAAATATTTCGACAGTGGTTTTTATTCTGAAGACCTAGCTCAAGCCTTCGGTTATTCATTGGAGTATAAAGTATTTCAATTGCCACAATACTCAGGCGAATTGGATAGGTTAGTCGAATTGAGAGAAAGGATAGAAGAAGCACTTCCTTATGTAGAACTAAGTACCGAGTTGGCTAGAAGAGAAGTAATAATTTCTAGAATAGTACTAGAGTTGATTCATTACACGAAGGCAAAACTAAGAATAGAATTTAGTTTGAGAGTCAATCATCAACTTCAAGGTACACTAGATTATTTAATTAGAACTACCCAACCAAATCAACTATTAGTTATAGAAGCAAAACAAGCTGATTTAAGTAGAGGCTTCACTCAATTAGTAGCCGAAATGGTTGCACTGGATTTGTGGGACGATTCCCCAACTCTTGCAGAACAACCTATATTAACTGCTTGTGTCAGTACAGGGAGCTTATGGCAGTTTGCTTGTCTTGATAGAGTAAATAAACATTTTACTCTAGGGATTAATAGCTACAGAGTTGTCGAAGATATTGATGAATTGATGAGAATATTAGTAAGGTTGTTGAAAAATTGAATGACCCTACCCACCCAATTCTCACCCCGTACCGCCTCATATTACACCCAAGTGGGTGAGAAATAATTCAGCCACTTGGGTGAACCAGATGCGTGAGGTTACATTTTGTAAAAAGAGAGATTCTAGTACTAGAGAACATTGATTTTACTTAACTCTAGTGAGAATAATTCTATGAAACTTACCAAATTAGCTGGCTCTTTCCTTGCTGTTGCTTCCATTATCCTCTCAGCCGGCGTTGCGTCTGCTCAAACAGCAGGTACTAACGCTAACTACATCGGTGCTGGTGTTGCGGTTGGTGCAACCAGTGGCGCACAAATTGGTGGTAATATTCAAGGGCGATACGCTGTTCCTAAAACACCTGTTTCAGTGCGGGGTTCCGTACTGTATGGTGGTGATGCTGCTGCAATTATGCCCATAGTGACTTATGATGCGCCCATCGCCAAAAATACTAACGTTTACTTCGGTGGTGGTTATTCTTTTGTAACTGATGAAGGTCAAAAAACCCCCTTGGGCAATCAGAATTCACCTGTAGTCACCCTTGGTATTGAATCAGAAGTTAGCAACAATGTCATTGCTTACGGTGATACTAAATGGGGTATTGATGCTTACAAAAATAGTGATGGTGATGCCGTCAGTTTCCAAGCCGGATTAGGCTATCGCTTCTAGTGATTACGAGCTAGAAAACGGCTTATTCGGAAGCTAAAGCAATGATGTTTACCAGCCGTAATAGTAATTCATTCTTTCATACCTGAGTATTTATATTCAGGTATGAATCATTTTTATTGATGATTTTGATAAAAAAGGATATTGGCTAGTATTGATACTTTCTCTTAAAGTGAAGTGAGTAATTTAGAATATACGTATAAGATATTACTCATGAAAAAGATTAATCTGATTTCAGAAATAGTTGGTGAAACAACTGATGTGGAATCCTGGCTAATTCGAGCGGGGCTAAGATTTTCCGATTTAGGTAATGATGCTGCCAGTATTGCAATCCGTAAGCAATGGCGAGAGTACCAAGCCGCAGTTCACAGATGTTGTGTAACCCTACACCAACCACCATCGCGGGTTCAACTAAGCGGCGATTATACCAACTTAAGAATACCTGGTGCAGAATCAACCAATTAATTGTGCGATCGCCTGCCGAGTCATCCCCATTCCCTAAACTGGGCAAAAGATGGAAAATCTTAGCAGTCCGCTTTGATTTCTGAATTTATTTGTGTAGGCTCAGAACTCATAACTCATAACTCAGAACTCATAACTCATAACTCATAACTCATAACTCAGCACTCAGCACTCAGCACTCTTAATTATCCTGTTGTACGCCGTTCACAACTGGCTTAATTTCCGAAAATGGATCGGTGCCGCCACCCCAGTTAAAATCACTAATTCGGATGCTGAAGCCGCCTAACTCTAGCACCGGATTGTAACGTAATGTAATGCCATAGGTGCGACGGCTATATTCCAAAATGTAGTCGGTACTAGTTGCTTTACCAGTATCCAAGTTAACAGATGTTTGAAAGCCTAAGCGAATAGGGCCGTAGATTTGTTGTGATACTCCAGCCGTCAATACTGTGTTATCAACGGAGCGATCGAACAAAAAGGGTGATAATCCGTTATTAAGACCTTGAGAGTAACTGACATTAAAGGCGGTATAGTCTAAAAAAGGTCGGGAAAAATGACCAATTTGCCCTTGTAAACCAATTGTACCAATTAGAGTGCTTTGGTTATCACCATTGCTGTAATAACTGCTAGTGCCTGTGACGCTAGCGATCGCTTGCAAGTAAGGAACTACAGGGGTAGCCGTGTATCGTAATCCTTCAGTGGCAGTGGGTGGTAATGGTTTTCCCTGCCATAGCAACAGCCCTTTACTGAGGGTAGCACTGCCTTGTAAACGACCAAGTGAAATGCGATTGTTTTCCCGCACTGGTTCTAGCAAGTCTTGGCGATCGGTGTTGGCATCAATATACTGGGCACTTGCCTGATAGTTGAGGTTGATGCCACTTTTTCCTAAAGGAATTACCGGAGAGCTAATAATGCCGCCAAAACTGCTCTGGACAGTTTGAAAACCCAGAGTACCGTTATAGAGACGATCGCGGTAGTTATATTGGACATTCAATGTGTGGGGAAGAGAAGTGCCTAATGTCTGGCGTAATCCTAAATTCACCCGCAAATTGTTTTCCAAATCGTTCAAGTTAAAACTAGTTAACTCCCCAGTTCCCTGAATTATCGTCCGTGGACTCAAAACAGAATTTAGCTTGGTCTTCACACCAAACAGTGCGCCTAAGTCACCCGTGCCTTCTTGTGCAGCTCTCTGTAATAATAACTGGGGCGTGATCGTCCAGCGTGTCTGCTCTGTATCGATTACTGGAAAGCCACGCTCAATATACAAACCACCCCGATCTTTTCCATCATAGCCGGGGGAGACAATTGCAGGTGTAACGTCTCGCTCTCGGCGGTCAATAGTACGCTCATTCAGAGGAATTGGTAAGGAGACTGTTTGATCGAATACCAAACGCTGCTTCTGTGTCCTGATCCGGTCTACCAAGGGTGATTCTCGCGTCAAAGTTACTTTATCTGCGCGTAATTCTAATTCTGGGGGCGAAAAAGGATCGTTGGTGATGCGGACATCGTTTGCTTGCCAGCCTTGGGGATAAAAGTCAATATGTTCAGCTTCAAACCTGAGCCGATTAACTGCACCCCCTGTTTTCGGTGGCGGGAGATTGCTAGCATCTGCCTGGCCACCAAATGTCACATCAAGTCCCCCAGGGCTACTTACACCAGAAACGGGTTGATTGGCTCTAATGCGATCGCTGGGCGGACGTTTTGAAACTCCACCAGCACTTACAGCCGTGGGTGAAAAAGCAAAATCTGTTTGTGCTGAAGGTACATAAATTTCTCCTCTACCATTTTCCAGTTCCCCACGATCTTGAACGAAGTTATAGGTAAAGCGTTGTCCACGAAGTATCTGATCGCCCCGTGTTAAGGTGACGTTTCCTTCCCCCGCAGCGATCAAGTTGTCTAAATTGACTTGCAAGCGATCGGCATCCACCACCGCCCCATCAAATCGCACAATTACATTACCTACAGCTGTAATAATTCGCTGTTTCTCGTCATACTCTTGCCGATCTGAAGTGACTTCCACAATTCTCGGCCCGGCTGGCGGTGTGGTAGCTGGCGCAGTTGTAGGAGATGGTTGAGCTTGCGGCTGTGGCGTAGGCGTTGGTACTTGAGCTTCTTGCTGGACTTTGGACTTAAATCCTACAGTGATGGGCGTTGAGAGTTGATTTGTCGGGTTACGAGACTTGAATGTTATAAAATTTTGTACTGATTGAGAACTCGGTGCAAGATCCGCAGCAGATAAAGAGATATTGTCTTTTTTTAGAGACTGTTGTGTAGTAATATCACCTTGCTGTTTTTGTTGGGTTAACTTTTCAACTAAAATTTCTCCTTTGGATTTGCCTAACTTATTGCTGTTGGCGACAGTTGGGGCAATTTCAACAGGGCGCAAAGATTGGGAGACAAGGGGAGTTGGAGAAACTCTATAGTTAAAGCTAGAAGAGTCCAAAAAGGTTTGTTTTTCTCCACCATTAGAGTTTGGATGTAGCGTAGACGCATTGGCGTAGCCTCTCGTAGAGAAGCCGCTTGTCGTTAGACCTCGCTGACCGACTTTTTGAGCAGGTTCACCTTTTACGTCTTGGTCGGAAGCCTGGGCTGCAACTTTTCTTTGCATCTCTCGTTTACGCAGCACCGACATGAGAACAAGTTCCGAGGGACGGGGTTCAACGCTCGGACTTGTCTTTGTATCTTCTTTATTTTGGCGATTAGAGGTTGTCACCTCCGGCGTGGGATAACTAACGACCAGTGGCTGCCCCAAAAGCCCAGCAGTTGCAGAACCGATGAGTGGAGAACTTTCTGGTGGTAAGGTTTCTGGTGAATGAGATGCAGAAGACGTTTCAGCAACTACCAAGCGATCTTCAGTTGAGGCGATCGGAATTGACAATAAGCGATCGCTCTTGGTGTTACCCGAAATTGCCAACTGAGCCAAACTCTTGGGCTGCTTGGATTTATCTGTTTTTTCGTGTATTCCAGTATCTACACCTGAAAGAAACTTTGTATGACTAGCAGATGAGGCGGGATTTACAGTTTGTAAAGATTCAACAATAGAAGGTGGATCGGGTGGCAGAACTGGATGAAGCATAAGTGAGCAAAATCGGGCTAACAAACAGCCAAATGACAAAGGGAAGGATAAACATACATTTTGCCTTCCGACTGTCGCCTTCTGCTACCTACAGCAAGCTACTTGGAGGAAGAAACTTACTAAATTTTTGCTTAGTAAGTTTCCGTGGCGTTTAGTATTTTCCGCCTTCCAAAGTCGCGGATGATTTATCGCCCTTTACTCTAAGTCCCGACGACCGGGGTTACGAGCTGGATCGTTCGACAAAAATCCGAAGATGAAGATAGTTACGAAGAAGGCAACAACAATATAAACAGCGATTTTTAAAGTCAGCATAGAAATATCTCCAACGGGTAAAACAAAGAAAGCTTTTCTTTCAGTCTCTGCCATGCAGAAAAGATAGCTACTTTATATTACCCAAATCTCGTCCCTTTTTTAGAGGACTCTGGGGATTGGGGACTGGTAGTGCCTATCCTACGCTTATTGAGAATAGTGCAAGATACTCAGTTGCCTGACTTTGTAGATGCCCTTGGGAAATAACTCAGAGACTGTTTACTCCTGTGACGTTGACTAACAGCACAAGGTTTCTTAAAAAAGGAACAGGTTAATTACCCCATGCCCCATGCCCAATCCCCTATTTTCCAACTGGTTCCCAGCCTCCAGGCTGGGAACCCATTCCCAGAGGCTCCGCCTCCTCTTTCTTGACAAGAGGCAGCAGCCCTCTCGGAATTCGTTCCTAGCCTCCAGGCTAGGAACGAGGTTACATAATGCCCCATTCCCTATTTTTCAACTTAAAGCTTTGCCATATCTTTGCCAATTCGGTTTTTGATGACTCGTGCAGGTATGCCGACAGCAACGGAAAAAGGAGGAATATCTCTATTAACAACTGCTCCCGCACCAATAACACTGCCTTTGCCGATAGTAACGCCATCTAATACTGTTACTCCATGTCCTAGCCAACAATCATCCTCAATCACAATTCCCTTACGAGTAACACCTTGGTATTTAATCAGCTCCATCGGATCGGCAAAATTATGATTATTGGCATATATCCCTGAATGGGCAGCAATCAAGCAGTGTTTACCAATTTTAATGTCTCCTGGCCCCTCAATACACACATTGGGAGCAATGAAGGTGTCTTCATCAATATGTATATACGTATCTTCCAAAGACCCGATATCAACGTTACGCTCAATAGCGACTCTATCTCCTAGATGAATTCGATTATTTTTGTGTCCTCTCGCATTCATCCGCACACCCTGGAAAATATAGACTCCTGCGCCGATTTCAATACAAGAAGTACCGTTAAATTCAACACCATTTTGAATATACACTGGGCTGCCTATCTGGCCAAAAATACTACGGTATCCTAAATTACGCAACTTTGGGCCGAGAAGAAGTGTCGGAATATCCCCTAACACTGTAGTTACTAAAAGTTCTTGCACGCGCTGCAATTTGGAAAAATATTGCTCGTTCTGCATGGCTACATATCTCTTTAATCAATTGTTGTTGACAGTGTTTAAAGTTGTTTTGGCTGTATGGTAATCTTCTGCCAATACCAATAGGCTCTGTGTGTATTCATACATGAGCCAAGGTAGCACTATCACCAAGATTTCCCCAGATTTTTAGATGGTTTTTCAATATTTGAAAAACCAGAATCTGGCTTTGACTATGGGAGCAGTTCTTGAGGTTAGGTGTGTAGAATTACTCAAGTAATATGCACAATTATGTTAAGTCACTAGAAGCTTTTGTACTATTATATGTACGTAAAACTTTGGCTTCTTTTTCACAAAAGAAATTAACAAAACAATTTCAGTGCATTGTCGGGTCAAAACTCAGACTCTTAAATTGTCTGATAGAAAATTTGCTGGTTTAGATAGGCTACTGTTTTGGTTATCTGGCAAATTTTAAAAGCTTGCTACCGCTAACAGTACCCCTAAAGCAATTAGGGATAGTGTTGTTTGTCTTGAGGCTATTTACTCTCAAGCAGTTTTCGTCTTTTGAAACAACTCAGTTTCACAAGCTATTTGGCAACAAAAAATACATTTAACTAGACTATATTCAAAGTTTAGATAAAATTTCTGC